>JAKAFC010000003.1 GCA_021818065.1 Pseudomonadota bacterium
AGGTCTAGCATCAGCGTGCCCTGCCCCTTCTGGTTGGGCAGGTAGGTGGCGATGGCCGGGCGCTCGATGTCGTGCAGCGTCTTGAGCAGGTAGCGCGCCACGGCCATCAGCGCGCCGGTGTTGCCGGCCGAGACGCAGGCCTGCGCCCGCCCATCGCGCACCTGTTCGATGGCGCGGCGCATGGACGAGTCGCGTTTGCGCCGCAGCGCGACTTCGACGGGATCGTCGGACGCGACCACCTCGCTGGCGGCAACGAACTCGACGCGGGCGTCATCCTGCAGCTTGAACTGCGCCAGCAACGGCGTGACCACCTGCGGCTGACCGACCACCACCAGACGGCCGTCAGAGTGATGCTGCAAAAACTGCGCGCAGGCAGGGAGCGTGACCGAGGGGCCATGGTCTCCGCCCATCAGATCGACGGCCAGAGTGGCGCTCATGGCTTGGGCTGCGTCCGAACCCAGCGCTCAGAGGACGGCAAAGCCGATGGCAGCGGGCAGCCTGGCAAGCTCGAGCGATGCACGGGGCGCAGAGGCAAGACTCACTCGTCGGACTTGGTCTTGACGACTTTGCGGCCGCGGTAAAACCCGTTCGGGCTGATGTGGTGGCGCAGATGCGTCTCGCCCGTGGTGGGCTCGACGGCAAGCGGCGGCGCACTCAGGTGCTGGTGCGCGCGGTGCATGCCACGCTTCGAAGGTGATTTCTTGTTTTGCTGGACGGCCACGGCAATCCCCTGTGAAAAAGCTGAGCATTATACGCGAGCGCGCAGCCACCACGGGCAAACAACGCGCTTCAGCGTTTTTTCTCAGCGTTGAGCAAGTCGCGCAGGCCTGCAAACGGTTGTTGTTTTGGCGCCTCATCCGCGCGCGGTTCGGTCGCCACCTGCGGCGCAGCCGTCGGGCAGACGGCATGCATGGGCACCAGCGGCAGGGCCAGGATAAGTTGATCCTCGATGAGTTCGCGCACGTCCACCGGCAATTGCGCGGCCAGCGCCTCGTCCGGCGCGTCGAGTTCCTCCTGCGTCAACTCCGGTTCGTCCTTGACCAGGCGGAACATCGCGGTTTCATCGACCGCATGGATCATCTCCTGCAGGCAACGCTGGCAGGTGAGACGCAGCGCCGCCTGCACATGCAGCGACGCCATGGGCTGCGGGTGCAGACCCACGCGATCGCGGTTGAACCCGCGCAAGGACCAGGTCACGGTCTGATCGTCCGGACGGGCCAGCAAGCTGCACAGACGCGGCAGATGGGCGACGGCAAACTGCCCGTGCAACGCGCCTTCGGTGCGCGCCAGGTCGAACAGGGCCAGCGCGTGCGGCGGCAGGTCGGGCGATGGATGGTGTGAGGACGGCTGCATGACAGTGCCGCAGTTTACCGACTGCAACATGTCGCCATGGCAGGAGCGAAGGCCACCTCTTACACTGGAGAGTATGGATGAACAGGGCCGCAGCGCCTTGGCAAAGACCCAACAGAAAGATCACGATGGACAGTATTTCCCAATGGTTCCCGATGGGCTGGCAGCCCTTTTTGTACGGCGGGATTCTGATTGGCTTGGGGGTGAGCGTGCTGTTCTGGCTCACCGGCCTGATCGGCGGGGTGAGCACGGCCTACACCGCCGTCTGGTCACTGATTTCGCGTCACCCCTTCTTTCAGCACGAAAAATTCGTATCGACCCGCAACTGGCGTCTCACATACAGCCTGGGTCTGATCCTGGGCGCCGTCATCTTCACCTACACCCTGGGCGGCGGTGAAGGTTTTGTCACCAAAGTGCCGCTATGGCAGCTTTTCGTCGGCGGCATCGTCGGCGGTTTCGGGGCGCGCATGGGGGGTGGCTGCACCTCGGGCCACGGCATCTGCGGCGTGGGTTCGGGTCAACTGCCGTCGATCCTTGCTGTGATCATTTTTTTGAGCACGGCCATCCTCACAGCGCACGTCGTGCGCGCCTTGGGAGGGTTTTGAAATGCGGCGCGTTCCGCCTCTGGCTGTGATGCTGTCGGCCCTGTTCGCCGGCGGTCTGTTCGGTTTCGGTCTGGCCTTGTCCACCATGGTCAAGCCCGAGAGCATTCTGCAATTCCTGATGCTCAAGAACCTCGGGCTGCTGCTGGTGATGGGCGGCGCCGCCGGTGTGACCTTCATCGCCTACCACCTGCTGCCGCGCCTGATGAAGCGCCCGGTGTTCGGTGTCGTGTTCGGCAAGCATCCCTCGCATCTGGATGCCCGCACCCTGATCGGTGCGGCGATCTTCGGTGTGGGCTGGGGCCTGAGCGGTGTCTGCCCTGGGCCGGCCATCGCCGGACTCGGCGTGGGCAACTGGCCGCTGTTGTTCAGCGTGGCCGGCATTCTCATCGGCGCCTGGCTGCACGGCCGCTTCTTCGGCAAGAACTGATGGTGTCGCGCACCGAACCCGATCTCATTCTGGCGTCCACGTCCCGCTACCGCGCCGAGTTGCTGGCGCGTCTGCGGGTGCCGTTCCTGACGCGTGCGCCCGGGGTCGATGAAACGCAGCAACGCGGCGAATCGCCCCGCGACTTGGCGCTGCGTCTGGCAGCCGAGAAGGCACACGCCGTGGCACGCACCGCGCCCGGCGCCTGGGTGATCGGCTCGGATCAGGTCTGCATGCTGGGTGACGAGGCCCTGGGCAAGCCCGGCTCGCACGACGCTGCGGCGGCGCAGTTGCGGCGCCTCAGTGGACACGACGCCGTGTTTCACACCGCACTGTGCGTGGTCGCACCCGACAGCACAACCCAGGTTCGCGACTGCCCGACCGCGGTACGGTTCAGAACCCTGGATGAGAACGACATCGCGCGTTATCTGCAACTCGACACGCCGTACGACTGCGCGGGCAGTGCCAAATCCGAAGCGCTGGGGCCGGCGCTGCTCAGCATGATGCGCAGCGACGATCCCACTGCGCTGATCGGCCTGCCGCTCATCGCCCTGTGCGACATGCTGCGGCGTAGTGGTTTCGATGTGCTGGCGCGCGCAGCCTCAGCGTAGCGACCAGCCCAGGTTCGAGAGTTCGCGCACCGCGCCCATGCCCAAGGAGGCGCCAAAGCGCTTGGCCAGGCGCTCGGCCACGTTTTCCTGCAGGGTGTAATCGACGATGTCGGGCGCCTTGATCTTGTCGCGGGCGATCTGATCCACGTCGCCATAACCGTCGGCCAGACCCTGCTGCACGGCGGATTCGCCGGTCCACACCAGTCCCGAGAAGGTAGCATCGTTGACCTTCAAGCGGCTGCCGCGCCCTTTCTCGACCGCGGCGATGAACTGCTTGTGGATCTGCTCCAGCATCCCCAGGGCATAGGCCTTCTGGTCTTCCGGCATGGGAGAAAACGGGTCCATGAAGCCCTTGTTCGCACCGGCGGTCAACAGGCGGCGTGTCACACCCAGCTTGTCCATCAGACCGGAAAAGCCGAAGCCGTCCATCAGCACACCGATGGAGCCGACCAGGCTGGCCGGATTGACGTAGATGTCGTTGGCCGCAGCGGCGACGTAGTACGCGCCCGAGGCACACACTTCCTCGCACACCGCATACACCGGCTTGTTGTACTTGGCCCGCAGTCGCTCGATTTCGGCAAAGATCTGGCTGGCCTGCACCGGGCTGCCACCGGGACTGTTGATGCGCAGAATCACGCCGCGCGTCTGCGGGCTGGAGAACGCGTTTTGCAAGGCGGCATTGATGTTGTCGGCGCTGGCCTGCGAGTCGATGGCAATCTGGCCGTTGAGTTCGATCAAAGCGGTATGCGGCCCGGACGATGAACCGCCACCGTATTGGGCCAACACCCCGCCAAACACCACCACGGCCAGCATGCCGAGCAGGACGAAACGGAAAAAAATCGACCAGCGTCGCGCCCGCCGCTTTTCGTTGACCACTTCGAGCACCAGCTTTTCCAACACCTGCTTTTCCCAGGTCCCGGGCTGCACGGTGCTGTCGGGGCGGGACGGGGGAGTATCGGGTGGCAATGCGCTCATGGTGGGCGTTGGAAAGGTCGAATGGTCGAAGGCGTGTGGACGTCGTTGTGTGGACACGGCCTTGTCGATATGTCAGCAGGATACCAGCGCCCTTTGACCCAGCGCATGCAGCCTCGCCGGATGGTGGATTGCGTTCTGACAAAGTTGGTGCATCTATGATGTGTGAGAATTTCCCACGTTTTGTTGCTGGGTTGCTGACATGACCGTCGTGACGCCATTTGAACCGTCATGCGTATCCCACCCAGCGCACTTCCGGCCCACCCTTTCTCCGACCCGAGACCATCATGTCCCATCGTCCCACCCTTCTTGCCCTCCTTCTCGCCGCTGGCGGTCTCGGCACCGCACAGGCCGAGCCGGCGCTGACCGTCGGCAACACCCTGTCGTTCTTCCAAGGCACGTTCGGTACGAGCAACACCATCAACATCCGCTATGACGCCACCGACATTCAGTACGGCGACAACAACACTTGGCGCGTCAAGCTGACGGTGCCGTATGTCTCCGAATCGGGTCTGCCCGCCAATGCCACCATCTCTGGCGGCACAGTGGTGGGCGGCGGTGCTGGCTCGACCCAGACGCGTTCGGCCAGTGGACTGGGCGATATCTGGCTGGCTGGCCACTCCAAGGTCTTCCAGGGCAGCGGTCTCACGCCCTCGGTTACGCCCTACGTCAAGGTCAAGTTCGCCACGGCCTCGGCCGCGAGTGGCCTGGGCACGGGCAAAAACGACTATGAGGTCGGGGTCGGGTTGCAGCAGGTTGTGGGGAGCAACTGGTTCCCGTTCGCCAACCTGGGCTATCGCGTCGTCGGCAATCCAGCGGGCTACGCCTTGCGCAATATCGGCATCTACCAGGTCGGCGCCAGCTACGCACCGAGCCAGCAGAACGTGGTCACGCTGATGTATGCCGGCTCGCAAGCCATGGTGGCGGGTGGTTCAGCACCGTCGGATGTGATTCTGGCGTGGAATTACAACCTCACGCCCAAGGGCAGCGGCTTTCAGGTCTACCTGGACAAGGGCCTGAGCCACGGCAGCGCCAACTTCGGGGTCGGCATCGGCGGGCAGATCGTATTCTGAGCCGACTCAAGATCAGTCAAGGCCAGCCTATGCTGGCCTTTTTTACGGCCTCGGCACGCTCGGCAGTTGTGGGCTCGCTGGGATGTTGGGCAAGCTGACACTGGGCGGCGTGACGACCGCAGGCGCAACGCTGGGCACCTGCGGCGGTGTCATTGCAGGTGGGGGTAGCGGCGTGCTGATGCTGGGCATCTGCGGAGTCGGCGGCACCTGAGGGATAGCGGGGAGTACCGAGGATGGGACACCGGGCAGCGACACCATCGGCGGCACCGGCGTAACGATGGAGGGCATCTGCACCGCAGGTCCTGTCAGAACGGCACCTGCCGCGTTCGCCGCAGCCTGACTGCGATCGGACGACATGGACGGTGCATGGCTTGGCTGCGTGGCTGCAAGCGGCGGCAGGGCGTACTGCATGGCGTCGATCTGCGGAATCACCCGTTGCACGGCGACCGTCGTCGCACTGCGCAGAACGCCATCGATCAAGGTCGGGGCGGCCTGCAGTGCTGCGGCTCGCAACTGCGCATCCAGCAAGGGCGTGGCGCCCAGCACGTGCAAACCATGCGCCTCCAGCCCCTGCGGACCGGATTGCAGATAGCCAGCCATGATCACCCGCGTGCCCACGGGTGCCTTAACCGCTGGCGCCGTCATGATCGCCGTGATGACATCGCCGCTGCGGCCCTGCACACCGCGCAGGACCACATCACCGCCCGGCGCGGGCCAGACTGGCACAGCGCCTGGCGCCACGCCGAACCACTTGCCGTGGACACGTACCTGATGCGCGGCGACATTCACCGCGTCGACCCGGCCTCGCAGCAGCAAAGGCGTCTGCGCGTTCGCCATGTGTGCAGTGGTGAGACGCACCACACGCAAAGCTTGCCAACGCCCATCACCCTGGTCGAGCGCGCTGACGCGCACCACGTCGCCGACCGCCAAAGCCTCCCGCGGCAGGGCTTGGTCTTCCGCATTACGCACCTGGGTGTCGGGCGACAGCACCACCGTCTGCCCCAGCACCCGCACCTGACCATTGGCGCGATCGATCTGCGTCAGCCGTCCAATCAGGGCGTGGTCGATGCTCACGTCGACTGCCTCCAACCGCCCGCCGTGCTCGACGGCCTGCACGCGGACCATGTCGCCCAGGTGCAGGCTGCGCTCGGTGCCCGGCTGGCCGTCCACGCTGTAGCGCACCCCATGCGGCAACTCGTACTCTCCGCCGTTGACAAAAATACTGCCAAAACGCTGCACCGGACCGATTGCAAGAATGCCCGTGCCACCAATGCCCCCGGGGTGGATGCCCGTACCCCCGATGCCGCCCGGCTCGATACCGGTGCCTCCCATGCCTCCGGGGGTCGCTGCCAGAGACCCAGCAAGGCTCAAAAGCATGGCAATGCACAGCAACCCCAAGCCGTGCAGCGCCTGCAAACCATAGCGTTGCAGCCGCCTCATGTCGATTCTCCGGTTGCGCCATCGGACAGCGTATGCGGCGGCATGTCCTCCTCGTAGTAATACACGCCCAGGCGCAGACGCTTTGAGGGCTCTGCGTCAGCCGCGCCGGTCGCAGCGGCTTGCGCCCGCTCGGCGCGCGAGACCTGCTGGTACGCCTGCTGCAGCAGGCGTTCGCCGAGCCGCCGCAGATCGTCGCGCACAGCCTCGGCCACTTGCGGCGGCAAGGCGTCGAAATACACCGACTGTTCGAGGTAAGGCGTCTGCCCCTCTAAGTTATGCACTGCCGCGCGCAGGTGATCGCCGATGTGCGCGCCCATGAAACCCAACCGGTCTTGCGGCAGATCCGACACATAACCACGGCGCGCCAGCGCCACAGTGTCTCCCTGCAACTCAACCACACCGGCACGCAGCAACTCGTCGAGCACGGTACGTGGACGCATGTCGGCCTTCACCAGCCGCACCAGACTCTCGAAACTGGGCAGCGGCTCCTGCGCCCGCTGCGGCAGCGCACGCGGCTCGCCTGCGGCGTCGTGGTAGGCCTCGCAGGCCACCCAGGCGGCCACCACCTGCGCCGAGATATTGGCGCCATGCCGCAGCGCGATCTCGCCGGAACCGTCCTGCAATTCTTCGCGCAGCCGCCGCACCTCTTTGCGATGGATGCCACTGAGCAGGCTCACCCGGCTATCGGTGGGCACCGGCTTGCCACTGCGCGCGTCGAGAGCGATGACTTCGCCCACATAGACGAACTTGAGCAACTCAGCCAGCGCCCCATACGTCCAGCCTTGAGTGATCAGGTAGCGGACGAAGGGACGCAGGATGGACAGTGCCGCCGACTTCAGAGCATCAGACATAGCCGAAGGATAAGAGAGAGCTCAACCGAGAGAGTCCCATTGCTTGACGTGGGAAAGTTTTCCACTATGATAACCCCAAGCGTGTCTGTGGGAAATTTTTCCACTCGCTTGATGGCTTTACTTCCTTAACGTTGTTTCAGGAGAAATCGCATGTCCAAGACCCGTACCCTCACCGTTGTGTCCGCCGCGATCGCCGCCGCGTCGCTGTCGTTCGGCATTGCCAGCGCACAGACGGCCATCCGCACGGTGCAGACCTCGCAAACGTCTGCCGCCGCGAGCAGCGACGCGGCTGATGGCCAAACCAAGGCGACGGTACAGACCCGCCAGTCCACCGCCGCGACCCAGAGCGTGACGACACGCGATGCCAACAGTGCCGCCGCGACCGGCACTCCTACGCAAACCCGCGCGCAAGTGCAGACGCGCGAAACCGCGCAAACCCGAACCACGGCACAAAGCCAGCAAGGTGCGCCTGCCGCCACCGCGCAGGGCCAGCACGGCCAGGGGCTTGGTTTGCAAACCGCCACACTGGCGGGGGCCGCCGCGCAAACGCCAAGCCTTCCAGCGCTCGCTGCGCCAGCAATTGCCGTACCGGTGGTAAATACGCCTGCGGTGCAGGTGCCTGCGGTCAACACACCCGCGGTAACCGTGCCTTCGGTGACCACGCCCGTCATCACCGTGCCGGTGGTGAACACCCCTGCCGTCAATGTGCCAAGCGTGGCAACCCCTGCTGTGACCATGCCGGTGGTGAATGCGCCCTCCATCCAACTGCCGAATGTGATGCGGCCGCAGATGTGAGCGCGCAACGCGCCGTCTGTTGAAACCAGGCGCTGCGGCGGCTACCGCAGCGCCTATCAGCCGTTGGCCGCCAGAAACGCGCGCAGTTCGGCCACCGAATGCACCAGCGCCACGGGCGCCAGCGGCTCGAGTTGCGCCGTGTCGTGCGCGCCGTAGCTCACGCCGATGGCGGGACACGCGGCGTTGCGCGCCATCTGCAAATCGTGCGTGGTGTCACCGATCATCACCGTGCGGGCGGGCGGCGTGGCCAACTCGGCCATCAACTCGTGCAGCATGGCGGGATGCGGTTTGGAGAAGGTTTCATCCGCCGTGCGGGTGGCGTCGAACAGACCGCGCAACTCGGGCCGGTCCATGGCACGGCTCAGGCCGATGCGCGATTTGCCGGTGGCCACGGCCAAGTTGTAGCCCGCCGCCTTCAGCGCATGCAGCAGATCGAGCACACCCTCGAACAGCACGAGCTGCCCGTCCAGAGCGAAGTAGTGCTTGCGGTAGGCCGCGGCCAGACGCGGGTAATCGGCGTACGGCAGATCCGGCGCGGCGTGGCGCAGCGCATCTTCCAACCCGAGACCGATGACATAGGACGCCGCCTCACGACTCGGCACGGCCAGGCCGAGATCGCCGCAGGCGGCCTGAATGGCGCCGGTGATGGCCGCCGTGGAGTCCATCAGCGTGCCGTCCCAGTCGAACACAATCAGGTCGTAGTGCTGTCGTTGCATGGCGATGCAGGCGCGGGAATCAAGATGCTGCGCATTGTGCCCGCAAAGCGTGCAACAACGCGGTGCACGACTCCGGCAGCGGCGCGCGCAAGTCCAGCCGTGCACCCGTCGCCGGATGCGCGATGGCGAGCGACTCGGCGTGCAGAAACATGCGCCGAAACGGCGGCAAGCTCCCGCTGCGGCCGCGCGCCATCAGCGCATTCAGCGTGTCGTCGCCATATTTGTCGTCACCGACGATGGGGTGGCCGGTATGCGCCAGGTGCACCCGGATCTGGTGCGTGCGCCCAGTGAACAGCCGCGCCTGCACCAAGGTCAGGCCGTCCCAAGTCCCCAGCCCCGACAGGGCGAATTGCTCCTGCGGCCGAAACTGCGTGCGCGAGGCCTGCCCCAGTTGCGCATCCACCCGCACCCGCCGTTCCTCGTTCGCCGTGAGGTACTTGTAAAGCGGCGCTTCCACCGTGATGGCGCCGCCTGTCCATTGCCCGGCAACCAGGGCCAGGTAGCGCTTGTCGGCATGACGCTCGCGCAGCGCGGCGTGCAGCGCCGTCAGCGCGCTGCGCTTTTTCGCCAGCAGCAGCAGCCCGGACGTATCGCGATCGAGCCGGTGCACCAATTCGAGGAATTTGGCGTCGGGCCTGGCCGCGCGTAGCGCCTCGATGACGCCGAAGCTCACCCCCGAACCGCCGTGCACGGCAACGCCTTCGGGCTTGTTGATGGCCAGTAGATGCTCGTCTTCGTACACCACCGGAAACTGCAGCGGCGGCGCGGCGCGCGGTTGATCCGGCTGGGCCACGCGCACCGGCGGGATGCGCACCTGATCGCTGGCCTGCAACTTCAGATCGGCGCTGGCCCGTCCCCCGTTGACCCGCACTTCGCCCGAACGCACGATCCGGTGGATATGGCTGCGCGGCACGCCTTTGAGCTGGCGCGCCAGGAAGTTGTCCAGCCGCTGCCCCTCGCCTGCATCACCGACCTGAACGAGGCGAACCTGGGGAGATGGTGCGGTGTGCATATAATCGGACGTGAAGTTGCGTCGTTGAAACAACGCATTTTTGGCAAGAGTTACGCGGAGTTGCGTGAGGCAGCTGGGCGATCTGCCAAGAATGGATGGCATGCCTTCTGACAGGGTTGCGCGCCCCGCCCGCTTTCGGGCCGGTGCGAAGCCAACCGAACGCCTGGGTCAGATGGGCATTTTAGGTTCAGCCTCGCACCGTGCGTTTTGCTCCTGGATCGGTTTGGTCGGAGCGAGACGGACGGACTTCACCGAAATGCGCGTTGTTCAAAGCCGGAATGATGTCGTCGCGCCGCTGCGTCTGTGCAGATGCCCGTGACCGCCGCCCGGCTTTGCCACCCTGGATCTGAAACCCTTGAATCGACTCTTCGTCCGCGACCGCACTCCAGCCCAGATCTGGCGCTGCATGCCCGTGCCGCTGGCGAACCTTGCTTGTGCGTCCCTGCCGCATTCCCCTTCCCTCTCCCCTGGTGCGGCCGATCGCGGCACCAGGCTGCGCACTGTGCAATCCGGAGCCCTGCTCCGACCCCGCCACGGCGGCACGCGCAATGGAAGACTGCCCGGTGCACGGTTCGGCATGAGCGCAGTCTGATTCTGGCCGCCCTGTGCGCCGCACGTCTGCGACGCAAAAGGCCTGGCTTCAGCTCCGGTCCACAACGCATCGGGGCGCCTTGGCGCCCGCTTTGTATCGGCCGCATCGCGCGGCCAGGAGCTTGACATGAAACGCATGTTGTTCAACGCCACGCAATCGGAAGAATTGCGCGTGGCCATCGTCGACGGGCAGAAGCTGCTCGACATCGACATCGAACAGGCCGGGCGCGAGCAGCGCAAGGGCAATATCTACAAAGCCGTGGTCACCCGCGTCGAGCCCTCGCTCGAAGCCTGCTTCGTCGATTACGGCGAGGAGCGCCACGGTTTTCTGCCGTTCAAGGAAATCTCGCGGCAGTATTTCAAAGAGGGTGTATCGCCCTCGCAGGCCCGCATCCAAGACGTGATCCGCGAGGGTCAGGAAATGCTGGTGCAGGTGGAAAAGGAAGAGCGCGGTAACAAGGGCGCGGCGCTGACCACCATCATCTCCCTCGCCGGGCGCTACCTGGTGCTCATGCCCAACAACCCGCGCGGCGGCGGCGTCAGCCGACGCATCGAGGGCGAAGACCGGCAGGAACTGCGCGAGGCCATGGACCAACTGCAGTATCCCGAAGGCATGAGCCTGATCGCCCGCACCGCAGGCATCGGCCGCTCCGCCGAAGAACTGCAGTGGGACTTGAACTACCTGCTCAAGCTGTGGAGCGCCGTGCGCGACGCCTCGGAGACGCAGAAGGGCGCGTTCCTGATCTACCAGGAATCGTCGCTGGTCATCCGCGCCATTCGCGACTACTTCACCAGTGACATCGGTGAAATCCTGATCGATACCGAAGACGTGTTCGAGCAGGCACGGCAGTTCATGCTGCACGTCATGCCCGACACGGTCGAGCGCGTCAAACGCTACCGCGACGATCTGCCGCTGTTCTCCCGCTTCCAGATCGAGCAGCAGATCGAGACGGCCTACTCCCGCACGGTCAACCTGCCGGCTGGCGGCGCCATCGTCATCGACCACACCGAAGCGCTGGTGGCGGTGGACGTGAACTCGGCGCGCTCCACCCGGGGCAGCGCCATCGAGGACACCGCGCTGCGCACCAACCTCGAAGCCGCCGACGAAGTCGCACGGCAGATGCGGCTGCGCGACCTCGGCGGGTTGATCGTCGTCGACTTCATCGACATGGAAGAACCGCGCAATCAGCGCGCGGTCGAAGACCGTCTGCGCGACGCGCTGCGCCAGGACCGTGCCCGCGTGCAGGTGAGCAAGATTTCCAAGTTCGGCCTGCTCGAACTCTCGCGCCAGCGGCTGCGCCCGGCGCTGTCCGAAGGCGCTTACGTCACCTGCCCGCGCTGCAACGGCACCGGCCACATCCGCGACACCGAATCGAGCGCGCTGCAGATCCTGCGCATCATCCAGGAAGAGGCCATGAAGGAAGGCACGGCCGCGGTGCACGTGCAGGTGCCAGTGGAGGTGGCGTCGTTCCTGCTGAATGAGAAGCGCGCCGAGATCACCAAGATCGAGTTGCGCCAGCGTCTGTCGGTGCTGCTCATCCCCAACAAGCACCTCGATACGCCCAACTACAAACTCGAGCGCCTCAAGCACGACGACCCGCGGCTGGAAAACCTGCCAACCAGCTACAAGATGGCCGACGCCATCGAGGAAGACACCGCCATCACCCGCCGCGAAAAAGAGCAGCGCCCGCGTCAGGAGGCCCTGGTGCGCGGCATCACCCCGGAAGGACCGGCGCCCACCGCCCCTGCGCCCGCAGCCGCTGCGCCCAAGGCCGTCGAACCCGTTGCGCCCCCGCCTGCTCCGGCGCCGGTCAGTCCGGCCGCGGGGGGCGGCCTGTTCGGTTGGGTGAAACGCCTGTTCGCTGCGCCGGAGGCTGCGGCCCCGGCAGCAACGGCGCCGCAGGCCACACCCGCGCAGGCTGCCGCGCTGACCAAGGCCGATGCCGAGTCGTCTGCGCAGACCGGCCGTGGCCCGCGTGGCAGCAACGGCCAGAACGGTAACCGCCGTCGTGGCGGACGCGACCGCAACCGCGACGGCCAGGGCGAGAACCGCAGTCGCGGCCAAGGCAGCGCCGCCGTCGAGGCCAGCAGCGACACCGAGGCGCCCAACGCCGACGCTGCGGCAAGCCGCAGCCGCCCGCCGCGCCAGCAGCGGGAGCCGGGACAAGGCCAAGGCGAACGGGTCAAGCGCGAGCGCCCCGCTGGTGAGGCGGCGGCCCGCAAGGAGCCGCGTGGCGATGCCGCGGCGGCACCGCAGGCGGCCACCGCCGACGACTCCAGCGCCGAGGCCCCGCGCCGTGCCCAAAACGGCCGCGGCGACAACCGCCGCCCGCGCCGCGACGCCGAAGCCGCCGCGTTGGCCGACACCGCCGAGAGCAGCAGCGCCCTGGCCGCGGCCGGGGTGGCTGCCGCCGACACCCAGCCGTCTGCAACACCGCCGCTCGACGCCCAGAGTGAGGGTCCGCAAGACGAGGCACAAACCGAGCGCAAGGCACGCAACCGCCGGGGTCGCGGTCGCCGTGGCGGGCGCCGCGACGAGGCAGCAAACGTCGAGGGCGCGGAAGGCGCTGAGGGCACAGCCGAGTCTGCCGCGACCACCGAGGCGGCGGAAGTCGCGTCGAGCGAAGACCAGCCCGGGCGCAGCTTCGGTTCCCTGGCCGCGCCGATGGCGCTGCCAGCCAGTCTGCTTCCTGGCGCGCAAACGCCTGCTGAAGCAGCAGAACACAGCCACAGCCCTGCTCAGCCCATCGCCGCACCGCTGCCTGCCTTAGTCGGCAACACCGAGGTTGCGCCTGCTGTTCCCACCCCGGCCGCTGCGCCGGAGCCGGCTGTCAGCGCACCGGTGGAACCCGAGGCTGCGCCCGCTGTGGTCGCAGCAGCCGACCCTGCGGCTGCAACCAGCACGTCCGAACCCACAGCCCCCTACGTGCTGCCGGTGGATGCGCTGCAAGCTACGGCGCAGGCCGCCGGCCTGCAGTGGGTGCAGTCCAACGCCGAGGCGATTCGCCGCGTGCAGGCTGAACTGGCGGCGCAACCCGCCCCCATCCATGTGCCACGCGAGCGCAAACCCGCCCTTAAGCTGGACGATGGCCCGCTGATCTTGGTGGAAACTGCGCGTCCCTTGCCCACGCTGCAACTGCCAGAACACAGCCAGCAGACGCATTGAGCCAGGCCCGCACCGGGGGCGACGGGGCGGCTCAGCCGCCTTGCAGCCCCAGCGCCACCGTGGGGTAGCGCAGACGTGCCCGCAATTCGGCCTTCATGCGCGTGGTGTCCAGCTGTCTGGACTCGCGCATGAAACTGAGCATCATCGGGCTCAGCCCGGCGGCCGCGGCGTCGGTGCGCGGCACGCGCCGTGGCCGCGGCAGGCCGTACAGGTCGGCCGCCAGATCAAAGTAGTCGCCCATGCGCAGCACGCTGTCGTCGGCCACGTTGTACACCCGGCCGGGTGTGGCACGGTCGAGCGCCAGCAGGCACAGCCGCGCCAGATCGTCGGCGTGGATGTGGTTGGTGAAGACGTCATCGGGCGCTGCCAGCACCGGCAAGCCGCGTTCGAGCCGGGCGCGCGGGGAGCGGGCCTGGGCATCGTAAATGCCGGGAATGCGCAACACCCCCACGTGCCAGCCGCGCTGCCGCCCGGCGCGGCGCCATTGCGCCTCAGCGTCACAACGGCGTGCCGCGCGTGCGGTTTGCGGCTGGCAGCGACGCGTTTCGGCCACCCGCTCGCCACCGCAGTCGCCGTACACGCCGGTGGTGCTGGCATAGACCACGCGCAAGGCTTTTTTCCCGGGCCGGGATAAGATGCCCGACTGTTTCAGTCTGGAAATCAGATGGCGGCTGCGCAAGTCGTGTGGCAGAGCGGTGTCTGCGGGTGGGGCCAGCATGAGCACGGCATCGGGCGCCAACCGCGACAGGCGCCAGAGCGTCTCGGGTTGGTCGAGGTTGCCCAGCAGCGGCACGATGCCCGCGGCGCGCAGCACGCCCAGCCGCTCGGGCGACGAGGTCAGCGCCAGCAGCCGGTAACGGCGGCGCGCCAGTGCCGCCACGCGCATGCCGATGTCGCCGCAACCGACGATCAGCAGACGCGGTTGCCTGATTGCCTTGGACCCCTTCATCGTCGAACCCTTGTCATCCCTGTCATGAATCATCAAGTCACCGTGCAGCCCAGCGGCCACCAGTTTGCCGCCGAGGCCGAAGAAACCCTGCTCGCCGCCGCCATCCGCCAGTCTGTCGGCCTGCCCTACGGCTGCCAAGACGGCGCCTGCGGCTCGTGCAAGTGCAAGCTGCTGCAGGGCGAGATCACCCTCGGGCCACACCAACTCAAGGCGCTGAGCGAGGCCGAACGCGCGCAGGGCTTCATTCTCGCCTGCCGCGCCAAGGCGCTGACCGATGTGGTGATCGAGAGCCACGAAGTCGTGGGCGCGGGAGAGTTTCCGGTGAAAAAAATGCCGGCCCGCGTCAGCAGCATCGAGCACCTGGCGCCTGATGTGGTGCGGGTGATGCTGCAACTCCCGGCGGCCGATCCGTTGCGCTATCGCGCCGGGCAATACCTGCAGTTTCTGCTGCGCGATGGCGCCCGGCGCAGCTATTCCATGGCGAATGCCCCTACCGAGGCACCGCAGGTCGAACTGCATCTGCGACACATGCCGGGCGGCAAGTTCACCGACCATGTGTTCAGCGCCATGAAGGAAAAGGAAATTCAGCGCATCGAGGGGCCCTTCGGCAGCTTCTTTCTGCGCGACGACGCCGCCCAGCGGCCCATGATTTTCCTCGCCTCGGGGACCGGCTTCGCCCCGATCAAGGCCATGCTCGAACAGATGCAGGCGCAAGGCGATGCGCGCGCCGTCACGCTGTACTGGGGTGGGCGCAAGCAGCAGGACATTTACCTGCACGACTGGGTGATGCAGCAGTGCGCGCGCATGCCCACGCTGCGCTTCGTCCCCGTGCTGTCCGAGGCCGACGCCGGCTGGGCCGGCCGCACCGGCTTCGTGCACCACGCCGTCATGGCCGATCTGCCCGACCTCAGCGGCCACGTCGTCTATGCCTGCGGCGCTCCGGTGATGGTGGACGCTGCACGCCACGACTTCAGCCAGCAGTGCAAGCTGCCGGAAGACGCTTTCTTCGCCGACGCCTTCACCACCGAAGCCGACAAGGCCGGGGCCAAGGCCTGATCCCAGGGCCTGTACCGCAAGTCCTGGAAGGGCAGAGTCTGCCTCGGCTTATTCGCCGAGGTAGGCCGCACGCACCCGCGGGTCGTGCAGCAGCTCCTGCGCCGGGCCGCTCATGGTGACCTGGCCCGAGTCCATCACATAGCCGCGGTCGGCCAGGCCCAGCGCGCGCTTGGCGTTCTGCTCCACCAGCAGAATGGTGACGCCCTGCTTGGAAATGTCTTCGACCACTTCGAAGATCTTGTCCACCATGATGGGCGACAACCCCATCGACGGCTCATCGAGCAGCAGCACCTGCGGGCGGCTCATCAGCGCCCGGCCCATGGCCAGCATCTGCTGCTCCCCGCCCGACATGGTGCCCGCGAGCTGGTCGCGGCGCTCCTTCAGGCGCGGGAAGATGCCATAGACCTTGTCGATGTCGCTGTCGATCTCCTTGTCCTTGCGGGTGTAGGCGCCCATCTGCAGGTTCTCCTGGATGGTCATGCGGGTGAACACCCCACGGCCCTCCGGCACCATGCATAGACCCTGGCGCACCAGATCGAAGGCACCCTGACCGTTGATACTGCGCCCGGCGTAGTGCACCTGCCCGTCAGTGATGGGCTGCAGGCCGGTGATCGCCTTGAGCGTGGTCGTCTTGCCGGCGCCATTGGCACCAATCAGGCTCACCAGCTCGCCCTTGTGCACCTCCAGATCGACACCCTTGACCGCCTGGATGCCGCCGTACGACACCCGCAGTCCGGTGATTTTGAGGACGGTTTCGGACATGCTCAGTGCTCCCCTGCGCCCAGATAGGCCTCGATGACTTTTGGATTTTTCTGCACTTCGGCGGGTACACCTTCCGCGATGATCTTGCCGTAATCGAGCACGGTCACGCGGTCGCACAGACCCATGACCAGCTTCACATCGTGTTCGATGATGAGAATGGTGCGGCCGTCCTTCTGGATGGCGGTGAGCAACTCGCGCAGCTGCAGCTTTTCGGTGGCGTTCATGCCGGCGGCCGGTTCGTCCAGCGCCAGCAGTTGCGGATCGGTGGCCAGGGCGCGGGCAATCTCCAGCCGCCGCTGGTCGCCGTACGACAGCGTGCGGGCGCGGAAGTCGGCGTAGCGCTCGATGCCCACATACGCCAGCAGCTCGCGCGCACGGTCGCGGATGGCCTTTTCCTCGTCGCGGAAATGCCGGGTGCGGAACACCGCGCCAATGAGCGCGCTGTTGGTGCGCACATGGCGGCCCACCATCACGTTTTCCAGCGCCGTCATGTCCGGGAACAGACGGATGTTCTGGAAGGTGCGAGCAATGCCCTCGCGCGCCACCTGATGCACGGCGGCCGGTTTGTAGGGCTTGCCTGCCAGGATGAAGTCGCCCGAATCCGGCGGATACAGCCCGGTGATGACGTTGAAGAACGTGGTCTTGCCCGCCCCGTTGGGGCCGATCAGGCCGTAGATCTGGCCACGGTCGATCTGGATGCCGACCTCGCTCAAGGCCTGCAGGCCGCCGAAGCGTTTGGACGCGCCGCTCACGCGCAGAACGGATTCGCTCATGCCTTGCCTCCTTCCTGCAGCGGCGTGGGCAGTTTGGTGAAGCTCTTGCCGTGTTCGGGCGCCGGCCACAAGCCTTTGGGCCGCATGATCATGATGATGATCATGGCCAGCGCGTAGATCAACTGACGCAGGATGCCGCTGTCGATGTACACATGGCCGAAAGTGTGCTGCTGCCAGTCGGAAATGAAGCCCATGTAGCGCAAGGCTTCAGGCAGCACCGACAGCAGCACCGCCCCGAGGATGACGCCAGGGATGTGCCCCATGCCGCCGATCACCACCATGGCCAGCACGATGATGGACTCCAGCAGCGAGAACGACTCGGGCGAGACGAAGCCCTGAAAGGCCGAGAACATCACCCCGGCGACCCCGCCGAACGTCGCCCCCATGGAGAACGCCAGCAGCTTCATGTTGCGGGTGTTGATGCCCATGGCCTTGGCGGCGATTTCGTCTTCGCGCATCGCCATCCAGGCACGGCCGATGCGCGAGTCCTGCAGGCGGTAGCTCAGGATCACCACCCCCACCACCAGCAGCAGGAACAGGTAGTAGTACTGCGCCACCGAGGGCACGGTGAAACTGCCGAGGTGGATGTTGTGGTTCAGGTCCCAGCCGAACAGCCGAATGCCGTGAATCCCCGAAATGCCCTGCGGCCCGTTGGTGATGTTCACCGGGGCGTTCAGGTTGTTCATGAAAATGCGGATGATCTCGCCGAAACCCAAGGTGACGATGGCCAGATAGTCGCCGCGCAGCTTGAGCACCGGCGTGCCCAGGGCGATGCCCGCCGCCGCCGCCAGCGCCGCGGCCATGGGAATGACCAGCCAGATCGAGACGTCGAAGCCGTTGGGGAACATCGCCCCCAGGGCATCGAAGTTGCTCGTGAGCTGGTTCGATGACAGCAGCGCGTACAGGTAGGCGCCCACCGCGTAGAAGGCGATGTAGCCCAGGTCGAGCAGGCCGGCCAGCCCTACCACGATGTTCAACCCCAGCGCCAGCATGATGTAGAGCATGGCGAATGCGGCGATACGCACCCAGGCGTCGCCCGCGATCTGCAGCACCATGGGCAGCGCAATCAGCGCGACAGCCCCGGCCACAATCCAGACCCAGTTCTTTTGTTTGTCCATGGTCGGTCTCCTCAGGCGCGATCGGCCACGCGCTCACCCAACAGGCCTTGCGGGCGCAGCGTCAGCACCAGAATCAGCACGATGAAGGCGAAGATGTCCTGGTAGTTACTGCCGAAGATGCCGCCGGTGAACGTGCCGATGTAGCCCGCACCCAGTACTTCGATCAGGCCCAGCAGAATGCCGCCCAGCATGGCCCCCGAGAGGTTGCCGATGCCGCCCAGCACCGCCGCGGTAAACGCCTTCAGACCCGGGGTGAAGCCCATGTAGAAGTTGGCGGTGGCGAAGTTGGCGAACCACATCACCCCGGCAATGGCTGCGAGCATGGCGCCGATGACGAAGGCCGAGGAAATGACGAAGTTGGGATTCACACCCATGAGCGACGCCACGCGCGGGTTTTCGGCGGTGGCGCGCATCGCTCGACCGAGCTTGGTGTGGTTGATCAACCAGGTCAGCCCGGCCAGCAGTACGGCGGTGATGACCAGAATCATGATCTGCACCGGGGTGATGACGATGCCCGCGACATTGATGACGTTGCTGGGCAGCAGACCGGCCGGGAACACCTTGTAGTCGCGTCCCCAGATGATCATGGCCAGCGTCTCCAGCAAGATGGACATGCCGATGGCGGTGATCAGCGGTGCCAGCTTGGGCGCGTTGCGCAGCGGCCGGTAGGCAATGCGCTCGATCAGGTAGTTCAGCACCCCGGTGGCCAGCATGGCGATGACCACGGCGATGACCACGGTCAGCCAACCGGGCAAGTGCGGGGCCACATGGTCGAGCACCTTGAACACGGTATAGGCGGTGAGCGCCCCCACCATCATCACGTCGCCGTGGGCGAAGTTGATGAGGTTGACGATGCCGTACACCATGGTGTAACCCAGGGCGATGAGGGCATACATGCTGCCCAGCACCAGACCGTTGACGATCTGCTGAAGAAAAATATCCATACCTGCAATCTCCTGACGAGCGGATGGCTAGTGAGTAAGGGCCTGACTCTTGTGGAGCGGCCGGAGTGAAACAACGGAACCGTGGATGAAAGCAAAGGGCGTGCCGCTGCCGCCGCACCCATCGGGTGCGGGCGCATCAGGCCAGGGGCGTGAGGGCAACGCCAGGCCGCGCCGACGGGGAGCGATCGCCCGGTCGGGCGCGGCGGCTCCCGGCGCCCCAGGCGTCGGGAGGGGGTGAACAGGCTTCATGGGCTTCTGCGAGGGCCGGACTGTCCTGGCCCCCTGTTTTTTTGGTGGCGCGATGATAACCGCCTGTCTCGGTGCCCCCGGCACCGGGTCAACCCGCAGTTTGCGTGACCTCAGTCGGGGTTTGGCGGCGGCGGAACAGTGTCGCCGGTCGCGTCTGAAGCAGACAAACCCCGTTGTTGCGCATTGCGCTGCGCCAGGTCGTGCATGCGCCGCGCAATGCGCTCCTCCAGCCCGCGCGGGGTGGGGTGGTAGAAGCGGGGCGGCGTCATGCCCTCCGGGAAGTAGCTCTCGCCAGCGGCGAAGGCGTCCTCCTCGTCGTGGGCATAGCGGTAGTCGCGACCGTAGCCCAGGTTTTTCATCAGCTTGGTCGGAGCGTTGCGCAGGTGCAGGGGCACAGCCTGCGTGCCCTGCTCGCGGGCAAAGGCGCGGGCAGCGTTGAAGGCCTTGTACACCGCATTCGATTTGGGCGTGATCGCCAGATACACCACGGCCTGCGCCAGCGCCAGTTCGCCCTCGGGGCTGCCCAGGCGTTCGTAGGTCTGCGCGGCCTCGAGCGCCAGGGTCAGCGCCTTGGGATCGGCCAGGCCGATGTCCTCGACGGCCATGCGGATCAACCGCCGTGCCAGATACCGCGGATCGGCACCGCCTTCGAGCATGCGCGCAAACCAGTAGAGCGCGGCGTCCACATCCGAGCCGCGCACCGATTTGTGCAGTGCCGAGATCAGGTCGTAGGTCTGCTCACCGCCCTTGTCGAACCGCAGCAGCGTGGCGCCCAGGGTCTGCTCCAGCAAGTCGGCGCTCAGGCTGGTCTGATCAGCGCGCTGCGCTGCCTGCAGCGCCAGTTCCAGAGCGCCCAGAAGGCGACGGGCATCGCCATCGGCGTGGCGCATCAGGCGCTGCGCCGCTGCGGGGTCGATGCGCTCGACGCCGCTGCCGGGCAGTGCCCGCTGCATCAGCGCCAGCAGATCGGCGTCATCCAGCGGTTCGAGCACATACACCACGGCACGCGACAGCAGAGCGCTGTTGACCTCGAACGACGGGTTCTCGGTGGTGGCCCCGATGAAGGTGAACAGCCCGCTTTCCACATGCGGCAGAAACGCGTCCTGCTGACTCTTGTTGAAGCGATGCACCTCGTCGACGAAGACGATGGTGGCGCGTCCACGCTGCCGCGCCGCCTGGGCCTGCGCTACCGCGTCACGAATGTCTTTCACCCCGGCGAGCACGGCAGACAGAGGCAGAAAATCGGCGTCGAAGGCGTCGGCCATGAGCCTTGCCAGGGTGGTTTTGCCCACGCCCGGCGGCCCCCAGAACAGCATGGAATGCAGCCTGCGAGTCTCGAACGCCACGCGCAGCGGCTTGCCGGGACCCAGCAGATGGCGCTGCCCCACCACGTCATCGAGATGGTGCGGCCGCAGCCGCTCGGCCAGAGGGACGTGCGCCGCATCTGCGGCCGGTGGGACGTGCGCCGCGGCTGCGGCCGGTGCCGATGACGCCGGGGGCAGCCCGGCATCGTCGAACAGACCCGGGTGCTCTTGCATGGTCAGGGTTGGCGGATGACCGACGCCCCTTTCGGCGGCGTGAAGCGGAAACTGTCAGCGGCAAACGTCGGGTTGCGCTGGATGGCGCTGAACCGCATGGTCGAGATCTGGCCGAAGGCATCGCGCAGCTGCAGTTCGACCACTTCCGGGCCTTGCGGTGTGGCGCGCAGGCCGATGCGAATCCAGTCGAAGTTGCTGTCGCGCGCCTTGGGCGTGGCCTGCACCCACTGCAGACTGCCGGCCTCGGGCTGGGCCTGCAAGGTGAACAACTGCGCCAGATCGCCACCGGCGAAGATGGCCGCCGGCGTCCCCTTGAAGGCCTGCGACACCGCGCTGATGGTCACCTGATCGAGGTCGTGGTCATAGGTCCAAAGCTGCCGACCGTCGCTGACGATGACCTGAGCGTACGGCTTGGTGTAGTCCCAGCGAAAGCGGTCAGGACGCTCGAAGGCGAACTGGCCCGAGGCCGGGGCTTGGGCCGGGCCCTTGGGATTGCTCACGGTCTGGGTGAACTGGGCACTGCCGCCCCGTGTCTGCTGCAGCCATTGCTCGAGCAGTTGCACCGGCGTGGCCGCCAGGGCTGCGGGCGCGGCCAGGCCGAGCAGGCCGCTGGCCAGCGCCGGGGCGAGCAGCAACAGCTTGCGGCGGGCGATGAGGGAAGTCATGGTCATGCGTCTTTCAAAACAAAGGAAATGGCTGATGTGGCAGGCACGCGCCACGCGCGCAGTGTTCTCACTCCGGGCGCACCGGCACCAGAATGTCGCGGTTGCCGTTGGCGGTCAGCGCCGACACCAGGCCGGACTGTTCCATCTGCTCCAGGAGTCTGGCAGAACGGTTGTAGCCGATGCGCAGATGACGCTGCACCAGAGAAATCGAGGCCTTGCGGTGTTGCAGCACGATCTGCACCGCTTGGTCGTAAAGCGGGTCGGACTCGCCGTCGGCGCCGCTCGCCGTGCCAAGCCCGGCCGCGCCGCCTTCAGCATCCTCCTCGCCGGTGAGGATGCCGTCGAGATAATTCGGCCCGCCGCGGCTCTTGATGTCTTCGACCACGCGATGCACCTCGGCATCGCTGACGAAGGCGCCGTGCACCCGCTGCGGCATGCCCGAGCCTGGCGGCAGGTAGAGCATGTCGCCCATGCCGAGCAGGCTCTCGGCGCCCATCTGGTCGAGAATGGTGCGCGAATCGACCTTGCTCGACACCTGGAAGGCCATGCGCGTAGGGATGTTGGCCTTGATCAGTCCGGTGATCACGTCCACGCTGGGGCGCTGCGTGGCCAGGATGAGGTGGATGCCCGAAGCCCGCGCCTTTTGCGCCAGCCGGGCGATGAGTTCCTCGATTTTCTTGCCCACCACCATCATCAGATCGGCGAGTTCGTCGATCACCACCACGATGTGCGGCAGCTTTTCCAGCGGCTCCGGCGCGTCCGGCGTCAGGCTGAAGGGGTTGGTCAGCGGCTCGCCGCGCGCCTTGGCCTCCTGCACCTTGGTGTTGTACCCGGCCAGATTGCGCACGCCGAGTTTGCTCATGAGCTTGTAGCGCCGCTCCATTTCGCCGACGCACCAGGTCAGCGCCTGCGCCGCTTGCTTCATGTCGATGACCACGGGCGCGAGCAGGTGGGCGATGCCGTCGTAGACGCTGAGTTCGAGCATCTTCGGGTCGATGAGGATCAGCCGCACATCGCTGGGCTCGGCCTTGTACAGCAGGCTGAGAATCATGGCGTTGACCCCCACCGACTTGCCCGAGCCGGTGGTGCCGGCCACCAGCAGGTGCGGCATCTTGGCCAGATCGGCAACCACCGGGTTGCCGACGATGTCCTTGCCCAGCCCCATGGAGAGCACCGAGGCGGCCTCGTGGTAGTTGTTGGAGCCCAGAATCTCCGACAGCTTGATGGTCTGGCGCTTGGCGTTGGGCAATTCCAGCGCCATGGTGTTCTTGCCCGGGATGGTCTCGACCACGCGGATGCTCACCAGCGACAGCGCCCGCGCCAGATCGCGCGACAGGTTGACGATCTGCGCCCCCTTCACCCCAGTGGCGGGCTCGACCTCGTAGCGCGTGATCACCGGCCCCGGATAGGCCGCCACCACACGCACCTCGACGCCAAAGTCCTTGAGCTTCTTCTCGATCAGGCGCGAGGTGAATTCCAGCGTCTCGTGGCTCACGGTCTCGGCCTGCACCGCGGGGGCAGCATCGAGCAGGCTCAACGCGGGCAGCGCCGAGTCGGGCAACTCGTTGAACAGCGGCTTCTGCCGCTCCTTGAGCACCCGTGGCGACTGCGGCACCACGGCCACCTGCGGTTCGATCAGCACGGGCGCGAGCACGTCGCGTTCCTCGGCCAGCGGGCGCTGCAACTCGACTTCCTTCTCACGCTCCTGCATGGCCTGCTGCCCGGCCAAGGCGTCCTGCTCGCGGTCGCGGCGTTCGAGCTGCCATGTCCACAGCCGCTCGATCCAGCCACCGATGCGCTCGGCAGCATCGGCCCAGGAAAAATGCCCCACCCAGCTCAGCGCGAACAAGAAGATGGCCAGCAGCACCAGGGTGCCGCCGGTATCGCCCAGCAAGGTGTCGGCGACACTGCCCAGGGCATGGCCCAACAGACCGCCCGCAGTCCCCGGAAGGTGGGCGGCCAGACTCCACAGCCGCGTCGATTCCAGCGCCGCGCTCGACAGCGGCAGCAGCAGCACGCCCGCCACGGCGGCCACCGGCTGCAGCTTGCGCCAGCGACTGGTCGGCGCCCCGACCTCGGCCAGCGGCGCCTCCCGCTGCGACTCGCGCCACAGCCGCAACACGCCGTACAGCCCCAGGGGAATCAGCCAGAGGGCGGAAAACCCGAGCAGAAAGTAGGCCACATCGGAGAACCAGGCACCCAGCACGCCCACCCAGTTCGCCACCACGCCGCTGGTGCCGGAACTCGACCAGGACGGATCGGCCTCGTGAAAGCTCAGCAGACTCAGGCTGAGCAGCAACCAGCCGATGAAGGCCGCAGTCAGCTTGACCTCAGCGGCAAGGCGCTGCAGGCGGGTGCGGGGGGCGAGACGCAGGGAGGCGGAGGCGGAGCGGCTTCGGGTATCGATCTTGGGCATACTTCACAGCAGTGTGGAGAGATGCTCGCGAATCAGCATGCTGCCGTCCTCGCGCTCGACCACAAAGCCTTGCTGTTCAAAGTCTTTCATGACGCGGCTGACCATCTCGCGCGAGGCGCCGACCATCTTGGCCAGATCCTGGCGCGACAGCTTGTTGCGGATGACGTGCTCGTTCTGCATCACGTCGGTCAGTTCCATCAGCGCGCGCGCCACCCGGCCGTACACGTCCATCAGGGCCAAGGACTCGATCTTGCGGTCGGCGCGACGCAGCCGCAGGGCCAGGCCGCGCATGATGGCGAACGACATGCTGGTGTTTTCCGGCAGGCACTGCAGGAATGCCACGCGGCCGAGCATCATGACGTCGGTCTGCACCTCGGCCTGCACCGTGGCCGAGTGCGGCTCGCCGTCGATCAGGCTCATCTCGCCGATGTAGTCGCCGGGGTGCAGCACGGCGATGATGACCTCGCGACCTTTGGCGTCGGTGCTGGTCACCCGCGCCCGTCCCGACAGCAGGATGAACAGCGCGTTGGACTTGCTGCCTTGCTCGACGATGTTCTCGCCGCGCTTGTAACGGCGTTTGACGATGGACTGCGAAATCGACCAGGCCTGCGCCTCGGTGAGCACGGCAAACAGCGGCACGCGTCGGACCAGGTCAATATCGGTGATTTGCGACATCGGATTCTCCAGTTGTCAGGGCTAGGGTTGTCGCAGACTTGCCCGGGCTCCGTGCGGTGCGTTGGCGGCACGCCGAGCGCGCCTTGCCTGGGCCTCTTAAAATCTTAGCGATTCCAATGCCATCGGCCAGCGAACCCGCCTCGATCGATGGGCCGTGCTGCCCAACGGCATTGCCTCCATCCATAGCCTCCAGTTTCTCACACATCATGACATCGAAACACGCCAAAGTGCTCATTCTCGGCTCGGGCCCAGCGGGTTACAGCGCCGCCGTCTATGCAGCACGCGCCAACCTGAAACCCTTGCTCATCACCGGATTGGCCCAGGGCGGCCAGCTCATGACCACGACCGAGGTGGACAACTGGCCTGCCGACGTGGAAGGCGTGCAAGGCCCGGATCTGATGGCCCGGTTCCAGGCGCACGCCGAGCGCTTCAACACCGAAATCGTGTTCGATCACATCCACACTGCGCACCTGGCGGAAAAGCCGATCCGGCTCGAAGGCGACAGCGGCGTCTACACCTGTGACACCTTGATCATCGCCACCGGAGCCTCGGCCAAGTATCTCGGCCTGCCCACCGAGCAGGCCTTCATGGGCAAGGGCGTGTCCGGCTGCGCCACCTGCGATGGTTTCTTCTACCGCAACCAGCCGGTGTGCGTGGTGGGCGGCGGCAACACCGCGGTGGAAGAGGCACTGTACCTGGCCAACATCGCCAGCAAGGTGACGGTCATCCATCGCCGCGACAAGTTCCGTGCCGAGCCCATCCTGGTGGACAAGCTCATGGCCCGCGCCGCCGAAGGCAAGGTGGAACTCAAGCTGTGGAGCGAACTGCAGGAGGTTCTGGGCGACGACAGCGGCGTGACGGGTGTGCGCATCCGCAACAGCCAGACCGAGGCCACCGAGGACATTGCCCTGTCCGGCTGTTTCATCGCCATCGGCCACCAGCCCAACACCGACATTTTCAAGGGCCAGCTCGACATGAAAGACGGCTATATCCTCACCCGGGGAGGCAGCGAGGGCATGGCCACGGCCACCAGCGTGCCTGGGGTCTTCGCCGCGGGCGACGTGCAGGATCACGTCTACCGTCAGGCCATCACCAGCGCGGGCACCGGCTGCATGGCGGCGCTCGACGCGCAGCGCTATCTGGAAAATGCCGCGGCCTGAGGTAGCGCGCAGCCCGGCCTGCCGCGCCTTGGCGCGGGCAGGTTTGCCACAGCCAGGGCGAAAGCCATGGACAGATTTCGCGGGCCGGGTATAATCTTTAGCTTTTGTTCTACAAAATTTTGAGGTGTGCCATGGCACGAGTGTGTCAAGTGACAGGTAAAGGGCCGATGGTCGGGAACAATGTGTCCCACGCGAACAACAAGACCAAGCGCCGCTTCCTGCCCAATCTGCAATATCGCCGGTTCTGGGTCGAGAGCGAAAACCGGTTCGTGCGCCTGCGCGTGACCAGTTCCGGCCTGCGCACCATTGACAAAAAAGGCATCGACGTCGTCCTCGCCGAGCTGCGCTCGCGCGGCGAAATCTGATCGCCCATCATTCATCGTCTAGGCTCACCTCCTAGCACTGCACGGAGCCCATCATGGCAACCAAAGGCGGACGCGAAAAAATCAAGCTGGAATCCTCTGCGGGCACCGGCCATTTCTACACCACCACCAAGAACAAGCGCACCACCCCGGAAAAGATCGAAATCAAGAAGTTCGATCCGGTGGCACGCAAGCATGTGAGCTACAAGGAAGGCAAGATCAAGTAAGTCGGCCTTCCGCGCCACGCGCATCCGCTGCATCTGCCGCAAACGCGGTCAGAGCAGCGGATTTTTCATGGGCGCTCGCTGGTCGTTCCCGGCGAAAAACCCTGCGCCATGCTGCTGCGCGAGGCCGATTCACGCGGCAACGACGAGGCACCGGCCCACCACCCCGCGTTAAACAGCCGGGGTGTAGCGGCGCAGACGCAGTGACAGTTCGCGCAGAGCAGCCACGCCACTGTCCTCGGCGCGGTGGCACCAGTCCTGGAGTTTCTGCCGCAACTGCTCGGCATTGAGGTTGGTCTGCTCCCAGACCGTCTTGAGCTCTTCGCGCATGTGCAACAGTTTGCCCAGATTCGGACTGGCGCTTGCCGCGGCATCGACCAGGGCGCGCGAGCGCTCGCACAGGATTTCGCGCTCGACCCCGATCCAGCGCTTGGCGGCGCGCAGCGCCAGCCGGTAATTGTCAGCGCCTTGCTGCTCCGCGGCGCGCGCGAGTTCGGCCTTGAGGGTGGACTTGAGCTCGGCGGCGTAACGCGCCATCAACTCGTAGCGGTTGGCGATCACCGCCTGCAGCGTGACCTGATCGACCTCGGCGCGCACATCGCCGAGTCTGAACTGCGGCGGCAGCTTGCGCGGCTTGGCCAGCCCCACCCAGGACAGGGCGCGGATGTAAGCCCAGCCAATATCGAACTCCCACCATTTGACCGACAACTTGGCCGATGTCGGGTAGGTGTGGTGGTTGTTGTGCAGTTCCTCACCCCCGATGAGCAAGCCCCAGGGCGCGATGTTGTGGCTGCGGTCACGCGCGGAGAAATTGCGGTAGCCCCACCAGTGCCCCAGGCCGTTGATGACCCCGGCAGCCCAGATCGGGATCCACAGCATCTGCACCGCCCAGACGGTGCCGCCGATCGCGCCGAACAGCAGCACGTCGAGAATCAGCAGCAGACCGACACCCTGCCAGACGAAGCGCGAGTAGATGTTGCGCTCCAGCCAGTCGTCCGGTGTGCCGTGACCGAACTTGCTCAGGGTTTCGGTGTTGCGCGACTCGGCGCGATACAACTCGGCGCCGCGCAGCAGCACCGTGTCGATGCCGCGCGTGACGGGGCTGTGGGGATCATGCTCGGTCTCGCACTTGGCGTGATGCTTGCGGTGGATGGCGACCCATTCCTTGGTGACCATGCCCGTGGTGAACCACAGCCAGAAGCGGAAAAAGTGCGCCGCGATGGGGTGCAGATCCAGCGCGCGGTGTGCCTGCGCACGGTGCAGAAAAATGGTCACCGAGGCAATGGTGATATGCGTAGTGACCAAGGTGAACAGCACCACCTGCCACCACGACGCTTGCAGCAGACCGTGCGCTGCCCAATTCAGAAACACATCAAACATCAGAAACTTTCAGATCGATACAACGCCGTTGGAATGGGCTGAGGGGCAAAAGTTGCGTCCATTATCGGCCTTGGCTGCTGCCCCGCGCTCAGGGCTAACGCCAAGACCTTGTCAGCCAGCAATCGGCGCGGTGCTGGGCGCATCGGCCACTGATGCAGCGCGGCGTTGCAGCACGGCGGCATAAAAGCCATCGGTGCCATGGCGATTGGGCAGCAACTGCAGGTCGCCCTGGGTCACCAAGCTGGCGTCGGTCACGCCCTGCTGGCGCAGCACCTCGGCCGCAGACACCCGCTCGAACGCCGGATGGGCGGCCAGAAAGGCCTCGACGATGGCGCCGTTTTCTTCCGGCAGCAGGCTGCAGGTGGCGTACACCAGCCGCCCGCCGGGCTTGACCAGCGTGGCGGCAGCTTGCAGGATGCTGGCCTGTTTGGCCGTCAATTCGGCGAGATCTTCGGGCTTTTGCCGCCATTTCATGTCGGGGTTGCGGCGCAGCGTGCCCAACCCGGAACAGGGCGCGTCCACCAGCACGCGATCGACCTTGCCGGCCAGGCGCTTGACGCGCTCGTCGCGCTCATGGGCGATGGCCACGGGGTAAACGTTGCTCAGACCGCTGCGCAGCAGGCGCGGCTTGAGCTTGGCAAGGCGGTAGTCGGCCACGTCGAAGGCGTAGAGCCTGCCAGAGCTGCGCATCATGGCGCCCAGCGCCAGCGTCTTGCCCCCGGCACCGGCGCAAAAGTCCACAACCATCTCCCCTCGCCGTGGCGCCAGCAGCAGAGCCAGCAACTGGCTGCCTTCGTCTTGCACCTCGACCCAACCTTCGCGGAACAGGGTGAGATCCTGCAGCGCAGGCTTGCCCTCCAGCCGCACGCCCCAGGGCGAGTACGGCGTGGGCTGTGCCGGCAGACCGAGACGGGCGAAGGCGTCGAGCACGGCTTCGCGCCGCGTCTTCTGCACATTCACCCGCAGGTCGAGCGGGGCCGGGCGCAGCAGCGCCTGCGCCAGGGCTGGATACTCGTCGCCATAATGCGCCCGCAACGCCGTGGCCAGCCACTCGGGCAGACTCCAGCGCACGGCTTCGGGCAGGGCCAGCGCGTCCTGCGCCAGCAGACGCTTGCGCCAGGCGAGTTGCTCGGGACTGAGCGCCGCGTGCAGCGAGGCCGGATTGCCGGCCCAACCCAGGATGGCCAGGCGCAATTCCATGGCGCCGCCGATGCTGTCGTCCGCCGCCAGGGTCTGGAACAGGCGCAGATGGCGCAGCACTTGGTACACCGTGTCGGCCAGCACCTGGCGGTCGGTCTTGCCGAGTTGCGGCTTGGCGCGGAACAGCCGCGACAGCACGGCGTCCGCCGCGGCATCGAAACGCAGCAAGTCGCGCAGCAGGTCGCGTGTGGTGTAGAGCAGATCACGCGGTTTCATGGCGCACTTTCTCGGGGTTGGATGCGGGTGCGCAGGCCGTCGATCTGGACCCGGCCTTCGAGCAGGGCCCGGACGACCGGGGGGTAGATGCGGTGTTCTTCGAGCAGCACGCGCGCCGCCAGCGTCTCCACGGTATCGCCGTCCAACACGGGCACGGCAGCCTGCGCCAGAATGGGGCCGTGATCGAGCGCGCTGCTGACCAGATGCACCGTGGCGCCATGCCATTTCACCCCTTCCTCCAGGGCGCGGGCATGGGTGTGCAGCCCGGTGAAGGCCGGAAGCAGCGAGGGATGGATATTGACCAGCCGCCCGGCGAAGCGCTCGACGAAGGCGCTGCCCAGCACCCGCATGAAGCCGCACAGCGCGATGACGTCGGGTTCGAGGGCGTCGAGCGCGTCGGCCAGGGCGCGATCGAAGGCCTCGCGGTTGGGAAAATCGGTGTGCGCCAACACCTGCGTGGGCACGCCGTAGGCACGGGCGATGTCCAGGCCGCCGGCGTCGGCGCGGTTGCTGATCACTCCGCGCACATGCACTCCCCAGCCCTGTTCGCGTTCGGCCTGAAGAATGGACTGCAGATTGCTGCCGCGCCCGGAAATGAGGAGAACCAAATTTTTCATCGGCGCGCAGTGTAGCCGCGCAAGGTTGGCCGGGCTGCGCCCAAAACCCCGCCGCGCGTGAATAATGGCGTGTTTGCGTCTGTCCCGCCCGCCATGAAATGCCCTTTTTGCCAAAGCACCGACACGCAGGTCATCGAAACCCGCGATGTGGAAGACGGCACCGCGCTGCGGCGGCGACGGCGCTGCGGTGATTGCGACAAGCGCTTCACCACTTACGAACGCGCCGAAGTCAGCTTCCCCGTGGTGGTGAAAAAAGACGGCCGCCGCACCGACTACGACCGCGACAAGCTGCGCGCCTCGTTTCTGCTGGCGCTGCGCAAGCGTCCGGTGAGCGCCGATGCGGTGGACACCGCCATCGGCCGGGTCGAGCAGTTGCTGCTGCAAAGCGGTGCGCGTGAGCTGCCGTCCACGCAGATCGGCGCCTGGGTGATGGACGAATTGCGCGCCCTCGACGGCATTGCCTATGTGCGCTTCGCCTCGGTCTATCACAGCTTCAAGGATCTGAGCCAGTTCATCGACGTGCTGCAGGAAATGCAACCGGCGCAAACCCCATCCCCCACGCGCGGCCGACGTCGCAAGCCCGCCGCATGACTGCTCCCCTTGCCTCCGCCGATGCCCGCTTTGGCGACGACGACCGTCGCCACATGCGCCGCGCTCTGGAGCTGGCGCGCAGCGCGCTGTATCGCACCAGCCCGAATCCGCGCGTGGGCTGCGTGCTGGTGCGCGACGGCCAGGTGCTGGGCGAAGGCGCGACGCAAGCTGCCGGGCAGGACCACGCCGAGGTGCAGGCGGTGAAGCAGGCCTGGGAGCGCGGCCACACGGTGCAGGGCGCCACGGCCTACGTCACCCTGGAGCCCTGCGCGCACCATGGCCGCACCCCGCCCTGCGCCGATCTGCTGGTGTCACAGGGCGTGGCCCGCGTGGTCGCAGCCCTGGTCGACCCCAACCCGCAGGTCGCGGGCCAGGGTCTGCAGCGCCTGCGCGATGCGGGCGTGCAGGTCGATGTCGGCTTGGACGCCGACGAGGCACGCGAGATCAACCTCGGCTTTCTTTCCCGCATGGCCCGCGGCACGCCCTGGGTGCGGCTGAAAGTGGCGGCCTCGCTCGATGGTGTCACCGCCCTGCCCAACGGCGTCAGCCAATGGATCACCGGCGAGGCCGCCCGCGCCGACGGCCATCACTGGCGAGCGCGCGCCTGCGCCGTGCTCACCGGCCTGGGCACGGTGCGCGCTGACGATCCGCAGCTCAACGTGCGCGCCGTGGACACGCCGCGCCAGCCGATTCGCATCGTCGTCGACAGTCGCCTGGAGTTCCCGCCCACGGCACGGTTGCTGCAGAGTGCCGCCTCGCCGCTGTGGCTGGTGCACGCCTTGCCGCCGGAGGAGGCCGCGCCGCGGCTGGCGGCGCTGCGCGGGGCGGCTCACCCCGATCTCGATCTGCAGGCCATCACCCTGCCCGCCGACCCCCGCAAGCCCGGCAAGACCGATCTGCGCGCGCTGATGCAGACGCTGGCCGCGCGCGGCATCAACGAACTGCACTGTGAGGCGGGTGAAAAGCTCAACGGCTCGTTGCTGCGCGCCGGCGTGGTCGACGAGGTGCTGCTGTATCTTGCGCCCCTGCTGCTAGGCGAGGGTGCCGGGCTTGCTGCCCTGGGGCCCTTGCAGCACCTCAGCGAGGGCCTGGCGCTGCGCTGGCATGCGGTTGAGCCGGTGGGCACCGACCTGCGCATCCTGGCCCGTTTTCCCCTCTCTTTCCCGCATTGAACCGCCATGTTCACCGGACTCGTCACCGCAGTCGGCCGTATCGCCAGCGTCACCCCTCTGGGCACCGAGCCCGATCACGGCAAGCGCGTGCGCCTGGAGGTCGATGCGGCTTGGCTGCGCGGCGTGGAACTGGGCGAGAGCATCGCCGTCAGCGGTGCCTGCATGACGGTGGTCGCACTCGAACCCGAGGCCTTCGCCGTCGACATCTCGGCCGAGAGCTTGGCGCGCACCACGGGCCTGGACACGCCGGGGGCGCTGGTCAATCTGGAGCAGTCGGTGGCGCTGTCCACCAAGCTCGGCGGCCATCTGGTCACCGGGCATGTGGACGGTGTGGGCCGGGTGGCGCGCTTCGAGCCCGTCGGCGAATCGTGGTTGCTGGCGGTGGACGCCCCCGCCAGCCTGGGCAAGTTCTTTGCCTACAAGGGGTCCATCGTGGTCAACGGCGTGAGCCTGACGGTCAACCGCGTGGACGATCTTCCGGGGCTGTGCCGCGTGAGCATCAACCTCATCCCGCACACCTTGCAGCACACCAACCTGCACCAGTTGCGGGTGGGCAGCGCGGTGAATCTGGAGATCGACCTCATCGCCCGTTATGTGGCGCGCATGCTGGGCGCGGCCAAGGAGCCGAGCGATGTGTGAGCTGTTCGCCTATTCCAGCCGGGTACCGGCGCGGGTGCGGTTCGCCTTTCGCGAATTCGCCCGCCACGGCGGCCCGCATGCGGCCAACCCCGACGGCTGGGGTGCGGCGTATTACGAAGGCGTGGATGCGCATGTGCTGCGCGAGGCGCAGCCCGCGCTGGTCAGCGCCTTCGTCCCAGTGCTGGAAAAACACGACTTCCACAGCCCGCTGGTCATCGCCCACATCCGCCGCGCCTCGCGCGGCCCGGTGGCACTGGCCAACACCCAGCCCTTCGCCCGCGAATTGTTCGGCAGGCGCTATGTGTTCGCGCACAACGGCGATTTGCCCGACATCGAGCGCGCCATGCCGCTGGCGCATGCCGCGCACCGTCCCATGGGCCAGACCGACTCCGAGCATGCGTTCTACGCTCTGATGCAGGCGCTGCAAACACTGGACGCGGCGGGCGAGAGCACCGATCTGAAACGCCGCATCGACGTGGTGTCCGCCTTCGCCGCCCGGTTGCGCACCCTGGGCGCGGCCAACTTCCTGGTCACCGACGGTGACGTGCTGTTCGCCCATGCCCACCACCGACGCAGCCATCCGGGCAACACCTGGGTGACCGGCCTGCACATGCTCACGCGCGAGGCCGCCAGCGAGCACCAGATGCGCACCTCCGGGTTGCACATCCAGGGGCGCGACGACAAGCCTGCTCCCGCGGTGATGCTGGCCAGCGTGCCACTCACCCCGGAGGATTGGGAACCCCTGCCCGACAGCACCTTGCTCGTGATCCAGCAAGGCCGCCTCATCGCCCGGCTCGAAGGGCATCCCGGCAGTTGAGGCGGGCTGCGGCATCGCGGCGTTGCAAACGGACACAGCGCCGCGGCGTCCCGCTGATACAGTTTTGCTGCTCCCCAGAAAAGCCCCAGCCCGCATGAAGCCTCTCCAGTCGCGCCGTCTGCCCCACCAACCCTCCCTCCAGCTCCGCCGTGTTGTCCCGCTTCTGGCCTTGGTCTGGCTGGCGCTGCTGCCGCGCCTGAGTTGGGCATTGGGTCTGAGCGATGTCTCCGACTGGGCCCAGTCCACCTGGAACGCGGCGGTGGACACCACCAAGACCGGGCAGGACGATCTGTACTTCAGCGGCTACACCTGGCACGATCCCGGCACCTACTCCGCCGCCAAGCGCGCCACCCTCAACCGCCGCGCCTGGGGATTGGGCTGGGGCCGCCACCGCCTCGACGCCGAGGGCAACGAAGACATGGTCTACGCCATGATCTTTTCCGACTCGCACTGGAACGCCGAACCCGTGGTCGGCTACGCCCACCAGTGGATGTATTTCAACGACTCCCCGGTGGGCTTCGGTCTGGGCTACACCCTGGCCGTGACCTCGCGCGCCGACATTTTCAAGAACATCCCCTTCCCCATCGCCCTGCCCATCGCTTCGGTGCGTTTCGGCAACTTCTCCATCTACGGCACCTTCATCCCCAAGGTCAACAACAAGCTCAACAACGGCAACGTGGCCTTCTTCTTCGGCCGTTACGCGTTCTGAGCGTCTTCGAGGTGGGGACCGCGGCGGCGCCAGCAGGCTGCAAGGCGGGCTTCTAGAATGCAGGGTTTTGCTGCGCACCGTCCATCATGCCCCTGTCTCCCATACCCGACATCATTGCCGAGCTCAAAGCCGGGCGCATGGTCATCCTGGTCGATGAGGAAGACCGCGAGAACGAGGGCGATCTGGTCATCGCCGCCGAGCACATCACCCCGCAGGCCATCAACTTCATGGCCACGCACGCCCGCGGTCTCATCTGCCTCACCCTCACCGCCCAGCGCTGCGCGCAACTCGGTCTCAAGCACATGGTAGAGCACAACGGCTCGTCGCATGGCACAGCCTTCACCGCCTCGATCGAAGCGGCCGAAGGGGTGACCACGGGCATCTCGGCGGCCGACCGCGCCCGCACGGTGCAGGCCGCCGTGGCGCGCAACGCGCAGGCCAGCGACATCGTGCAGCCGGGCCACATCTTTCCGCTGATGGCGGCCGAAGGCGGCGTACTCATGCGCGCCGGGCATACCGAAGCCGGCTGCGACCTGGCCGCCCTGGCCGGGCTGGAGCCTGCCGCTGTCATCTGCGAGGTGATGAACGCCGACGGCACCATGGCGCGCCTGCCCGACCTCGAAGGCTTTGCCGCGCAGCACCACCTCAAAATCGGCGCCATCGCCGATCTCATCGAATACCGCAGCCGCACCGAATCGCTGGTGCAGCGCGTGGGCGAACAGGCGATGCGCACGCCGTTCGGCGCCATGCGCTGCGTGGCCTACACCGACCGCGCCGGGCACGGGCTGCACCTGGCGCTGGTGCATGGCGAGCTTGCCGCGCAGAGCGCGCCGCTGGTGCGGGTGCACGAGCCGCTGTCGGTGCTCGACCTGCTCGACACCGAGAGCCAGCGCCATTCCTGGAATCTGCCACAGGCCCTGGCCCGTATCGTGCAAGAAGGCAGCGGCGTGGCGGTGTTGCTCAACTGCGGCGAATCGGCGGCGCAGTTGCACGCCCAGTTCGAACGCGTGGTGCAGCCTGCGGCGCTGCCGCCGAAGTCCGGGGTGACGGCGCTGCGCGACTACGGCATCGGTGCCCAGATCCTGCGCGATCTCGGCGTGCGGCAGATGCGTCTGCTCGGCCAGCCGCGCAAAATGCCCAGCATGGTGGGCTACGGTCTGGAAATCCTGGGCTTCGAGCCCGCGCCGCAAACCCGCTGCGCCGCCACGCCCAGCGCGTAAGCTGTCGGTCACCATCTTCGCGCGCCCCCGTTCGGCGCGCTCGTCCTCGTTGCTTCTGCCTCGCGCCCACACCATGCAAAACGTCCAGAACCGCATTCTTTCCGAACAACTCGACGGCCGCGATCTGCGCATCGCCGTGGTGCAGGCGCGCTTCAACTCCGCGCTGACCGACCGGCTGGCGCAATCCTGCCTCGACGAACTCGAGCGCCTGGGTGTCAATGAGGACGACATCGGCCTCTACACCGTTCCGGGCGCGCTCGAACTGCCTCTCATGCTGCAGGCCCTGGCCGAGAGCGAGGCGTTCGACGCGCTCATCGCCATCGGCTGCGTCATCCGCGGCGACACCTACCACTTCGAGGTGGTGTGCAACACCAGCGCCGCAGGCATCAACCAGGTGGCTCTGGACTACAACATCCCGGTGGCCAACGGCGTGCTCACCGTGGAGAACGAGGCGCAGGCCGAGGCCCGCATCGACAAAGGCGCCGAGTGCGCCCGCGTCGCCGTTGAAATGGCCAACCTGTTCATCGACATCAGCGACAACGACGACGAGGCTGCATGAGCGCATCCACCGCCCCCAAGAGCGCGCGGCGCAAATCGCGCGAACTCGCCTTCCAAGGCATTTACGAATGGCTGCTGGCGGGCAGCGACGCCGGGGCCATCGAGGCCTTTCTGCACGAGCGTTACCCCACCATCAAGCTCGACGACGCCCACTTCCAGTCGCTGCTGCACGGCGCACTGGCCGAAGCCGGGGCGCTCGACGCCCTGATCCAGCCGCACATCGACCGCCAGACCAGCGAACTCTCCCCCGTGGAACATGCGCTGCTGCTCATGGGGGCGTTCGAGTTGCGGCAGCATCTGGACGTGCCCTACCGCGTGGTCATCAACGAAGCGGTGGAACTCGGCAAGATCTACGGCGGCACCGACGGCTACAAATACGTCAACGGCGTGCTCGACCGTATTGCTGCGCTGGTGCGTAAGACCGAGGTGGAAGCGGCCAACCAGTCGCACCCGCAGGATCCGCCCGCCGCCAGCGACTTCAGCCCGCCGCCCAACCCCTACGCCAACGTGCCGGTGCGCCACAAGGCCAAAGCCGCGCCGCGCAACAAGACTGGTGCCGCGCCGCGCCGCGCCAGCGCCAGCCCGCGCCCGCCACGCAAGGACTGAACCCGTCATGCGCCTCGCCGAACGCAACCAGGCCATCGCGCCCTTTTACGTCATGGACGTGGTGCGCGCCGCCGCGCAGCAGCAGAAAGCGTGGGACGCGCAGGGCCGCAGCATGATCCACCTCAGCGTGGGCGAGCCCGACTTCACCGCGCCCGAACCCGTCATCGCCGCCGCCACCCGCGCCCTGCGCGACGGCCGCACCGGCTACACCCTGGCGCCCGGCCTGCCGGCGCTGCGCGAGCGCATCGCCGCGCACTACGCGCAGGCGCATGGCGTGTCCATCGACCCGGCCCGCGTGTTCGTCACCGCGGGAGCCTCGGGCGCCCTCACCTTGGCCAGCCTGCTGCTGTTCAACCCGGGCGACGAAGTGCTCATGCCCGATCCGAGCTATCCGTGCAACAAGAACTTCGTCGCCGCCGCCGGGGCGCAGGCGCGCATGCTGCCCGCACCCGCGACGCAACGCTTTCAGCTCACAGCCCGCGAAGTCGAAGATGCCTGGACACCGCAGACCGCAGGCGTGCTGCTGGCCTCGCCCTCCAACCCCACCGGCACCTCCATCGCCCCCGACGAACTGCGCCGCATCGTGGATGCAGTACGCGCCCGTGGCGGCGTGAGCATCGTCGATGAAATCTACCTCGGCCTGAGCTACGACAGCGCCTTCGGCCAGACCGCGCTGGCGGCGGGCGAGGACGTCATCACGGTCAACAGCTTCTCCAAGTACTTCCAGATGACCGGCTGGCGGCTGGGCTGGCTGGTGGTGCCACCCGCGCTGGTCGCCCCGCTGGAACGTATGGCGGGCAACTTGTTCATCTGCGCCAGCAGCGTCGCCCAGAACGCCGCCCTGGCCTGCTTCGAACCCGACACGCTGCAGGAGTACGAGCGCCGCCGTGCCGAGTTCCAGCGTCGGCGCGACCGCATCGTGCCGGGCCTGGAGGCACTGGGGCTGCGCGTGCCCGTGCACCCCGACGGCGCCTTCTACGTCTACGCCGACTGCTCGGCCTACAGCGCCGACAGCTGGGACTTCTGCTTCGACGTCATGCGCGACACCGGCGTGGTGCTGGTGCCCGGCAAAGACTTCGGCACCACCGAACCGCAGCGCTACTTCCGCCTGAGCTACGCCAACAGCATGGCCAACCTGGACGAAGCCCTGGCCAGACTGCGGAGCTATCTGGAGCGCAAGGCGGCATGAACACCACGGCTGCCGTGTTCCGCTGGCCCGTGCGCGTGTACTGGGAAGACACCGATGCCGGGGGCATCGTCTATTACGCCAACTACCTCAAGTTCTTCGAGCGCGCGCGCACCGAGTGGCTGCGCAGCCTGGGGCTGGCGCAATCCGAGCTGGCGGCGCAGGCCGGGCTGGTGTTCGTCGTGGCCGATGTGCACTTGCGCTACGCCGCTCCGGCCAAGCTCGATGACGTGCTGCAAGTCCAACTCCGCGTGACGGACATCGGTAGCGCCAGTCTGAGCGTGGCGCAACAGGCCTGGCGCTGCGACGCGCATGGGGCGCCCACCGTGCTGCTGTGCGAGGCCACGGTGCGCGTGGGCTGCGTCACGGCCACCAACCTGCGCCCGGCGCGCATCCCCAAGGACGTGCACACGCGTGTGCTGCACTGGACAGCGCAACCCGGAGCACACGCGTGACTGCCGTGCCGCGCCGGCGTGAACCCCGGCGTGAACCTTTTGGCGCTGGCTCTGTCTTCTTCCAGGCGTTTCTGCCGTTGCCGGATTTGTTGTAATGCAGCCTGGCCCTGCGCCATCTCCCAGCCACTCCAAGCCACCCCTTCCTATGGATCAAAACTTTTCCATCGTGTCCATGGTGCTCGGCGCCAGCATCGTGGTGCAGTTGGTGCTCGCGCTGCTACTCTCGGTGTCGCTGGCGAGCTGGACCGTGATCTTCCGCAAGTATTTCGCCATCAAGTCGGCGCGCATCAAATCGGAAGACTTTGAGCAGGAATTCTGGTCGGGCACCGGGCTCAACGACCTGTACCAATCGGCGCTGAGCAGCGGCCGCCACGGCAGCCCGCTGCAGCGCATCTTCGCCTCGGGCATGCGCGAATACCTCAAGCTGCGCGAGCGCCATGTGCTCGACGGCTCCACCCTGGTCGATGGCGCCCGCCGCGCCATGCGTGCCGCCTTCCAGCGCGAGATGGACGCGCTCGAAGCCAATCTGTCCTTCCTCGCCTCGGTCGGCTCGGTATCGCCCTATGTTGGCCTGTTCGGCACGGTGTGGGGCATCATGCACGCCTTCGTCGGTCTGTCCAACCTGCAGCAGGTCACGCTGGCCACAGTAGCGCCGGGCATCGCCGAGGCCCTGGTGGCCACGGCCATCGGCCTGTTCGCGGCGATTCCGGCGGTGATCGCCTACAACTTCTTCGCCCGCGACATCGACCGCCTGGCCAACCGCTACGAGTCGTTCACCGAGGAGTTTTCCAACATCCTGCAGCGCCAGAGTGCACCCGCCGTGCAGGCCGCCCCGGCCGCCACCCGGCCGGCTGCGGCGGGATTTCAGGGAACGCGCTGACATGATGCTGCCCAACGCACGGCATGGGCTGCCCCTGTGGGGCACGGCTTGGCCAAAGGCGCAGCCCAAACGGGAGTTCTGAGATGCCCGCCATTCAATCCAGCGGCCGTGGTCATCGCTCGCGGCGTGCCCTGGCCGACATCAACGTCGTGCCGTACATCGACGTCATGCTGGTGCTGCTGATCATTTTCATGGTCACGGCGCCGCTCATCACCCCCACCATGGTCAAGCTGCCCACCGTGGGCAACGCGCCGCAGGCGCCGAGCACCCTGGTGCAGGTGACCATCCAGAAGGACGACACCCTGCAAGTGACGCTGCGCGACCCCAAGCTCAAGTCCGCCAGCGCCACGCCGCAAGCGGTCAGCCTGAAGGACCTGCCGCAGACCGTGCAGCAACTGGCCTCACAGGCGGGGCTGGGCATGGATGCCATGCCGGTGCTCATCGCCGCCGACAAAGACGTGAAATACGACGCCGTGATGCGCGCCCTCAACCTGCTCAAGCAGCATGGCGTGGAGCGCGTGGGCCTGGCGGTGCAGTCCAATCCCTCCTGACAGCAAGCGCATGCGTCCGGCGCCATTGTCCCCGACCGATCCCACCGCCTTGCGCCCGCCGCACGAACGCGGCACCGGGCGCGCCTTCGTCTTGGCAGCACTGTTTCATCTGCTGCTCATTGCCCTCATCGCCTTTGGCGTGCATTGGAAGAGCCATCCCCCCGAAGCGGTCGAGGCCGAGTTGTGGTCGCCCACGGTGCAGCGGGCCGCGCCCCGCCCCACCGCGCCCATGGAGCACAAGCAGCCACAACCGCAGCCGCAACCCACCCCGGCCCCGCCGCCGCCCAAGCCCGTGGTCCAGCCCGAGCCGCAACCGCAAGTGCAGCAGGCCGACATCATCTTGAAGCAGCAACGGGAAGCGGCGCTGAAAAAGCAGCAGCAAGAACAGCAGGCTCGCCTGGAACAGCGGCTCAAGGAGGAACAGAAAAAACTCGCGGCGGAGAAGCAGCGCCTAGCCGAGCAGAAGCGGCTGCAGCAGGAGCAGCGTTTGGCCGAACAGAAGCAGGCCGAGCAGGAGAAACTGCGGCAGGAAAAGCTTGCCGAGCAGAAAAAGCTGGCGGAGCAAAAGCGCTTGGCCGAATTGCGCCAGCAAAAGCTGGAACAGCAACAGGCCCAGGTTGCGGCCTCATCGCGTGACGATTATATGAAGCAACTCATGCAGCAGGCCGGCACCGGCGCCGCCGCCAGCACGGGCACCGCAGCGCAGACCTCGGGACCGTCGGGCACCTATGCCGCGCGTATCGCCAGTCTGGTGCGCGAGAACGTGACCTACCCGGAAATCAATCAGATCACTGGCGACCCGCGCGTCACCGTGCTCGTGAACCTCGCGCCGGACGGCACCGTGCTCACCACAAAGATCGAGCGCTCCAGTGGCGTGGCGAGTTGGGATCAGGCCGTTCTGCGCGCCATCGAGCGCGTCGGCCGCTTTCCGCCCGACAGCAACGGCAAGATCTGGACACCCATGCTGGTCAAAGCCGGACCGCGCGATCCGGGCTGAGCCCCGTTTTGTCCCCCGATCTTCGTCCGGAACGCATCCATGATCCATCTTGCCATGGCGTGCTACGCGCTGGTCATGCTGGCCTTGACCGTCGGCAGTGCCCAGGCAGCGTCGCTGCACAAGTGCAACGTGAACGGCACCACCACTTACCAGCAGGAACCCTGCCCGTCCGCCCAGGCAGGAAAGCGCCCCACGCTGGATGAACTGAACGCCGAAGAAAAGAGGCGCCGTGCCGCGGCCGCAGCCACGGTCTCCCGTGGAACGGCGCCCTCTTTCCCTGAGACTGCGCCTCAGCCCGTCGGATTCCGCTGCGACGGCAGGCAATACTGCTCGCAAATGACCTCGTGCGCCGAGGCGAAGTATTTTCTCGCCCACTGCCCAGGCGTGAAGATGGATGGCGACAAGAACGGCATTCCCTGCGAACAGCAGTGGTGCAACCGCTGACTGAGCCGGGTGGCGTGGCTCTGGCGTAGCCCGCCCAAGGGTCGTCTTCGGGTGTTCGGGGGGGGGTCAGTAGCGCACCTCGGCGCGCCCGTCTTTGGTCAGGCGCGCGAGCTCGGCCAGCA
>JAKAFC010000119.1 GCA_021818065.1 Pseudomonadota bacterium
CGACAGCGCGCAGGCGGGGATGCAGTTCGTCGAAAGCACCCCCTGGATTCGTCCGTTCAACATCAACTACGCCCTGGGGATCGACGGCGTGTCGCTGTGGTTCGTGCCGCTGACCGCGCTGATGACCGTGATCGTGGTGATCAGCGCCTGGGAGGTCATTCAAGATCGTGCCAATCTCTACCTCGGCTCGTTCCTCATTCTCTCGGGCCTGATGATCGGGGTGTTCGCCGCCACCGATGCCCTGCTGTTCTATGTCTTCTTCGAGGCCACGCTGATCCCGATGTACCTGATCATCGGCATCTGGGGGGGGCCGCGGCGCGTGTATGCCGCCTTCAAGTTCTTCCTCTACACCCTGATGGGCTCGTTGCTCATGCTGGTGGCGCTGATCTACCTCTACCTGCAGTCGGGTGGCAGCTTCGACATCGCCAACTGGTATCACGTGCCGCTGTCGATGACGGCGCAGGTCTTCATCTTCATCGCCTTCTTCTTCGCCTTTGCCGTGAAGATTCCGATGTGGCCAGTACACACCTGGCTCCCTGACGCGCACGTCGAGGCGCCCACCGGCGGCTCGGTGATTCTGGCAGCCATCATGCTCAAGCTCGGGGCTTACGGGTTCATCCGCTTCTCGCTGCCCATGCTGCCCGATGCCAGCCACATGCTGGCCCCGGTCATGATTACGCTGTCGCTGATCGCCGTGATCTACATCGGCTTCGTCGCCCTGGTGCAGGCCGACATGAAAAAGCTCGTGGCGTATTCGTCCATCGCGCACATGGGCTTCGTCACCCTGGGCTTTTTCCTGTTCTCCGACCTCGGCGTGCAGGGCGGGCTGATCCAGATGATCTCGCACGGTTTCATCTCCGGCGCCATGTTCCTGGTCATCGGTGTGCTCTATGACCGCATGCACACCCGGCAGATTGCCGAGTATGGCGGCGTGACCAACACCATGCCCAAGTTCGCTGCGTTGGCGGTGTTGTTCGGCATGGCCAACGCCGGCCTGCCGGGCACCAGCGGCTTCGTGGGTGAATGGATGGTGATTCTGGCGGCGGTCAAGTTCAACTTCTGGATCGGCCTGCTGGCTGCCACCACCCTGATCCTCGCCGCCAGCTACACCTTGTGGATGGTCAAGCGCGTGTTCTTCGGCCCCGTGGCCAATGCCCATGTTGCCGCGCTCAAGGACATCGGTGCGCGCGAGTTCTTCATGCTTGCCGTGCTCGTGGGCACGGTGCTGTGGATGGGCGTCTATCCCAAATTCTTCACCGACCCGATGCAGGCCTCGGTGCAACATTTGCTGCAGTTTGCGGCGACCTCCAAATTGCAGTGACAACAACAGCCATGAACTGGATCGCCATTTATCCGGAAATTCTCCTGCTCGTGCTGGCCTGCGTGGTCATGCTCGTTGACCTGTTCGTGAAGGACGCGCAGCACCGCATCAGCTACTGGCTGACCCTGGTGGGCCTGGCCGCACTGGCCATTCTGTGCGGCCTGTATTACGCCTCGGGCATGCAGCAGTTCGCCATGGCGCGGGCGTTGATCGTCGATCCCATGGCCATGCTGCTGAAGTTGTTCACCGTGATCGCCACGGGGGTCACGCTGGTGTATTCGCGGCGGTATGCCCTGGACCGTGGCATGTGGGGAGGCGAGCTGTTCAGTCTGGTGCTGCTGTCGCTGCTTGGCCAGTTCATCATGATTTCGGGCAACAATCTGCTGACCTTGTATCTGGGGTTGGAGTTGCTATCCCTGGCGCTTTACGCCCTGGTGGCGCTGCGTCGTGACCACACCCAGTCCACCGAGGCGGCCATGAAGTATTTCGTCCTCGGCGCCCTGGCATCGGGTTTTCTGCTGTACGGCATGTCCATGCTCTACGGTGCCACGGGTTCGCTCGATCTGGTCACCATCTTCCGCATGATTGCGGTCGAGCCCATCAACCGAGCCGTGCTCGTGCTGGGCGTGGTGTTCATCGTCGCCGGGCTGGCGTTCAAGATGGGTGCCGTGCCCTTCCATATGTGGATTCCCGACGTTTATCAGGGAGCGCCCACGGCCATGGTGCTGATGGTCGGCGCTGCGCCCAAACTGGCCGGGTTCGCCATGACCATACGTTTGCTGGTCGAGGGCATGTTCCCGCTGGCCATGGACTGGCAAGGCATGCTGGTGGTCCTGGCGGTGCTGTCGATTGGCTTGGGCAATCTGGCGGCCATCGCCCAGACCAACCTCAAGCGCATGCTGGCGTATTCCACCATCGCCCAGATCGGCTTCGTGCTGCTGGCGCTGCTCTCGGGCATGCTCAACGGCAATGGCCTGTCGGCCTCCACCGCTTACAGCGGCGCCATGTTCTATCTGGTGATCTATGTGCTCACCACTCTAGGGACATTCGGTGTGATTCTGCTGCTCGCCCGCGAGGGTTTCGAGGCCGAGGACATTCGCGATTTCGCCGGTCTGGGCAAGACTGACCCCTGGATGGCAGGTGTCATGACCTTTCTCTTATTCTCTCTCGCCGGGATTCCACCGTTCGCCGGGTTCTACGCCAAGCTGGAGGTGCTCACCATTCTGTTCAACACCGGCCGCGTCTGGCTTGTGGTGTACGCGGTGATTCTCTCAGTTATCGGCGCCTACTACTACATCCGTATGGTCAAGGTCATGTATTTCGACGCGCCCACCGCGCTGTCGGCCACGCGGGCCCGCGGGGCGGGTGGCGCGCGAGCGCTGCTCTCACTCAACGGCTTGGCGGTGCTGATCCTTGGCCTCGTGCCCGGCGGCCTGATGACGCTGTGTTACCAGGCGATTGCCAACACTCTGCACTGAAAGCGCATTCCTCCCTATGCAAACCTCCGCCATCTGGCTGGTCATCGTGCTGGCCTTCGTTGCCGCCAACCTGCCGTTCGTTTCCAACCGCTTCTTCCTGGTGATGCCACTGAAGAAGACGCCCAAGTCCATCTGGCTGCGTCTGCTCGAACTGCTCATCCTGTTCTTCGTCGTCGGCTTCGTCGGCATGGCGCTGGAGGCGCGCATCGGTCAGAACTACCCGCAGCATTGGGAGTTCTATGCCGTGTCGGTATCCATGTTTCTGGTGCTGGCCTTTCCCGGCTATGTGCTGCGCTACATGGTCAAACGCCACCCGGCGCCCAGCCGTGCCTGAGCCGCTGATGAACACTGATCCGTCCCGCAGCCCGCAGGCCGCGGCACTGCGCGAGCACACCCTCGACAGCACGATGGTGTTCCGTGGCAACTTTTTGAACATCGCGCGCGACCTGGTGCGGCTGCCCAATGGCGCGCAGGTCACGCGCGAATACATCCGCCATTCCGGGGCGGTGATGATCGTCCCCTTGCTGGACAACGGCAACGTGTTGATGGAGCGCCAGTTCCGTACTCCCATGCAGCGGGTGATGGTCGAATTCCCGGCCGGCAAGCTCGATGCGGGTGAGAGTTGGTTGGCGTGCGCCCAGCGCGAACTGCGCGAGGAAACCGGCTACACCGCGCGGCAGTGGGCCTATATCGGCCCGATCAACAACGCCATTTCCTACTCCGACGAAACCATTCACCTGGCGTTCGCACGGGGCTTGGTGCCTGGCGCGCAGGCGCTGGACGAGAACGAGCTGCTGGACGTGTTCGAGGCCAGTCCGCAGCAGACCTTGGATTGGGTGCGCAGCGGGCAGATCACCGACGTCAAGACCGTGATCGGCGCCTTCTGGCTGGAGAAACTGCTGCTCAACACCTGGACCTTCGACTGGCAGGACGCCACCGCCTGAGACCATCCGGCAGGGTCCAGGGTGGCCGTTTTCAGATGCGCCGCTGTACCAGCAGGCGGTAGGCCAGCAGGTAGAGCGTGACGAAGCCGATGCAGCACAGCATCAGCACATGCGTGTCGGCCCACCACAGCATGGCGGGCCCGACGCTGAACGCCGCAACCGCCCACAGATAGGGTGAGGTGGCCGCATTGCGACGCAGTTTGGGATCGGGATGATCGTCGTGATCAAGCAAGCGCGTCAGGCGCCAATACACCAGGTGATGCAAATGCAGGGTGTCGGGGGCGGTGCCGGCGCGTTGGCGAAATTTGCGGCGCCATAGCGAATACAACAGTTCCAGAACCGGGTAGGCCAGCACCATCAGCGCAAACCACGGTGAAACCGCAGGGTTGCGCGCCACCAGCAGCACGCTGAGCAAGGCCATCCAGAAACCCAACAGATAGGCCCCGGTGTCGCCGAGAAATATCTGACCGCGCGGCCAGTTCCAGAACAGAAAGCCCAGCAGAGCACCGATTGCCGCCAGACTCAGCGCCATGATCTGCGCGTCGCTCACCTTGAACGCGACGTAGCCGATGGCGCCAAAGATCATGAAACTCACCATGCCGGCGAGGCCGTTGTAGCCGTCGATCATGTTCACGGCATGGGGCAGGGCGCCGATGGCGATCAGGGCTACGACCCCGCCCAGCACCGGCCAAGCCTGCAGCCAAGAGTCGATCGGCCAGAGCCCGATGCGGTGGACGCTGGCGCCCAGCAGCCACACGGCTAGGGCCGCAGCCAAGACCGTGGCCAAGGCGCGCCAGCGTGGTGCCACATGGCGGCGCAGGTCTTCCACCATGCCGGCCGCCAGCACTGGCGCCACGGCGATGGCCGTGAGCCCTGTCGTCGTCGAGGTCAGGTAGGTGAGGTGCATCAGCCAGAGAATGCCCAGGATCATGCCTAGAGCGATGGCAAAACCCCCGGTGCGCGGCGTCGGGTGGCGGTGCCACTTCTGCACCCCGTGGGTTTCGTCCAAACCGAATTGCCAGCGCCGCCCAAGCACGATGAGCACGGCACACCCCAGCCAGCAGAGCAGGGCGGACAGGGCGGTGGCGTGGAGCATGGGGCGCGTGCAACGACGTGAAACTGACATTGTGCCTTGCCGTTGACCGCGGGCTGAGCGCATGGCCCCGGATCGATTGGTGCCGCTTGCCGTCGCCTACACTGCGCTCCCATGTCTGCATCCTTCTCCTGGCCTTACGAGTTGCTCATCGGTTGGCGCTACACCCGCAGCGGGCGGCGCAGTCGGCGCAACGGCTTCATCTCCTTCATTTCGGCGGTGTCGGTCGGCGGCATCGCCCTGGGCGTGGCAGCGCTGATCGTGGTGATTTCGGTGATGAACGGCTTTCAGAAAGAGGTGCGCGACCGCATGCTCAATGTCATTCCGCACATCCAGATCTTCAACGTCAACGGCCAGGCGCTGCCGGACTGGCGCAGCGTGGCGCAGCAGGTGCAGCGCAATCCAGCCGTCACCGGCGTGGCGCCGTTCGTGCAGGGCCAGGCGTTGGTGGCGCAGGGCAGTCAGTTGCAGGGGGTGCTGGTCTGGGGGGTGGAACCTGCCGAGGAAAAGCAGGTGTCGCAAATCCCCGAACACATGCAGCTCGGCAGTCTGGCAGCGCTCAAGCCGGGCGACTTCGGCGTGGTGCTGGGCAACGAACTCGCCAACGCCCTGGGCGTGACCGTGGGCGACCAGATCACCATGGTGGTGCCCAGCGGTTCCATCACCCCGGCGGGCATGATTCCGCGCCTGCGCACGCTGCGGGTGGTCGGCATTTTCAACGTCGGCCACTACGAGTACGACAGCACCCTGGCGCTGGTCAACCTGCAAGATGCCAGTGCGCTGTTTCGTACCGGCGGCCCCACGGGCCTGCGGGTGCAGACCCGCAACATGAACGACGCGCCGCAGATCGCGCAGGCCTTGCAGCGCAGCCTGCCGCCCGATCTGGTGGCCCAGCCCTGGACCGAGCAGAACCGCACTTGGTTCGAGGCCGTGGTGATCGAGAAGCGCATGATGTTCATCATCCTCACCATGATCGTCGCGGTGGCCGCGTTCAACCTGGTCTCCACCCTGGTGATGACTGTCACCGACAAGTTGGCTGACATCGCCATCCTACGCACCCAGGGGGCGAGCCCGGGCTCCATCATGTCCATCTTTTTGCTGCAGGGGGCGGTGACGGGTTTTCTCGGCACCTTTGCCGGGGTGGCGCTGGGCTGCCTGATCGCCTTCAACCTTGATCCGATCGTGTCGTTTCTCGAAGCCGTGCTGCACACCCAGTTCCTGCCGCGCAGCGTCTACCTGATTCACACCATGCCCAGCGATCCGCGCTTCTCCGACATTGCCACCATCACGGTGGCGTCGCTTGTCCTGTCGCTGCTGGCCACGCTCTACCCAAGTTGGAGCGCCTCGCGGGTGCAGCCGGCGCAAGCGCTGCGCTATGAGTGACGATCCGCCCCATGCATCATCTGCTGCTCGCTGATCTGCCCTCGACTTCGCCGAGGTTTGCACAACTGCTGGAGCAGCCGGGCCTGCCCCGGACTGCGGCAATCTGCCGTCAGGCCACCGTGCTGGAGCAGGAGCCACCGCGCGAGGACGCGCAGGCCGCCTGGCTGACGCCGACCGAGCGCTGGCTGCTGCATGCGCTGCGTCTGCCCGGCGCCGAGACCGAGCAGGCGCCGTGGGCGCGTCTGGCGGCGCTGGCCGATGGCCTGTCAGCCGCTTTTCCCGCCGACCTGCCGCTGTGCCTGCTGAGTCCGGCGCATCTGCGCCTGGGACGCGACAGCCTGACGCTGGACGATCCGGCTGCGCTCGACCTCGCGGCCAAGGAGGCGCAGCAGTTGTTCGCCGCGGTCGAACCGCTGTTCGTCGAGGCCGGATGGTCGCTGCGCTTGGCGACGCCCATGCGCTGGTACGCCGGGCACCCCAGCCTGGCCGACGTGGTCACGGCCGGCGTGGCGCGGGCGCAGGGCCGCAGCGTGGCAGCCTGGATGCCCGGCGGCCCGGCGGCGCGTCCCTGGCGGCAATTGCTGACCGCCGTGCAGATGACCTGGCAGCATCACGCCGTGAACGAAGCGCGCGAGCATCGTGGCCTGCCGGACGTGAACACCCTCTGGATGCACGGCTGCGGCGCGTTGCCGCCCGATTGGCGCAGCCCGATGCGCCTGGATGGCGATGCCGCCGAGACTGCCGACCCGGCGCTGGCCGCCGCTCTGCGCGGCCTGGCCCTGTTGCCGCGCAACGGCAGTCTCGACGTGCTGCGACTGTTCGACGCTCGCAGCCTGCTTTTGACCCAAGACCCGGTCGTGGCCTTGGCGCAGCTCGACGACGCCCTGTCCACCGCCATCGGCAACGCCCTGCAGCAGCACGGCGCCGCGCGCCTCACCCTCGCAGGGGAGTTGCGCTGGCGCACCATGCAGATCCGTCGTCCGCAAGCATGGGCGTTCTGGCGGCGTACCCCCTTGCCCACCGTGTTTTCGGGTTTGTAGAGTCGTCGCCGCGGCGTGCCGTGACATTGCGTTGGCAACAGCGGCGGCGTTGCGAACACATGGCAAGCGCCGCGTGGCGGGAGCCGTCGGCCGGGAGCGAGCCAAGGCGGGGTTACGCCTCGGTCGTCACCCTCCTTGCGCGTGCGACCCACGCTTCGGCCGCTCCAACCGCACCGCGCAATACTTCACCTCGGCGATCTTGCCCCAGGGGTCGAGGGCCGGGTTGGTGAGCAGGTTGGCGGCGGCTTCGGCGTAGGCGAAGGGGATGAACACAGCGTCTTCGGGCACGGCCGGGTCGGCGCGGGTGGCCAGTGTGATGGCGCCGCGACGCGACTGCACCTGCAGCGCCTCGCCTGCCTGCAAACCGAGCTTGGCGAGCAGGGTGGGATGGATGCTGACGGTGGGCTTGGGTTCGAGTGCGTCGAGCACGCTGGCGTGGCGGGTCATGGCGCCGGTGTGCCAGTGCTCCAGTTCGCGCCCGGTGATGAGCACATAGGGGTAGGCGTTGTCGGGCTGCTCGTCGGCAAAGCCCAGCGGCGCGGGCTTGAGCGTGGCGCGGCCGTCGGCCGTGGGGTAGCCGTGGACGAACACCACACGCTGCCCGGCTTCGTCTTCTGCCGCGCAGGGGTAGGTGACGGCGCCCTCGCGCTGCAGCCGCGCCCAGCTGATGCCGGCGATCGACGGCATCATGCCGCGCATTTCCTCGAACACCGCCTCCACGCCGGTGTCGCCGCCATGCATGTCCACGGCGGCAATCGGCGCCACGCCGAGGCGCCGCGCCATCTCCTGGATGATCCACAGATCGGCCCGCGCCTCACCGGGGCTGGCCACAGCCTTGTGCCCGAGCTGCACCAAGCGGTCGGTGTTGCTGACGCTGCCGGTCTTTTCCGGCCACGCGGAGGCGGGCAGTACCACGTCGGCCAGCGCCGCGGTTTCTGTCAAGAAGATGTCTTGCACCACCAGATGTTCCAGCCCGGCCAGGGCCTGACGGGCGTGGTGTGCATCCGGGTCGCTCATCGCCGGGTTCTCGCCCTGGATGTACATGCCGCGAATCTGCCCGGCGCGCGCGGCGTGGATGATCTCCACCACGGTCAACCCGGG
>JAKAFC010000120.1 GCA_021818065.1 Pseudomonadota bacterium
CGCACGGCCCATCATCATCACGCCGCCCATGTAGACCGACAGCGACAGCGACAGCACCCCGGCGAGCACCGAGAACGGGTTGAACAGGGTGATGAAGCTGCCGGTGTAGATGGAGCGCAGGTTCCACTCGAAGTGGAAGGGCACGCCCATGAGCATGTTGCCCATGGCGGCGCCGAAGATGATCATCGGCAGCGCGCCGCTGAGCAGCAGCGTCCAGTCCCAGGCGTTGCGCCATGTCGCGGAGGGCATTTTGCTGCGGTACTCGAAACCCAGCGGGCGCACGATCATGCTCCACAGCAGCAGCAGAATGACCACATACAACCCGGAGAACGAAGTGGCGTAGATCAGTGGGTAGGCGGCAAAAATGGCACCGCCGCCGAGAATGAACCACACCTGATTGCCGTCCCAGTGCGGGCCGATGGCATTGAGCATGGTGCGACGCTCGGTGTCGGTTTTGCCGATGAAGCGCAGCAGGGTGCCCACGCCCATGTCCATGCCGACCATGGTGCCCAGGCCGACGAACAGGACGCCGAGCAGCACCCACCACAAGACCTGAAGGATGAGATACAAGTCCATGATTCCTTACTCCTTATGGGCGCTCATGGGAGCAGCCGGGTTAGGGGCGAAGCCACCGCCGAGCGAAGGCTGCGGCTTGCGGCTCTGTGGCATGACGGGTGCCGCCGGGGTGCCATGCTCTTCAGGCCCTTGCTTGATGGCGCGGACCATCAGGTACATCTCCACGGCGATGAAGATGGAGTACAGCGAGACGAAGCCGATCAGGGAGAAGATCATGTACCCCACGCTGTGGCTGGAGGCGGACATCCAGGTGGGCAGCATGCCGAACACGGTCCACGGCTGACGGCCCACTTCGGCCACGATCCAGCCCATTTCGCAGGCGAGGAAGGGCACGGGAATCATCCACGGAGCCAGCTTGAGGAACCAGCGGTTCTGCGGCTGCTCGACCTTGTTGCTGATGGTCAGCATGGCGGCGTAGATGAAGTAGGCCAGCATCAGCAGACCCAGGCCGACCATGATGCGGAAGGTCCAGAAAATGACCGAGACTTCGGGGATGGTGTCCTTGGCTGCACGGGCGATGTCGGCATCCGTGGCCTTGGAGACATCTTGGTTGGGCGCGTAGCGCGTGACCAGGAAGCCGTAGCCCAGATCTTTTTCATGCGCCTTGAATTGCGCCATGGCGGCGGCGTCGTTGGGGTTCTTGCTCAGGAGTTTGAGCGCTTCGACGGCCGGGATGCCACTCTTGATGCGCTGCGCAGCATCCGCCTCGATCTGGTCGATGCCCGGCACCACCTTGCTCATGGTGTGGGTGAGCAGCGGGGTGAGCACATAGGGGATCTGGATGGACCAGACGTTCTTCTGCTCGCTCTGCGACGGCCAGGCCACCACGTTGAACGGCGCCGGAGCCTGCTCGGTCTGCCACATGGCTTCCATGGCGGCGAGTTTGGACGGCTGCGCGTGACCGCCGACGAAGCCCAACGCGTCGCCCAGGGTGATGACGCCCGCAGTGGACAGCACGCCGAACAGCGCCGCCATGCGGAAGGAGCGGCGCGCCAGTTCCATGTGACGGTTGCGCACCATGTACCAGGCGCTCACCCCGGCAACGAAGACGGCCGCGGTGACATAGCCGGCAATGCTGGTGTGCACGAACTTGGCTTGCGCGTCCGGACTGAAGATCAGCGCGCCGAAGTCGGTGAGTTCCATGCGCATGGTCACGGGGTTGAACGCTGCGCCCTGCGGGTCTTGCATGAAGCCGTTGGCCACCAGAATCCACAGCGCGGAGAGGTTGGAGCCGATCGCCACCAGATAAGTCACCAGCAGATGCTGGCCCTTGGACAGGCGCTTCCAGCCGAAGACCATCATGCCGATCATGGTGGATTCCATGAAGAACGCCATCAGCCCCTCGATGGCCAGCGGCGCGCCGAAGATGTCGCCGACGAAGCCGGAGTAGAACGACCAGTTGGTGCCGAACTCGAACTCCATGGTCAGGCCGGTGGCTACACCCAGGGCGAAGTTGATGAGAAACAGCTTGCCCCAGAACTGGGCCATGTCGCGGTAGATGGCCTTGCCGGTGGTGACGTAGACCGTCTCCATGGCGGCGACCATGAAGCTGATGCCCAGGGTGAGGGGGACGAAAAGGAAGTAGTATAGCGCGGTGGAGGCGAATTGCCACCGCGATAAATCCACGACGAGGGTGTCGATCATGTTGGCGCTCCTGTTGTGTCGATCGGTACAGCGATCACCCCGCGGTCCGCACGGCAGGCCACCCAGCGGGGGAAAGGCAGTGCAAGGATAGGCGGCGACGTATCTTGTTTTTTTGATTTGGCGCAAGGTCAGGGAATTCCCTAAGTCGGCGTGTTGCCGGAATGCGATGCCAGATGCGGCAAAACGTCGCAGAAGTCCTTGTTTTGATTGCGGTCTCGGCCGCTTCGGGGTGTGCGGCTGAGGCCGTGGAGCTGCCCGGCGCCAAGCCAGACCAACGCGGGGGCGGCGTCGGCCATGGCAATGCCGTGACGGGGTTGGCACAATGCGCAGCAACCGTGCCGCTTCGGCGCGTTCCCCCGCAGGAGCCCCCATGATCTACAAGTTTCAATCGAAGGCGGACAGCGATCTGTTCATGAATGTCGGCCCGGCGGAGCGCATTCTGGCCATCATCGGCAAGGCATCCGGCCCCAAGGGCATCATCGAGCCGGCCGAAATGCCCGGGGCGATTGCCAAGCTCGAAGCCGCCGTGGCCGAGGAGGAACAGGCCCAGGCCGTGGCGGCGCAAGCGGCTGCAGCCGATGGTCAGGTGGCCTCGGCGGCGCAGCCCATCGGTCTGAAGCAGCGCGCCTGGCCGTTCATCCAGATGCTCAAACGCTGCGAGCAGGCGCAGACGCCGGTGGTCTGGGGAGTGTGAGGGCACGAGCCCTGTCTGAAGCGACCGCGCCGGATCTGTCGGCCACGCGCACGCATGCGGACGGCCGTGGCCACCAACACCATCATGGACAGGGCGCGCAGTGCCCGTGGCGGGCGCTGGACACGCTGCTGCTCGCGATGCTGATGACGCAAGCCCTGGATGCCCGTCGGAGGCCGACTTGGGCGTTGCGCCCAGGTAGGCGCAATGCCACTTGGTCTGAGGGGACAGCCGGTCCTACGCCGTGCCGCTGTCGGCCGAGGCTTTGCCGCGTGCCGGCCAGGCGGCGACCAACCGCTGTGTCATGCGGCGCAGGCCCAGCACCTGCTGCGCCCAGAACCCAGCGCCGTAATCCACCCCCTGGCCCTCGGGTGCGGGCAGTTGCGCGCGTACCCCGGTGGGCTGCAGCGCCGTGGTGAAGTCGGCCGAGCGAAACAGCATGTCCCACCACGGCAGCAGCACGCCGAAGTTGCAGCCGTAGAGCCGGGCGTTGTTCTGGTGGCCCAGTTCGTGGCCATAGCCGATGGCGTGGTGCAGGCGGTGAAACCGCGGGCTGACCAACAGCCGTTCGCCGAGCCAGCCGAACGACAGGCGGGTGTTGGCATGCTGCAGGCTTTGCAGCGCCCCCGACACCAGCGACAGGGCGACGAACTGCGACGGCGGCACGCCGATGATCAGCGCCAGCGCGGCGAAGTAGGCGGCCATGAGCACGTCGTCGAGCAGGTGGTTGCGGTCGTCGGCCCACAGGGTGAGCTGGCGCTGGCTGTGGTGCACCGCGTGCAGCTCCCACCACCACTGGATCTGGTGCTGCGCCCGGTGGTACCAATAACCGGCGAAGTCGAGCACGATGAAATAGATCAGGAAGGCGATGAGAGGCCGGTCGGTGACGCCGGGCCACAGCGTGTCGAGGTTGAGGTTGTCGATGCCGCGCAGCCGGAACCACTCTTGCAGGCTGTCGAACGTGGGCTGCAGGGTGAAGAACAGCACCAGGTTGATCAGCCCCAGGCGGTTGATGAAGGTGTAGAGCACGTCCACCCGCACGGCGCGGCGATTGGGCCAGAGTTCCAGCGGGCGCAGCGCTTCCAGCGGCCGCAGCACAGCGTAGACCACGGCGATCTGCAGCAGCCCGGCGAGGAACCACAGCACGCCGTCGTAGGCGAAGTCGTCATCCACCATGAAGTGGAAGTGATACAGCACCGGCTGCACCAGGGTGACGAACACCCAGGTCTGCACCTCGCCGACCAGCAGGCTGGTGGTGTGGCTGATCCAGTCGAACGGATTGAGCATGGCGCAAACTCAGCGGGCCGGGGCGGCGTTCTGCGCCAGGGTGGAGAGCGGCGGCAGGTTGTCGTAGAACGGCGCCCGGTTGAAGAAATAGATGCCATGCGGCGACTTGCCCACGGGAATCACGTCCACCAGCTTGCGGGTTTGCATGTCGATCACCCCCACCGAGCGGGCGAAGCGGAAGGTTACCCACAGCCAGCGCCGATCGGCCGAGAGCTCCATGTCGTCGGGGCCGGGCCGCAGGTCGGTGATGTCGCCCACCTTGGTGAGGGTGTCCATGTCGAGAATGCTGATGGTGTTGGACACGCGGTTGCTCACCAGCACATGACGGCCATCGGCCATGGAGCGGAAGTTGTGCGCCGCCTTGCCGGTGACGATGCGCTTGACGATGGTGCGCGTGCGCGGATCGACCGCCACCACCGCATCGCTGCCGGTGAGGGCCACCAGCAGGGTTTTGTCGCCGGGCGTGAGCCAGAGACCGGCGGGGGTCTCGCCCACTTTCATGGTCCACAGCACGGTTTGCGTCGGCAGGTCGATGGCGGCGATGGAGTTGGTCTCCTGCAGGCTGACGTACACCGTCTTGCTGTCGGCGGTGAACGCCATGTGGCTGGGCAGAGCCTTGAGCGGTATGCGCTTGGCCAGCAGGAACTTGCCCTGGTCGTAGCTGTAGATGTCCACCCGGTTCAGCCGCAGGCAGTTCACCACAAACCAGCGATGGTCGGGGGAGAAGCCGATTTGGTACGGGTCGGGAATGTCGGATACGCTGCCGATGGGTTTGCCGGTCTCCGGGTTGAGCAGCATCAGATCGTTGCTCACGGCGTTGGCGACGATCAGATCCTGGTTGTTCGGCGTGGCCATGAGGTGATGCGGTTCCTTGCCCGTGGCGAAGCTGCCGATGGGCTGGCGCGTGGCCTGGTTGATCAGGGTGATGCGCGCGTCGCCGGAGTCGAGCACCACCACCACGTCGTCCTTGGCCAGGGCGGTGCCAGCGTGCGCCAACAGCACGGCCATCAGGATCAGGAGTTTGCGCATCGGGGTCACCACGGAAGGAAAGTCACGCCGCCTCCGGCGTTTGCGGCCGCCACTGTAACGCGCGGCTGCGGAAATCTGTTGACCGGAAACAGTGCGGATCCAAACGGAGCAGAAAAATTTGCTGACGTGGCACCAAAATGCTGTCGGCAAGATCGGGCGCTTTGCGTTAGCCTGACAAGCGCACCGCTGGAAACTGGAACTGTTCGGCGGGACGGCGCATCCAATTGCCGAGGTGCATCATGCAACGTCTGTCATTGTCCAAACGCGCGCTTCTCGCACTCGCTGCGGCCAGCCTGCTGGCGCTGCCCGGGCTGGCGCAGGCGCGGGTGTACTGGAGCGTAGGCGTGGGTCTGCCGCTTTACGTCGGTTCGCCTTGGTATCCGGGCTGGGGCGGCTGGTATGACCGCTGGGACGACCCCTACCCCGCCTACGGCTGGCGTGAGTGGAGCCCGCCGGTGGTGGTGGAACGCCAGCCCGTGGTGGTGCAGTCGCTGCCGCCGGGGCCGGCGCCGCAATCGTTCTGGTATTACTGCCAGAATCCGGCGGGGTATTACCCCTATGTGTCGGTCTGCCCTGGGGGTTGGACGCCGGTGCCCGCCACACCACCACCGCCTCCGCCTCCACCCGCTCCTGCGAAGTGACGCCCCATCCTGATTCATCCTGTTTCGCCTCTTCCGAGAACGCATCATGAGACTGTCCCGTCCGCTTTTTCTTCTTCCTGCCGCCGTTGGTGCCTTGGTGCTCGGCGGCTGTGCCACCGCGCCGCTCGGCCCGACGGTGGCGGTCATGCCCGCGCCCGGCATGCCGTTCGAGCAATTTCAGGCGATTGATGCGAGTTGCCGTCAGTTCGCTCAGCAGCAGTCGGCCCAGTATCAAGCCGGAGCCAGCAACTCGGGGCTGACTTCGGCGGCGCTGGCCACGGGTTTAGGGGCGGCCGCCGGGGCGCTGATCGGTGGCAACAGCACGGGCGCTGGCGTGGGTGCCGGCATCGGGCTGCTCGCGGGGAGCGCGGGCGGTGTCGGCAGCTATGGCGACACCCAGGGCAGCGCGCAGCGCGCCTACAACATCGCCTACCAGCAGTGCATGTATTCGCGCGGCGCGCAGGTGCCGGGCTACGCCGCGCCGCGGTACGTGGCACCCCCGCCGCCGCCGTCGTATCCGGCGCCGCCCGCTTATCAGCAAGCGCCGCAATATCCGCAGCCGCAGCCGAGCTATCCGCCGGCTTACCCACCGGCGCAGTGAGGGTGAGGTTGACACACGCGGCCCAAGCGCCGCAAGAGACGTTACGGCGGCTTACAACTGGTCACGGGATGGCGGATTTCGTGACGGAAGCGGCGGCTATCATGCCCCGCGACCATGAGCACCTCCGCTGATTCCCCGCCCTCGGGCGCGTCCCAACCGCCCGCGGGCCGCGACAAGCGGCCGCGCGGCGGGGCCAGGTTGCGCCCGCTCTGGCTCCGAGCCGTGCTCGGCCTGGTGCTGCTGGGCGTGGCCGGGCTGCTGGCGGTGGTGTTTGCCGTGGTCATGCTCTACCCGCGCTTGCCCGCGCTCAGCGAGCTCACCGACTACCGCCCCGACCTGCCGCTGCGGGTGTATTCGGCCGAAGGCACGCTGATCGGCGAGTTCGGCGTGCAGCGGCGCACCGTGGTGCCGTTCGCGCAGATTCCGCTGCAGGTGCGCCAGGCGTTTCTGGCGGCCGAAGATTCGCAGTTCTACGACCACGGCGCGGTCGACTGGACCGGCGTGTTCCGCGCCGCGCTGGCCGACTTGCTGCACGGCGCGGCGGTGCAGGGCGCCTCCACCATCACCATGCAGGTGGCGCGCGACTTTTACCTCAGCCCGCAAAAGACGCCGCTGCGCAAGTTCACCGAAGCGCTGATGGCCTACAAGATCGAGCACGAGCTGAGCAAGGACCAGATTCTTGAGCGCTATCTCAATCAGGTCTATCTCGGCCAGCGGGCCTATGGCGTGGCCGCAGCCGCGCAGGTGTATTACGGCAAGCCGCTCGACCAGCTCTCGCTGGCGCAGATCGCGGTGCTGGCCGGTCTGCCCAAGGCGCCGTCGGCCTTCAACCCGCAGACCAATATCAAGTCGGCACTCATCCGGCAGCACTATGTGCTGGGCCGCATGCTGGCGCTGGGCAATATCACCAAGGCGCAGTATGACGAGGCGATGCAGGCCCCACTGGACGTGGTGGCCGGTCAGGGCCTGCTGCGCTACAAGGTGGACGCCGACTACGCCGCCGAACAGGTGCGCGAAATCATGGTGGCGCGCTTCGGCGAGTCGGCCTATACCGATGGCTACAAGGTCTACACCACGCTGCACGACAACGACCAGTCCGCGGCCGTGCAGGCTGTGCGCAGCGGCGTGCTGGCCTACGACCAGCGCCACGGCTGGCGCGGCCCGCAGGCGCAGATCGACCTGCCGCCGCACGACGCCGATGCCCTGGGTGTGGCCACCAAGGCGCTCAAGCCCTACAGTGCCGCGGGCAGCCTGCACCCGGCCGTGGTGCTGCACGCCAGCCCCAAGCTGGTGGAGGCGGTTCTGGGCAGCGGCAACACGGTCGAGCTCAGCGGCGATGCGCTCAAGTTTGCCGCCGCCGGGCTGTCGCCCAAGGCCGCGCCGAAGCAGCGCATCGACCGCGGCGCCGTGGTCTGGCTGCAGAAGCTGAGCAAGGGCTGGCGGCTGGCGCAGATGCCCGATGTGCAGTCGGCGCTGGTGTCGGTCGATCCGAAGGATGGCGCGGTGCGCGCCTGGGTCGGTGGCTTCGACTACAACCACGAGAAGTTCGATCATGTGAACCAGGCCTTCCGCCAGCCCGGTTCGAGCTTCAAGCCCTTCATCTACTCGGCCGCTGTGGACGAGGGCCTGGCGCCCACCACCATCATCGACGACTCGCCCATCACCATCAACCCCGGCCCGGGCCAGCCGCCGTGGACACCGCACAACTACGACGATGAGCGACTGGGGGCCATCCCCGCCTCGCTGGCGCTGGCGCATTCCGACAACGTCTGCGCCGTCAAGGTGCTGCTCGCCGTGGGCATCCCGTACGCACGCCAGTTCGCCTCGCGCTTCGGCCTGCCGCTCGACC
>JAKAFC010000121.1 GCA_021818065.1 Pseudomonadota bacterium
GTGGCGCAGCGACGGCTTGGGCTTCGTGGTCATGTGGCACATGGCGCAGGGCACCACCGACTGGTTCACGCCCACGCTGTACGGCCACGCGATTCAGGGGGGTTGGCTGGCACATTGGTTGGGCGCCTGGTCCATTCAGGCGCTGGGCGGCTGGATCGGCCCGGTGCTGGCCTCGCGTCTGCCTTTCATGATCGCGCTGGGCGGCTGCATGAGCCTGACCTGGTATGCCGCATTCCATTTCGCGCGGCACGACGCGGCACAACCCGTACCGCCGGCCTTTGCCCCGCCCATCGCCGCCAATGACTACGCCCGCGCCATCGCCGACGGTGTGCTTCTTACGCTGCTGGCCAGCCTGGGCCTGCTGGGACGGGGCCATGAGGCCTCCACCCAGGTGCTGCAACTCGCGGCCATCGCCGCCGTGTTGCTGGGGGTGGCCTTGCTGCCGCGCAAACCCGTACGGGCGGCGCTCATTCTGGCACTCAGCCTGGTGGGTCTGGCGCTGACTTCAGCGGGTTGGCTGGCGCTGTTGCTGGTCGCCCTGCTGGCGGCGCTGCACGCAAAGGCCTTGCGCCAGGGTGCGTGGGAGCTGGCGCTGGCGCTGGCCGTCGGTCTGGCCGCGGGGGTGTGGGCCGAGGCGATGCTCGGCTGGCCGCTGCGCGGTCATTGGCCTGATCTCGACACTCTGGGCAATTTTTTCCGCATCGGACTGTGGTTCACCTGGCCGGCATGGCCCCTGGCGGCCTGGGCCTTGTGGCGCTGGCGGGAGTCGCTGTTCGCCTGGCATCTGCGCACAGCCTGGTCGCTGGCGTTGCTGGCGCTGCTCGGCGCGCTGGCGCTGGGCAACAACGACAAGGTCTTTTTGCTGTCGCTGCCGCCGCTGGCCATCCTGGCCGGCTTCGCACTGCCGGTGATGCGTCGGGCCGGTCTTGCCGCCATCGACTGGTTTGCCGTGCTGTTCTACAGCCTGCTGGCCCTGGTGGTGTGGGTGATGTGGCTGGCACTGTGCATCGGCTGGCCCCCCAAGCCGGCGGCGAACATCGCGCGGCTGGCGCCCGGCTTCGTGTTCAGTCTCGACCCCGTCACCCTGGCGTTGGCGCTTCTCGCCACCGTGGCGTGGGCCGCCGTGGTGATGTGGCGCACCGGTCGGCATCGTCACCCGCTGTGGAAGGGGATGGTGCTGTCGGCCAGCGGCGTGACCCTCGCCTGGGTGCTGGTGGGCAGTCTGTGGATGCCCGTGCTGAACTACGCCAGCACATATCGCCAGGTGGGCACGGGCGTGGCCCACGCGGTGCGCAGCGCCAGTGCCCTGTCGATGAGCGTGCAACCGCCATGCCTGCAGCCGACCGGCATCGATCTGACGACGCAGGCGCTCATCGGCTATTGGAGCGGGCTTGGCTTCGCCACTGCGCGGACACAGCCTTGCCGCTATGCGCTGGGAACCCATATGCCGCATGACGGCGCGCAGTGGCGTCTGCTCTGGCGGGGCGGCCGCCCGGGCGAACGTGACGAGCCCCTGTTGCTGTATCAACGTCTGACGCCTGCGGCGCAGTCGGCCAAATAGGCGCCTCACCGCCATGCGCCCGATTCGCGCCCTGCTGCGCCTGGCCGCGAGTGTGCTGCTTGGCCAGCTCGCCGTCATCGGTTTCGGTGTGGCCGACACCGTGATGCTGGGGCATTACTCCTCCACAGCCAACCTCGCCACGCTGTCCATCGGACAGGCGATCTACATCACCTTGTTCGTCTCGCTTTCAGGGGTCACGCAGGCGCTGCTGCCGACCTTGGGGCGGGCCTATGGCGCGGGTTCACCCGCAGCGGTGGCGGCGGGGTTTCGGCAGGGGATTTGGCTGGCGGCGGGGTTGAGCGTCGTGGGCATTGCGGTGCTGCTGTGGCCGCAGCCGCTGCTGGCGCTCACCGGGCAGGCGCGCGACCCCATGGTCGACCGTTACCTGCAGATCCTGGCCCTCGGACTGCCCGCTGCCCTGGCGTTTCGTGTCCACGCCGCGCTGAGTCAGGCCATCTCGCGTCCTTTGCTCACCGCCGCACTGCAGCTCGGCGGGCTGCTGGCCAAGCTGCTGCTCAACGCCGTGTTTCTGCTGCCGCAGCACATGGGCCTGCAGGACATGCCGTCGCTGGGCGCCACGGGTTGCGCCCTGGCCACCGTGCTCACGCAATACGCCTTGCTCGCCCTGGCCCTGCTGCAGCACCGCCGCAGCGCCGCGCTGCGACCCTACGCCGTGTTCTCCCGCTGGGACTGGCCGGACGCGCCGGCACAGGCGCAGCTGCTGCGACTGGGCGCCCCCATCGGCATGAGCCTGCTGGTCGAGGTCTCGGCCTTCACCTTCATGGCGCTGTTCATCGCCCGACTGGGTAATACCGTGTTGGCGGCGCATCAGGTCACGGCCAACTTTGCCACGGTGCTCTACATGCTGCCGCTGTCCATCTCCATCGCCACCGGCTCGGTGGTGGCGCAGCATCTGGGCGCACGCGCGTATGGCGCTGCACGCCACACCGCCTGGAGCGGTGTGGGCGTGGCCGCCCTGCTGTCGGCGGGAATCGCCCTGGCGGTGCTGCTGGAACGCGATCGCATCGTGGGCTGGTACACCGCCGATCCGCAGGTCCAGGCCGTGGCGCGGCATCTGTTCTTGTTCATCGCGCTGTACCAGGTGTTCGATGCGGTGCAATCGACCAGCGCCTTCATCCTGCGCTCGTATCACATCGCCGTGCTCCCCAGCGTGCTCTATGCGCTGTCACTCTGGGGTGTGGGGCTGGGCGGGGGGTATGTACTGGGCTTCAACACCCTGGGCATCACCCCGCCGTTCCTGCAGGGCGCGGCCGGGTTTTGGATGGGCAACACCACGGGCCTGGCCCTCGCCGCGAGCTGCTTTGCCGTGCTGCTGTGGCGCGTGGCCCGCAAGCCGCCCGCGGCGGAGCCGAGCCGGGGCGGTATCGACTGACTCAGGCGGCGTCGCGCAGACCCTTGGTCCAGGCTTCCATGGCTTCGTTGGCCGGGGCCATGGGCGCTTCGAGGAAGGTGACGACGAACTTGTCGCCCATGTCGGCAATGCCGATGGAGCGCGGGCGCACCGCCAGCACCAAGGGGTTGGGCAGGGCGATCCCGAAGCAGAAGATCACTTCGGCAGCGGCGCGAATGTCGGCGGCGATGGTGCCGCCGATTGCCGTGGTGTGCGCGTGGTGGTCGAACACGCCGATGAATTTGACCTTGGGGTTCTCAGCGATTTTTTGCTGGAAATACGCGACCACCTCGTCCACGGTGGTGTAACGGGTTTCGGACTTGGGGATCTCGGCGACGTAAACCGGGTACTTTTCTTGCAGCAGGGTTTGCTTCATGGAAACTCCGAAAGGGCGCGCTGTCGGGCGCGAGACTGGGGAAAACCCTGGCAATCTAGCGGCATGAACAGGTCTGCATATCAGCATGGATCAAATTTCGCCACGCTGTCGCTTCTTCACCCCGTTTGCAGCGCTTCGATCTGTTCGCCGAGTTCGAGCCAGCGCTCCTCCAGATCGGTGATGCGGGCACTCACGGCGTGATGCCGTCGGCCCTGTTCCACACGCTCCGCGGCAGGGGTATCGGGGTGGGCCAGCGCCGCCTCCAGCGCCTGGCGCTCGGCCTCGGCCTGCCGCAGCTCGGTCTCCACCTTGGTGAATTCGGCCTTGAGCGGCTTGAGCTGCTGCGCCCGCTGCTGGCGCTGCTCGGCCTGCTGGCGCCTGGCCTCCTTGCGATCGGGCTGAGCGGTTTCGGCAGGAGCGTCGGCCGCATCCTTGGGCTGGAGCGCGCTCTGGCGCTGCGCCGTGCGCGACAACGCCCAGTGCTGGTAGTCGTCCAGACTGCCGTCGAAGTCTTGGACCATGCCATCAGCCACCAGCCAGAAGGCATCGCAGGTGGCGCGCAGCAGTGCGCGGTCGTGCGACACCAGCAGCACGGTGCCGGCGAAGTCCTGCAGGGCCAGCGCCAAGGCTTCGCGCGTGGCCAGATCGAGGTGGTTGGTGGGCTCGTCGAGCAGCAGCAGATTGGGCTTGCGCCAGATCACCAGCGCCAGCGCCAGCCGCGCCTTTTCGCCGCCGGAAAAACTGCCGCAGGCCCGCAGCATCATGTCGCCATCGAACTGGTAACGGCCCAGCCAGTTGCGCCATTCTTGCTCGGTGGTCTGCGGCGCCACCTCGCGCGCCAGGCGCTGCATGTGCTGCAGGGGCGATTCGTCCAGCCGCAGCACGTCCACCTCCTGCTGCGCAAAGTAGCCGATCACCAGCCCCTTGCCTTCGATGCGCTGACCTGACAGCGGCGGCAAGGCGCCAGCCAGGGTCTTGACCAGAGTGGACTTGCCCTGCCCGTTGGCACCGAGAATGCCGATACGCTGGCCACCCGTGATGCTGCGGTTCACCCTGCCGAGAATGGGCGTGGCGCCGTAGCCGCAGCCCAGATCTTGCAGCGTCAGCAGTTGCTGCGGCAGGCTTGCGGGTTGCAGCATGTCGATGCGCAGTGCGCCACTGAGGTACACCGGGGCCAGCCGCTCCATGCGTTCGAGAGCCTTCATGCGGCTCTGCGCCTGACGCGCCTTGGTTGCCTTGGCGCGGAAGCGCTCGACGAAGCGCGTGAGCCGGGCGATGTCCTGTTGCTGGCGAGCGAACGCGGCTTGCTGCTGCATGAGCTTTTCGGCGCGCTGCTCCTCGAACAAGGTGTAGTTGCCGCCGTAGCGGGTGAGTTTGCCGCCGTCCAGGTGCACGGTGACGCGGCTGGCGGCATCGAGAAATTCGCGGTCGTGGGAAATCACCAGCAGCAGGCCGGGATAGCGGGTGAGCCACTGTTCGAGCCAGACCAGCGCGTCGAGATCCAGGTGGTTGGTGGGCTCGTCGAGCAGCAGGCAGTCGCTGGGGGCGAACAAGGCCTGCGCGAGCGCCAGCCGCATGCGCCAGCCGCCGGAAAACTGGGCCACGGGTTTGGCCAACTCGGCCACGGCAAAGCCCAGGCCCAGCAGCAGCGCCTCGGCGCGGGCGCGGGCGGTGTAGCCGTCAGCCAGCTCGAAGGCATGCTGGGCCTCGGCCAGGGCATGACCGGCGGCCTCGTTGGAGTCCGGCGTGTCGAGGGCGGTCTGCAGCGCCAGCTGCGCCGCCTGCAGCGCGGCGTCACCCTGCAGCACGAAATCGGTGGCGCTGGCCTCCGAGTCGGGCACGTCTTGCGCCACGGTGGCCAGGCGCCAGTTGGCCGGCTTGTCGAGGTTGCCCGCATCCTCATGCAGCTCCCCGAGCAGCAAGGCAAACAGCGACGTCTTGCCGGCCCCGTTGACCCCGACCAAGCCGACCTTGTCGCCAGGATGCAGGGTCAGGCTGGCCTGGTCGAGCACGACCTGCACGCCGCGCCGCAGCGTGATGACGTTGAGGCGAATCATGCGCCCGCGGCCTGCGAAAACGCCGCGCGCAGATCGGCTGCGAGCAAGACGCAGACGGCGTCGGGATGCAATGCAGTTTCCAGCCAGACGGCAGGCAGTTGCCCGAAAGCCGCCTCGAACGCGGCGCGCTCGTTGCCGACCTCCAGCACCATCACACCTTCTGCGCTGAGGTGGGCCGCGGCGCCATGCAGAATCCTGCGGATCAAATCCATGCCGTCGTCGCCGCCAGCCAGCGCCATGGCGGGCTCGTGACGGTACTCTGGCGGCAGGCTCGCCATGCTTGCGGCCGGCACATAGGGCGGATTGCACAGCACCAGGTCGTAACGCCGTACCGGGTCGCAGGCGGACCAGAGGTCGGAGGCGACGAGTTGCACGCGCGACTCCAGGCCGTAGGCGGCGCGGTTGATCTGCGCCACGGCAAGGGCATCGGCCGAGAGGTCGATGGCATCGACCCGTGCGGATTCCCACGCCAGGGCGGCAAGGATGGCCAGGCAGCCCGAGCCGGTACACAGGTCGAGCACATGCTGGGGTGCCTGCGGCAGCCAGGGATCGAGCGCGCCCTGATCGAGCAGTTCGGCGATGAACGAGCGCGGCACGATGACCCGCGCATCCACGCTGAAGCGCAGCCCCACCAGCCAGGCCTCGCCGAGGACGTAGGCCAGCGGCTGCCGTGTGGCGATGCGCTGCGTCGTGTGGGCATGCACCTGCGCCACCTGCTCCGCCGACAGCATGCCGTCGGCGTGCTCGGCGAACCGCGCGGCTTCGGTGGCGGGCAGGCCAGCGGCGTGCAACACGATCCAGGCGGCTTCATCGTCAGCGCTGGCGCAGCCGTGGCCGAAGTCCAGCTCCGCCCGCGCCAGGGCTTGCGCCGTTTGTATCCAGGCCTCGCCCAGCGTCATGGCCTGGGCCGGGGCGTCGGCCGCACTCGCGGGCGTCATGCCACCAGCGCCTCGAGGGTGCGGCGGTAGATGTTCTTGAGCGGATCGATCGCAGCCACGTCCACCCACTCGTCGATTTTGTGAATGCTGGCATTCACCGGGCCGAACTCCACCACCTGCGGGCAGATCTTGGCGATGAAGCGGCCATCGGAGGTGCCCCCGGTAGTCGACAGCTCCGCCTGCACCCCGGTTTCGGCCTGAATGGCGGCCTGCAAGGCGCTGGAGAGGGTGCCGGGCGCCGTGAGAAAGGGCTCGCCGCCCAGGGTCCAGGCAATCGCATAGTCCAGGCCATGGCGGTCGAGCGTGGCGTGGACCCGGCGCTTCAGGTCCTCGGGCGTGGATTCGGTGGAAAAGCGGAAGTTGAAATCCACCACCAGTTCCCCCGGAATGACATTGGTCGCCCCGGTTCCAGCGTGGATGTTGGACATCTGCCAGGAGGTGGGCGGAAAGTGGGCGTTGCCCGCGTCCCAGACGATGGCGGCGAGCTCGGCCAGCGCCGGCGCTGCCAGATGAATGGGGTTGCGCGCCAGTTGCGGGTAGGCGATGTGGCCCTGGACGCCGCGCACCGTCAACCTGCCGGAGAGCGAACCGCGGCGCCCGTTCTTGATGACATCGCCCAGCGTGGCGGTGGAGGTGGGCTCGCCCACGATGCACCAGTCCAGACGCTGGCCTCGCGCCGCAAGCCGCTCGCACACTTTCACCGTGCCGTCGCGCGCCGGGCCTTCCTCGTCGCTGGTGAGCAAGAAGGCGATGGCATGCTGCGGGTTGGGATGCGCGGCGATGAACTCCTCCACCGCAACCACCATGGCGGCGAGCGAGGTCTTCATGTCGGCGGCACCGCGGCCGTACAGCCTGCCGTCGCGCACGGTGGGGGTGAATGGCGGGCTGTGCCACTGCTCGAGCGGCCCGGTCGGCACCACATCGGTGTGTCCGGCAAACACCAGCACACCGGCATCCGCCCGGGCACCCGGGCGCAGCGCCCACAGGTTGGTGACGCGGAAGTCGGGCGGGCCGCTCTCCACGGTTTCGCAGATGAATCCGAGCCGCTCCAGGCGCTGGCGCAGCAGCTGCTGGCAACCCTCGTCTTGCGGCGTGATGGAATGACGGGCGATCAGGTCATGGACCAGGGTTTGCGTGGGAGACATGCGAGTGGTGGGCGCCTGGAACCGCTCAGCGCGGCGAATCCAGGTCAAGGGTGATTTCGGTGAAGGACGGCGTGTCGTCCTCGATGGACTCGGCGGGCGCCGCCTGTTTGCGCAGCGTCGCGTCGTTTTCCAGACGCCACAGCAGGTTGGTGGGCGAGTCGGCGTAAGCCAGGGCCTCTTCGCGGCTGACCACCCCCTCGATGACCATGGTGGCCAGGGCCTGCTCGAAGGTCTGCGAGCCTTCGGCCATGGATTTTTCCATCGCTTCCTTGACTCCAGAAAAGTCGCCCTTCTCGATCAACTCGCGCACCAGCTGGGTGTTGAGCATGATTTCCACCGCAGGCGTCAGCCCTCCGGCACTGGCACGCAGCAAACGCTGCGAGACGATGCCGCGCAAGCCCGAAGCCATGTCGTTAAACAGCGCCGCACGCTGGTCCATGGGATAGAAACCGACGATGCGGTTGAGCGCCTGATAACTGTTGTTGGCGTGCAGCGTGGCCAGGCAGAGGTGGCCGGACAGCGCGTACTGCAGCGCCGCGCTCATGGTGGCCTGATCGCGGATTTCGCCGATCATGATGCAGTCCGGCGCCTGCCGCAACGCATTCTTCAGCCCCACGGCGAGCGATTCGGTATCGATGCCGACCTCGCGCTGGTTGACGATGGACTTGCGATTGGAGAACAGGTACTCGATGGGTTCTTCGAGCGTGAGGATGTGGCCGGTCTTGTTGGCGTTGCGGTAGTCGATC
>JAKAFC010000004.1 GCA_021818065.1 Pseudomonadota bacterium
CGGAAGGTGTCGGTGCGCACATCGGCGGGGTTGATGTCGATCTCGATGGAGTCGTCCACCTCGGGGTAGACGAAGACGCTGGCGAAGCTGGTGTGGCGGCCGCCGGAGGAGTCGAACGGGCTCTTGCGCACCAAGCGATGCACGCCGGTTTCGGTACGCAACTGACCGTAGGCATAGTCGCCTTCGATCTTGATGGTGGCGCTGCGGATGCCGGCCACGTCACCCTCGGTCTCTTCCATGACCTCGACCTTGAAGCCCTTGCGTTCGCAGTAGCGCAGGTATTGGCGCAGCAGCATGCTGGCCCAGTCGCAGGCCTCGGTGCCACCGGCGCCAGCCTGGATGTCAATGAAACAGTTGCTCGGGTCGAGCGGGTTGGAGAACATGCGACGGAACTCCAGCGCCTCGACCTCGGCCGCCGACTGTTCGACGTCGGCCTCGATGGCTTCGCAGGTGGCGTCGTCGCCTTCCTCGCGCGACATGGCGAAGAGCTCGCTGTGATCGGCCAGCGTTGTGGTCAGATTCTGCAATCCGAGCACCACGGTTTCGAGCGACTTGCGCTCACGGCCCAGTTCCTGCGCGCGTTTGGGATCGTTCCACACCTGCGGGTCTTCGAGCGCGCCCGCAACCTCCATCAGTCGCGCCGATTTGGCATCGAAGTCAAAGATACCCCCTTAGCGCTTGGATGCGCTGTTGAAGGTCGGCAATGCGGTTGGAGATGGCGTTGAGGCGTTCGGCTTCCATGATGCGTCGGTGTGAAGGCCTCCGGGGCCGGGTTCAACCCGGCCGCCCCCCGCGGGGGTCAAGCAAGCGCGGGCTGACCCGAGCGCGTGCTTGAGAGGCAAAGGGCGCTATTTTCGCACCCCTTGCCGGGTTGCTGCCGAGAGCCCGGGCATCACACGGGCTTGAAGAACTCCTTGGCCTTGTCAAACCAGGATTTGGCCTGCGGCGAATGGCGGTCGCCCCCCTTCTTCAACGACTCGTCGAGCTCGCGCAGCAAGCGCCTTTGCTCCTCGTTGAGCTTGACCGGCGTCTCCACCGTGATGTGGCAATACAGATCGCCGGGATAGTTGGAGCGCAGACCCTTGATGCCCTTGCCGCGCAGCCGGAAGGTCTTGCCGGTCTGCGTGCCTTCGGGCAGATCGATCTCGGCCTTGCCGCCCAGCGTGGGCACGTCGATGCCACCGCCCAGCGCCGCCGTGGCCATGCTCACCGGAACGTGGCAGTGCAGGTCGTCGCCGTCGCGCTCGAACACCGGGTGCTGCTTGATGTGGATCTCAACGTAGAGGTCACCCGGCGGCCCGCCGTTGACACCGGGTTCGCCGTTGCCGGTGGAGCGGATGCGCATGCCCGAGTCGATGCCCGCAGGAATCTGCACCTCCAGCGTTTTCTGCTTCTGGATGCGACCACGGCCGTGGCAAGCGGTGCAGGGCTCGGGGATGAGCTTGCCCGTGCCGTGGCAGGTGGGGCAGGTCTGCTGCATGGCGAAGGGCCCCATGCGCTGCGTCACCTGACCGCTGCCGTGACAGGTGGTGCAGGTGATGGGCTTGGTACCGGGTTTGGCGCCGCTGCCGTGGCAGGTGCCGCATTCTTCCCAGCCGGGAATGCGCAGGCTCTTGCTCACGCCGTGGGCGGCGTCTTCCAGGCTGATTTCGAGTGAGTAGCTCAGGTCGTTGCCGCGATAGACCTGCGGCCCGCCGCTCCCACCACGACGACCGCCGCCGAAGATTTCGTCGAAGATGTTGCCGAAGTCGCCAAAGCCCCCGGCGCCACCGCCGAAGCCGCCAAACCCTCCGGCCGACGGGTCGACCCCGGCATGGCCGTACTGGTCGTAGGCGGCACGCTTTTGCGTATCGCACAGACACTCGTAGGCCTCCTTGACGATCTTGAATTCCTCTTCCGAGGCCTTGTTGCCCTGATTGCGGTCAGGGTGATGCTTCATGGCCAGCTTGCGGTAGGCCTTCTTGATCTCGTCGTCCGAGGCGTTCTTGCTCACGCCCAGGACCTCGTAATAGTCGCGTTTTGCCACGGGTTCGACCTTGCAAACCGATTGAAATCGGTTGAAAAACAATGAACAAACGGGAGGACCGCATGAATGGCGGCCCTCCCGTCAGGAGAGTGAAAATCTAGCGGCGGTCAGGCCTTGCCGTCCTTGACTTCCTTGAACTCGGCATCGACCACGGTGTCGTCGCCCGCGGCTTGCGCCCCTGCAGCCCCAGAGGATGCACCGCCTGCTGCCTGCTCCGCGGCCTGCCCGGCGTACATCTTCTCGCCCAGCTTCTGGCTGGCGGCGAGCAGGGCGCTGGTCTTGGCTTCGATGTCGGCCTTGTCCTCGGACTTGATGGCGTCCTCGGCGGCCTTGAGCGCGTCCTCGATGGCCGACTTCTCAGCAGCGTCGAGCTTGTCGCCATATTCGCCCAGCGACTTGCGCACCGAATGCACCGCGGCGTCAGCCTGATTGCGGGCGTCGACCAACTCACGCTTCTTGTGGTCTTCTTCCGCATTCATCTCGGCGTCGCGCACCATACGCTGCACTTCCTCTTCGCTCAGCCCGGAGTTCGCCTTGATGGTGATCTTGTTCTCCTTGCCGGTGCCCTTGTCTTTGGCGCTGACGTGCAGGATGCCGTTGGCGTCAATGTCGAAGGTCACTTCGATCTGCGGCGTGCCGCGCGGAGCCGGCGGGATGCCCTCGAGGTTGAACTCGCCCAGCAGCTTGTTGCCGGCCGCCATTTCGCGCTCGCCCTGATACACCTTGATGGTCACGGCGGGCTGGTTGTCGTCGGCCGTCGAATACACCTGCGCATGCTTGGTCGGCACCGTGGTGTTCTTGCTGATCATCTTGGTCATCACGCCGCCCATGGTCTCGATGCCCAGAGACAGCGGGGTGACGTCGAGCAGCAGCACGTCCTTGCGGTCGCCGGCGAGCACCGAGCCCTGGATGGCCGCGCCCACGGCCACAGCCTCGTCCGGGTTGACGTCCTTGCGCGGCTCTTTACCGAAGAACTCTTTCACCTTGTCCTGCACCTTGGGCATGCGGGTCATGCCGCCGACCAGGATGACGTCGTCGATGTCACCCACCTTCACACCGGCATCGGTGATGGCCGTGCGGCAGGGGGCGATCGTGCGTTCGATCAGCTCCTCGACCAGCGATTCCAGCTTGGCGCGGGTGAGCTTGAGGTTGAGGTGCTTCGGCCCACTGGCATCCGCCGTGACATAAGGCAGGTTGATCTCGGTCTGGGTGGAACTCGACAGTTCGATCTTGGCTTTCTCCGCGGCGTCCTTGAGGCGCTGCAGGGCCAGCACGTCCTTGCTCAGGTCGACGCCCTGTTCCTTCTTGAACTCGGTGATGATGTAGTCGATGATGCGCTGGTCGAAGTCTTCGCCACCGAGGAAGGTGTCGCCGTTGGTCGACAGCACCTCGAACTGCTTTTCGCCATCGACGTCGGCGATCTCGATGATGGAGATATCGAAGGTGCCGCCGCCCAAGTCATAGACCGCGATCTTGCGGTCGCCCTTGCCGTGCTTGTCCAGGCCGAAGGCCAGGGCCGCAGCAGTGGGCTCGTTGATGATGCGCTTGACGTCGAGCCCGGCGATGCGCCCAGCGTCCTTGGTGGCCTGGCGCTGGCTGTCGTTGAAGTAGGCGGGCACGGTGATCACCGCCTCGGTCACGGTTTCGCCGAGGTAGTCTTCGGCGGTCTTTTTCATCTTGCGCAGCACTTCGGCGCTGATCTGCGGCGGCGCGAGTTTTTTGCCGCGCACTTCCACCCAGGCGTCGCCGTTGTCGGCCTTGACGATGCTGTAGGGCATCAGGTCGATGTCCTTCTGCACTTCCTTCTCGGTGAACTTGCGGCCGATCAGGCGCTTGACCGCGTACAGCGTGTTTTTCGGATTGGTGACCGACTGCCGCTTGGCCGAGGCGCCCACCAGGATTTCGCCGTCTTCCATATAGGCGACGATCGACGGCGTGGTGCGCGCGCCTTCGCTGTTCTCAATGACCTTGGGCGTGTTGCCCTCCATCACCGCCACGCAGGAATTGGTGGTGCCCAGGTCGATACCGATGATTTTTGCCATGGAATTTCTCCGTTTGTGTGGCGCCGCGGGGCGCTGATTTTCAATGGAAACTAAATGCGGAAACCTGCTGAAAATTCAAGTCGTTCAGGGGTGCGGCGGCAGGTTTTATTGCGCCACGGTGACCAGCGCCGGGCGCAGGGTGCGTTCGGCGATGCGGTAGCCCTTCTGCAGCACCGAGACCACGGTGCCGGCAGGCTGCTCGGCAGGCTGCACCGAAATGGCTTGGTGCGCGGCGGGATCGAACTTGTCGCCCGGTGCCGGGGCGATTTCCTGCAGCCGATTGCGCTCGAAGGCCGATTTAAGCTGGCTCAGGGTGAGTTCCACCCCTTGTTTGAGTACGTCGGGCTTGCCGCTGGTGTCGCTCAGCGCGGCTTCCAGGCTGTCTTTCACCGGTAGGAGGGCCTCGGCGAAGCCCTCGACCGCGAACTTGCGGGCCTTGACCGATTCGTCCTCGGCCCGGCGGCGGATGTTTTCGACCTCGGCGCGGGCGCGCAGCAGTTGGTCGTTGAGTTTGGCGATTTCATCCTGCGCTTGCGCCAGCTCGTCGCCCGGTACCGGCTCGGGGATCAGGTCGTGCGGCGGCGCGTCGGCCGAGGCTTGCGGCTCGGCGGAAGGCGGGGTCTGGGGGTCTGTCTGCATGGTGCGCGTGGGTGAAAAATGGAATGACCCGCAAGGTATGGGGGTGTTTGCGCAGACTTCAAGAGCCGCAGACACCGCGGCAGCAGCAGATTTTCGGCGTGCAGGGACGAAAAAAATCCCCCGTCGCATGGCGTCGGGGGATTTTTGCGCCGAGCGGCAAGGTCGCCGCCGACGCAGAGGGAAAGCTGCAAGTCAAGAGCCTTGGGGCTCTCGGACCTTACTGGGCCTTCTTCTCTTCCTTCTTCATTTCCTTGTGCTCGGCCTTCTTGTGGTGCTCGGCCTTCTTGTGGTGCTCTTTCTTCATTTCCTTGTGCGCGGCGGGCTTGGCGGCCTCGGGGGCGGCGGGAGCCGGGGTTTGCGCCATGGCAACGGTGGCGAACAGGGAGGCAAACAGCGTGGCGACGATCTTCTTCATGGGATGCTCTTTCAAAATTTTGGATGGAAGCGATCCAAACGGATCGAGGGCTTAATGCACGTCAGCGCAGATCGGTTGACACGCTTTCACACATTTTGCGTACGGCTGACTTGTCGTGCGGGAACCGGATAATGCGAGGGCGTGTTCTCCCTTCGTTCTTCCCCGCGCTGCGCCATGTCCGAGTTTTCCGTGCTGTTCGTCTGTATGGGCAATATCTGCCGCTCTCCCACTGCCGAGGGCGTGTTTCGCGGCAAGGTGAACCAGGCGGGGCTGGAGCGGCGCGTGCGGATCGACTCGGCAGGTACGCACGCCTTTCATATCGGCTCGGCGCCCGATCGGCGTAGCCAGCGCCACGCCAAGGAGCGGGGCTACGACCTGTCCGGTCTGCGCGCCCGCGCGGTGGAGGAGGGCGATTTCGCCCGCTTCGACCTGCTCCTGGCGATGGACTGGGACAATTTGGCGCTGTTGGAGCAGCAGTGCCCGCCGCCCTACGCCGCGCGTTGCCGCCTGTTTCTCAGCTTCGCCCCCGACGCCCCGGTGGCAGCGGTGCCCGACCCGTACTACGGCACGGAGCGCGACTTCGAGCGCGTGCTCGATCTGGTGGAGCAGGCCAGCGACGGCCTGCTGGCCTACGTCCATAAGCAGCTCGCACAGCGCGCCTGAGCCCCTGAAGACCTTGCTCCTCGGCTATTGCACCTCGCGAAACGGCAGGCGTTCCTGCAGACGCTGCTGGTGCTTGGCGAGTGCGGCGGTTTCGCGTTCCAGATAGTCCTCGACGGCGTGCGCGAATTGCGGGTGCGCCAGCCAGTGCGCGGATTGCGTGGCCACGGGCTGCAGGCCGCGCGCCATCTTGTGCTCGCCCTGGGCGCCGCCCTCGAAGGTGGTGTAGCCGTGCGCCAGGCACCAGGCGATGGGCTGGTAGTAACAGGCGTCGAAATGCAGCGCCGGGATGTGGGCGATGGCGCCCCAATGCCGGCCGTAGGCGGTGCGGCTGTGGGGATCGAGCACGATCAGGGCGCTGGCCACCGGCGTACCGTCGCGTTCGGCCAGAAACAGCAGGCAATGCTCGGGCATGGTGTCGCCGATGGTGCGGAAAAAATCGTCGTTCAGATAAGGCGGCGATCCATGCAGGGCATAGGTGGTGGCGTAACAGCGGGTGAAAAAGGCCCAATCCGTCGCGCCGATCTCGCTGCCGTGCAGCACGCGAAACTGCACCTCGGCATCGCGCACCTGGCGCTGTTCCTGGCGGATTTTTTTGCGTTTGTCATGGCGCAGGCTGGCGAGAAAGTCCTCAAAGGTCTGCCAGGGCGCGCTGTCGGCTGCGGGCGGGTTGCGCCAGTGAAACTGCAGGGTGGTACGTGCCATGAATTGCGCCGTACCGCACCACTGCGCCTCTTGCGGATCGAGAAACAGGGCGTGCAGGGAACTCACACCGCTATCGCGGGCAAGTTTGAGCGCCGCCTGCAACAGCGCCTTGCGCGCCGCGGCATCGCGCCCCAGCAGTTTGGCGCCGCCCACGGGGGTGAAGGGCACCGCCAGCAGCAGTTTGGGGTAGTACGCCAGGCCATGCTCGGCGTAGGCCCGGGCCCAGGCCCAATCGAACACATACTCGCCGTAGGAATGCGATTTGACATACAACGCGCAGACGGCGGCGAGCTCGCCCTCGCGCCCGCGCAGCGCCACCACCAGAGGTTGCCATCCGGTTTGCGGCCCGATGCAGCCGCTGCGTTCAAGGGCGCTCAACCAGGCGTGGCGTTGAAACGGCGTGGTACCCGGGGTGGCCCGGACCAGCGCGTCCCAGTCTGCGGCGGGCAGCGCGCCCACCGCGTCCGACAACTCGGTGCGAAAATCCTCGGTCATGACTCTCCGACTCGCTGTCTTGCAATGCAACCCCGTGGTGGGTGACCTGACTGGAAACGCCGCGCAGATCGCGCAACTGGCGCGCCGTGCCCACGCGCAGGGTGCGCGGGTGGCGCTGACGCCGGAGTTGGCGCTGTCCGGGTATCCCCCGGAAGACCTGTTGCTGCGCCCGGCGTTTCTGCATGCCAGTGCACAGGCATTGAAGCAGCTTGCGCATGACCTGTCGGACCTGCCGGATTTGGCCTTGGTGGTGGGCCATCCGCTGGCGCTGGCCGGGGCCGACGCGCCGCGCCTGGCCTCCACCCAGCAGGCCGTGGCCTGCAACGCCGCATCGTTGCTGCGTGGGGGCGTGGTCGAGACCACCTACTGCAAGCACGAACTGCCCAACTATCAGGTGTTCGATGAACGGCGCTATTTCGCCCCGGGTGATCGCGCCGTGGTGTTCGAGGCCGGGGGCACGCATTTTGGCATCGCCATCTGCGAGGATGCCTGGCTGCCCCATGTGCCGCGGTTGGCGCGTGCCGCCGGGGCCCAGGTGTTGCTGGTGCTCAACGCCTCGCCGTATCACCGGGGCAAGACGGCTGAGCGCGAACAGGTCATGCGCCAGCGCTGCCTGGAAAACGGCATGGCGCTGGTGGCCTCGCAGATGGTGGGGGGGCAGGACGAGATCGTGTTCGACGGCGCCTCGTTCGTGCTCGACCGCGCCGGCGAACTGGTGGCACGCGCACCGCAGTTCGACCCCGACGTGCTGCTGGTCGATGTTGCCGGGGGCGACGTGCTGCGGCAAGACCCGGCGCATATCGCCGCGCTCAAGACCGATCATGCCGAGGTTTACGGTGCCCTGGTGCTGGGGGTGCGCGATTATCTCGGCAAAAACGGCTTTCCCGGCGCGCTCATCGGCCTGTCCGGCGGGGCCGATTCGGCGCTGGTGCTGGCCATCGCAGTAGACGCGCTGGGCGCCGACAAGGTGCACGCGGTGATGATGCCGTCGCAGTACACGGCGCAGATATCGCTCGACGATGCAGCCGCCATGGCGCAACGCCTGGGCGTGCGCTACGACGTGCTGCCCATCACTCCGTTGTTCGAGGCCTTTCGCCATGCCCTGGCGCCGCTGCTGCAGCCCCATGCCGGCGACACCACGCTGGAAAACATTCAGGCCCGTATTCGCGGCACCCTGCTCATGGGGCTGTCGAACAACAGCGGCAGTATCGTGCTGACCACCGGCAACAAGAGCGAAATGGCCATGGGTTACGCCACGCTGTACGGCGACATGGCCGGCGGGTTTGCCGTGATCAAGGACGTGACCAAGACCCTGGTGTGGGAACTGGCGCGCTGGCGCAACGCGCACGCCGCGGCGCAGGGCGAGGCCGAGGTGATTCCGCAGCGCATCATCACCCGCGCGCCCAGCGCCGAGTTGCGCCCGGACCAGACCGACCAGGACAGCCTGCCGCCTTACGACGTGCTCGACGGCATTCTGCAGCGCTACATGGAGCAGGACCAGAGCGTTGAGACCGTGCTGGCCGCGGGCTATGCCCGGGCCGACGTCGAGCGCGTGGTGCATCTGCTCAAACTCGCTGAGTACAAGCGGCGCCAGGCGCCGCCGGGCATCCGCATCACCCACCGCGCCTTCGGCCGCGACTGGCGCTACCCCATCACCTCCCGCTTCCGTGAGGCGTTCTGACGCCACCCCAGCATCCGCAGTTACAGTGCGTTTTCATTCCAACACCCAGGAGCCCTGACATGAAACTCATCACCGCCATCATCAAGCCGTTCAAACTCGACGAAGTGCGCGAGGCCTTGGCTGAGATCGGGGTGACCGGTCTGACGGTCACCGAGGTCAAGGGCTTCGGTCGGCAGAAGGGGCATACCGAGCTGTATCGCGGCGCTGAGTATGTGGTGGACTTTCTGCCCAAGGTGAAGGTGGAGGCTGTGGTCAAGGAAGATCAGGTTGACCGCGCCATCGAGTCCATCGTCAAGGCAGCGCGCACCGGCAAGATTGGCGACGGCAAGATTTTTGTCACCAGCATCGAGCAGGTGGTGCGCATCCGCACCGGTGAGACCGGCGAAGTTGCCGTCTGAGGTCCCATGCCGCGCGTTCACATCCTGCCCGCGGGCACCGACCTGCTTGCCGATCCCGACGAGAACCTGCTCAAGCTGCTGCGGCGCCACCAGGTGCCCATCCGCTATTCCTGCAAATCGGGAGAATGCGGCTCCTGCAAATGTGCGCTGGAGCAGGGCCAGGTGCGGCTCAAGGCGTACGACCCCAGGGCGTTGCCGCCCCAGCAGAAAGAGGCGGGCATCATCCTGGCCTGCCGCGCGGTGCTGACCGAAGACATCACCATCCGCCTGACCGACAGCGATGACCTCATCGCCCACCCCGAGCGCAAGCTGCTGTGCCGGGTGGTGGCGCTCGAACCGCTGACCCAGGAGATTTTCGCCCTGCAGTTGCACATCGAGTTTGCCGACATGGGGGGCATCCCCTTCACTTTTTCTGCCGGGCAGTACGCGCAACTGGTAGTCGACGTGGACGGGCAGGAAATCGCCCGCGACTTTTCCATGGCCAGCACGCCGGTCGAGGCCGAGTACGACGATCTGCTGACCTTTCACATCCGCCGCACCCCCACCGGCGCCCTCAGCGGGCTGCTGGGCAGCGTCATCCGGCCGGGAGCGCAGATGCTGGTGCGCGGGCCGATGGGCACCAGCTATTTCCGCCCGCGCCACACCGGGCCGCTGTATGCCGTGGGTGGCGGCACCGGTCTGGCCCCCATGCTCAGTGTGGTGCAGACCGCGCTCGACAACGGCAAGCTCGAACCCGTGGTGCTGTTCGCGGGCTTTCGCAACCAGGCCGACGTCTATGGCTTGGAGCAGATGGAACAAATGCGCCGCAACTTCCGCAACTTCCGCTACCACCTCGTGCTCGACGAGGCGCAAGCGGGGGATCCGCCCCAGGCCGTGCACGGCTCGCTGGCCGGGCAATTGTTGGCCGTCGTTGGTGATTTCACGGGCGCCAAGGTCTATCTGGCAGGGCCGCCCGGCATGGTCGAGGCACTCAGCGACACTCTGCTCCAGCACGGACTGGCGGAGAACGATCTGCACGCCGACGCCTTCTATCCCCCGGTGCGTACCGAGCAGGGTGCCAGTGCCTGAGGCTTGAACCGCGGAAGCCTCCGCTGGACGTACTAAAATTAAGAACGACTTCCCTAGAGCGCATTCCCTTCTTCGCATCGCGCCTGCCTTCGGGCATTGCGGCACGCCGGGCCGGTTCCGGCCGCAGCCGCCCTCAACCGGATCACTATGAACACGCAAGAGGCCAAGCGGGTCCTCGAGACCGCGCTGATCTGTGCTTCCCAAGCCTTATCCGTCGCCGAGTTGCGGCGCCTGTTCGACGACACCATCGCCGCTGACACCGTGCGCGCGCTGCTCGACGAGCTGCGCACCGACTGGCAGGGGCGTGGCATCGAACTGACGCAGCTGGCGCAGGGCTGGCGGTTTCAGAGTCGCCCGGAAATGCAACCGTTTCTCGACCGCCTCTACCCCGAGAAACCGCAGAAATACTCGCGTGCCGTGCTGGAGACGCTGGCCATCATCGCCTACCGCCAGCCGGTCACCCGCGGCGACATCGAGGAGATCCGCGGCGTTGTGGTCAATGCTCAGATCGTGCGCCAACTCGAGGAGCGGGGCTGGGTCGAAGTGATCGGCCACCGCGAGGCGCCGGGCCGACCAGGACTGCTGGCGACCACGCAGCAATTCCTCGACGATCTCGGCATCGCCTCGCTCGATGCCTTGCCACCGCTCGGCGAGCGCGGCGACGTGCCTGCCGCATTCGACGGCTTGCAGCAGCGCCTGCCCGAACTCGACGTCGCCGACCCACCTGCTTCAAGCGCACCGCCTCCCGCACTGTCGGCCGACGCCGCAGTGGGCGCGCCTGCCTCGGACTGAACCCCACGGACCGCAAAATGAACTCTTCCGACACCACCGAACCGCCCGTGCCCGACACCGCCGCCGCGCCAGACGCTTCCGGCGCGCCAGCCCCGGCCGCCCCGACACGCAAGCCGCGTGCGCCTCGTGCCCCGCGCAAGACCGTGGCGGCGCCCGAGTCCCCGCTGCACGTCACGCCCGAGTCGGCCGCCGAGCCCGGTCCTGCGGCAGTGGCAGAGCGGGCAACAGTCGCCGTGACTCCGCCCCTGGCAGAAGCCGATGCTGCGGCATTGAACACCGAAACCACGGCGCAACCTGCCGCAGCGGACCCGGCGCCGCAACCGCCCCGGCGTTCGCGCGCACCCAAGGCGCGCCGCGAGCCCGTCGTGGCGGCGACGGAACCGGGTGACACGCAGGCTGCGCCGCCTGCGGCAGCCACGGCGCCGAGCGCTGGCGGTGTGCAGATTCAAGACGTGATTTCCGGGGCCTACGACGCCACCGCCGAGGCCGCCCCGGCCATGCGACGAGTGCTGGCCCCGGCCGAAGACGCGCCCAAGCTGCACAAGGTGCTGGCGCAAAGCGGCGTGGGATCGCGGCGGGAAATGGAAGATCTGATTCTGGCCGGGCGCGTCTCGGTGAACGGGGAGCCGGCGCACCTCGGGCAGCGCATCCTGCCCACCGATCAGATTCGCGTCAACGGCAAGATCATCAAGCGGCGCCTGCGTCCGGCGCAGGCGCGTGTGCTGGCGTATCACAAGCCGACGGGCGAAGTGGTGTCGTTCAAGGATCCGGAGGGCCGTCCCACCGTGTTTCAGCACCTGCCCAAGCTGCAAGGCGCGAAGTGGACGGCCGTGGGCCGACTCGACATCAACACCGAAGGCCTGCTGCTGTTCACCACCTCGGGCGACCTGGCCAACCGGCTGATGCACCCGAGCTATGGCGCCGAGCGTGAATACGCCGTGCGCGTGCTGGGCGAACTCGACAGCGCCGCGCGCGATCAGCTGCTCAAGGGGGTCGAGCTGGGCGACGGCCCGGCGCGGTTCCTCAGCCTGGAAGAGGCGGGGGGCGAGGGCGCCAATCGCTGGTGGCGCGTGGTCATCGCCGAAGGCCGCAACCGCGAAGTGCGGCGCATGTTCGAAGCCGTCGGTCTGACGGTCAGCCGCCTGATCCGCGTGCGCTACGCCAGCGTGGTGCTGCCAGCCGGGCTGCGCCGCGGCGATTTTGTCGAACTCGACAAGCCCGTGGTGCAGGCGTTGCAAGGCCGCGCACCCACGCAGGGTCACGGCCAGGGGCAGGGCGGCGAGCGCCCGCCTCGGCGGCCTAAACCCTCGGGCCAGGGCGGCAACCGCCGCAACGATGGCCGGGGTGGCCGCGGCAAAGGCTTGAGCGGGCAGCAGCAGCCTGGGCCCGACAGCTACGCCCGCACCACAGTGGAAGCCTTGTTCGGCAAAAGCCCCGTGGTGCGCAGCCACGGCTGGGGTGGCGAGGCGCCGTTTTCCACCGGCGGCAAGCCGGGCGCGCAGTCGCGACGCAAGTCCGGCGGCAAGCCGCAAGGGGGCCAGCCCGATCCGATGAAAACCAGCTTCGGCTATGTGCACAAAGAGGCTGGCGCGCAGCGCGGCGGCGCTGGTCCAGGCGGGGGGCGGCGGCGCAGCGGCGGTGGCAATCGCAACGGCCGTTGAACCGGTTCTGCCTGCTCGCGCCAAGCTGTTGCCGTGCCGCAGCACGGCCCCGATGCTGACTTACAATATTCGATTAACCCTTTGATTTCAGGAGCAAAGTATGACCATTGAGCGCACGCTCTCCATCATCAAACCCGATGCCGTTGCCAAGAACGTGATCGGCCAGATCTACAGCCGTTTCGAGTCCGCCGGTCTGAAGATCGTCGCCGCCCGCATGGCCCATCTGTCGCGTGCCGAAGCCGAGGCCTTCTACGCCGTGCACAAAGAGCGCCCGTTCTTCAAGGATCTGGTCGATTTCATGATCTCCGGCCCGGTGATGATCCAGGTGCTGCAAGGTGAGGGCGCCATTCTGAAAAACCGCGATCTGATGGGCGCCACCGATCCGAAGAAGGCTGCCCCCGGTACCATCCGTGCCGACTTTGCCGACAGCATCGACGCCAACGCCGTGCACGGCTCCGACGCCGCGGAGACCGCCGCGGTTGAAATCGCGTTCTTCTTTCCCGCCATGGCGGTGTACAACCGCTGAGATCGGGCGGATTCTGCCGCACTTGATCCATGTCTGACGCCCCCGTCAACCTGTTGCAGTACGACCGTGCCGGTCTGGTGGACTGGTTCGCGCAGCATGGACATGCGGCCTTCCGTGCCCGGCAGGTGTTTCGCTGGGTGCACCAGAAGGGCGTGGCCGACTTCGAGGCCATGAGCGATTTGGCCAAGCCGCTACGCCAATTTCTGCGCGAGCACGCCGTGGTCGCTGCGCTGCCGGTGATCACCGAGTCGCGCTCGGCCGATGGCACGGTGAAGTGGCTGTTCGACGTCGGCCAGGGTAATGCCGTCGAGGCCGTGTTCATTCCCGAGGCGCAGCGCAACACCCTGTGCGTGTCGTCGCAGGCTGGTTGCGCGGTGAATTGCAAGTTCTGCTCCACCGGCCATCAGGGGTTCAGCCGCAACCTGCAGACCTGGGAGATCCTCGCCCAGCTCTGGTTTGCCGAGTTCACCATGCGTCGCGCCCTGGGCCTGCCTGAGGGTGAGCGCGCCATTTCCAACGTGGTGATGATGGGCATGGGCGAGCCGTTGCAAAACTACGGCGCCTTGGTGCCGGCGCTGCGCACCATGCTCGACGACGACGGCTATGGCCTGTCGCGGCGCCGGGTGACGGTGTCCACCTCTGGCGTGGTGCCCATGATCGACCGGCTGGCGCAGGACTGTCCGGTGGCGCTGGCGGTGTCGCTGCATGCGCCTAACGATGCGCTCCGCGACGAGCTGGTGCCGCTCAATCGCAAATATCCCTTGCACGAGCTTATGGCGGCGTGCAAGCGCTACTTGGCCTTCGCGCCGCGCGACTTCATCACCTTCGAGTATTGCATGCTGGACGGGGTCAACGACACCCCGGCGCTGGCGCAGGAACTAGTGCGGCTGGTGCGCGCCGAGCAGGTGCAGTGCAAGTTCAATCTGATTCCGTTCAATCCGTTTCCCGAGTCGGGGCTGAAGCGCTCCGCCGCCGCGCGGGTGAGCGCCTTTGCCCAGGTGCTGCTCGATGCCGGCATCGTCACCACGGTGCGCAAGACCCGCGGTGACGATATCGATGCCGCCTGTGGTCAACTCGCCGGTGAGGTGCAGGATCGCACCCGCCGCGTCATTCGCATGCAGCAAGCTGCTGCCGTGCCCGCCGCGGTCCGTCTGAGCCATTGAGGGAGAGGTTGCCCATGTCCTTGCGACGTTGCGCGATGTCCGATGCCTGCCATCCGCCTGCTTCCGGCTGGCGCGCGGCGCTTGTCGCCGTCCTGCTGCTCGGCGCTGCGCTGCTCGGCGGCTGCGCCTCGCAAGCGCAGCGCGCCGCCGCCACCGGCTCGGGCGAGGCACTGACTCCATCGGAGACCACCATCCTCAAGCGGGTGCAGTTGCGCCTCGAACTCGCCGAGGGCTACTACCAGCGCGGGCAGTTTGCCGTCGCTCTCGAGGAGGTGAACAAGGCGCTGGCCGAGAAGGCCGACTTCGTCCCGGCCTACACCATGCGCGCGCTGATCTACACCGCGCTGAACGACAACGCCAAGGCCGACGCCAACTACCGCGAGGCGCTGCGCCTGTCGCCCGACAACGCCGACGCCCTGCACAACTACGGCTGGTCGCTGTGCCAGCAGCGTCGCTACCCGGAGTCGTTCGCGCAGTTCAACAAGGCGCTGTCCCTTCCCAATTACCGTTATCCGGTGCGCACCTACCTGGCGCTGGGCGTGTGCCAGTACCGGGCCGGGGATTGGGCGGCTTCCGAGGCGACGCTGAAAAAGGGCTTCGCGCTTGATCCGGCCAACCCGGCGCTATCCACCAACCTGGCGGTGGTGCTTGATCGGCTGGGCAAGTCCAAGGAGGCGCTGTTCTACATCGCCCGGGTCAATGCGGGCCAGTACGCCAGTGCACAATCGTTGTGGGTGGGCATTCTCATCGCCCGCAAGGCGGGCAACGCCGTCGATGCGGCACAGTGGACCAACCAACTCGAGCAACGCTACCCCGACTCGCGCGAAGCCATCGCCGCGCAACAGGGGCGGTTTGACGATTCCACCCTGCTCAACTACTGATTGCGCATGACCGAGATCTCCCCGGAACTGATCGCCAGCCGCGCTGCCGTGGGTGACGCCCTGCGCAAGGCGCGCACGGCGGCAGGCCGCAACGTCGAGGAACTGGCAGCGCAGCTCAAGGTTGCACCGGCCAAGATTGCCGCGCTGGAATCGGGCGACTGGTCGGCATTGCCCGATGACACCTTCGGCCGCGCCCTGTTGCGCAGTTGCTGCAAGGCGCTCAAGCTCGATCCACAGCCCATGCTCGATCTGCTGCCGGGGGCGCCGGTGCTCACGCACCTGTCCACCCCCGCGGCAGAAGAGGGCGCTGGGATGTCTCGCGTGCCCGAGCGGCCGCTGCCGCGTGCGGCCACCGGCGGGCGCAAGTCGCGTGGCATGCTTGGGCTGGCGGTTCTGATCGTGGTGCTGGCTGCCATCATCTATTTCTGGCCCGCGCTGCGCGAGGCCACCCGCGGCTTGCTGCCCCAGGGTGCGTCGCCCACTGCCGCCAGCGGCGTGGCGCACGAGAACGTGCCGGTCGCGTCGCAACCGAGCTTTGCTAGCGCAGCGTCGCAGGTTTCGTCGCCGGCTGCGGCGTCCGCGGCCGTCCCGGCGCAGCCTGCTGCGGTGGCGTCAACGCCGCCTGCGGCAACCGCCTCCGCCACCACCGCAGCGGCCGCTCCGGCCGGGGGGCACGCGCTGCAATTGGCGGCAACTGCCCCGAGTTGGGTGCAGGTGACGGCGGGCGACGGCAAGGTGTTGTTCTCGCAACTGCTGCAGCCCGGCGCGGCGCAAACCGTGGCCATTCCTGCGGGCAGCATGCCGCTGGCCGTGGTGGTGGGCAATGCCCCCGCCACCACATTGACCCTGGATGGCAAGCCGATCGACCTGACCGCGGCCACGCGGGCCAACGTCGCCCGCCTCACCCTGAAGTAACCCGGACGCATGGAACTGCTCGATCCCCCCATTCCCGAGGCCGTGCCCACGCGCCACAAAACGCGCCAAGCCCGCGTGGCCTGGGGCAGCCATGTGGTCACCGTGGGCGGCGACGCCCCGGTGCGGGTGCAGTCGATGACCAATACTGACACGGCCGACGCCATCGCCACGGCCATCCAAGTCAAGGAGCTGGCGGCCGCGGGGTCGGAGCTGGTGCGCATCACCGTCGATACGCCGGAAGCCGCCGCCGCGGTCCCGGCCATTCGCGAGCAGCTCGACCGCATGGGGGTGTCGGTGCCGCTGATCGGCGATTTTCATTACAACGGCCATCGTCTGCTGACCGATTTCCCGCAGTGCGCGCAGGCGCTTTCCAAGTACCGCATCAACCCGGGAAACGTGGGCAAGGGCGAGAAACGCGACCGCCAGTTCGGCCAGATGATCGACATGGCGCTGCGCTACGACAAGCCGGTGCGCATCGGCGTGAATTGGGGCAGCCTCGACCAAGACCTGCTCGCCAGCCTGATGGACGCCAACGCGCGCCGCACCCAGCCCTACGATGCGCGGCAGATCATGGCGCAGGCGCTGGTGCTGTCGGCACTGGATTCGGCGCAGCGGGCACAGGAACTGGGCATGGACCCGGCGCAGATCCTGCTGTCGTGCAAGGTCTCGAATGTGCAAGACCTGGTCACCGTGTACCGGGCCCTGGCCGCGCGCTGCGACTATGCGCTGCACCTCGGCCTGACCGAAGCGGGCATGGGCACCAAGGGCGCGGTCGCCTCCACCGCGGCGCTGGCCGTGCTGCTGCAAGAGGGCATCGGCGACACCATTCGCGTATCGCTGACGCCCGAACCCAATGCGCCGCGCAGCCAGGAAGTGGTGGTGGCGCTGGAAATTTTGCAGGCCCTGGGCCTGCGCGCCTTCACGCCCAGCGTGACCGCGTGTCCCGGTTGCGGCCGCACCACCAGCACCTTTTTCCAGGAACTGACCCAGAGCATCGACACCTTCCTGCGGGCGCAGATGCCGGTCTGGCGCAGCCGCTATCCCGGGGTGGAACAGATGCGGGTGGCGGTGATGGGCTGCATCGTCAACGGACCGGGCGAGAGCAAGCATGCCGACATCGGCATCAGTCTGCCGGGCACCGGCGAAGCGCCTGCGGCGCCGGTGTTCATCGACGGCGAAAAGCGCATGACCCTGCGCGGCGACGCCATCGCCGCCGAGTTTCAGTCCATCGTCGAGACCTACGTCCAACAGCGCTACGGCGCCACCCAACGCCATCTTGACCAGGTGGCCTGAATTCCATGGCAGACAAGCTCAGTGCCGTCAAAGGCATGAATGACATCGTGCCGCCGAAATCGGCGGTCTGGGAGTGGTTCGAGCAGCAGATTCGCAGCCTCATGGCCAGCTACGGCTACCAGAACCTGCGCACCCCCATCCTTGAATACACCCCGCTGTTCGTGCGTGGTATCGGCGAAGTCACCGACATTGTCGAGAAGGAGATGTACAGCTTCACCGACGCCCTCAACGGCGAACCGCTGACCCTGCGCCCCGAAGGCACGGCCGCCGTGGTGCGGGCCTGCATCGAGCACGGGCTGTTGTACGACGGCGGCAAGCGTCTGTGGTACACCGGGCCCATGTTCCGGCACGAACGACCGCAGCGCGGGCGCTACCGCCAGTTCCATCAGGTGGGCGCCGAGGCGCTGGGTTTTGCCGGGCCCGACGTGGACGCCGAACTCATCCTCATGGCGCGCAGGCTGTGGTCGCTGCTGGGGGTGCGTGACCTTGTCACACTGGAAATCAACTGCCTTGGGCAGGCCGATGAGCGCGCACGCCATCGGGTAGCCCTCATCGCCTACCTCGAAGCGCACGCCGACCAGCTCGACGACGACGCCCGCCGCCGCCTGCACACCAACCCGCTGCGCGTGCTCGACACCAAAAATCCGGCGATGCAGTCGCTGGTCGAGGCCGCGCCCAAACTCATCGATTACCTCGGGCCGGAGTCGCTGGCTCACTTCGAGGGGGTGCAGGCGTTGCTGCGCGCGGCCGGCCAGCCGTTTCGTCTCAACCCCCGGCTGGTGCGCGGCTTGGACTATTACAACCTCACGGTGTTCGAGTGGGTGACCGACCGCCTCGGCGCCCAGGCCACCGTTTGTGCCGGCGGACGCTACGACGGGCTGATCGAGCAGATCGGTGGCAAGCCCACGCCAGCCTGCGGTTGGGCACTGGGGATGGAGCGCGTGCTCGAACTGCTGGCCGAGGCTGGGCAGACGCCTCCCGTGCAGGCGCCGCACGCCTATGCCGTGCTGAGCAATCCTGCCCTCATGCCCCAGGTGCTGCCGCTGTGCGAGACGCTGCGCGCCGCCGGTGTGCGGGTGCAACTGCATGTGGGCGGCGGCAGCATGAAGTCGCAGATGAAAAAGGCCGACGCCAGCGGCGCCCGCTGGGCGCTGGTGTTCGGCGAGCAGGAATTGCAGGCCGCGCAGGTCGGTCTCAAGGACTTGCGCGGCGCGCAGGACGGGCCGCAGCAACGGCTCATTTCCCTGGAGCCCGTGAGCGCCGTCGTTTCCGCACTGCTCTGACCCCTAAAATGGCCGCTTTCCGGCCTCGATGATCCCATGAGCTACAACTTCGAAGAACAAGAACAGATCGCCCAGATGCGCCACTTCTGGGAGCGCTGGGGCACGCAGATCTCGGCAGGTGTCCTGGTCGTTGCCCTCGGTTTTGCCGGGTACTACGGCTGGCAATGGTGGCAGCGCAACGAGGGGGCGAAGGCCGCCGTGGTGTTCGAACAGGTGCAGATCGCGCTGCAGAGCAACAGCCCGGACAAGATCAGTCAGGCTTGGGCGACGATGCAGGCCAAGGCGCCCGACAGCGCCTATGCCGGCATGGCCGCGCTGTCGGTGGCCAAGGCTTTGCACGATGCCGGCAAGAACGCTGAAGCCGTCGCCGCCCTGCAATGGGCCGCGGCCCATGCCGAAGGAGCCAGTGCCCGTGCCGTGGCCAGACTCAATCTGTCGGCGCTGCAGATCGACGCCAAACAATACGCCGAAGCCGACAAGACCCTGGCCGAGGTTCCCGAGCCGTCGTTTGCGCCGTTGTTCGACATGCGCCGCGGTGACCTGGCTGTGCTGCAAGGCCAGCGCGACGCAGCGCGTGGCGCCTACGAGGCCGCGCTGAAGGCGCTGCCCGCCGACTCGGCAGAACGCGCCAGCGTGCAACGCAAGCTGCAATCCGTCGGCGGAGGTGCGGCATGAGTTCCACGCTGCATCGCTATATGGCCGTTCCGGTTTGGCGCCTCGGGCGTTTTGCTCTGCCATTGCTGCTTGCTGCGGCTTTGGGCGCCTGCGCATCAGGGTCCAAACCGCCGCCGCCCACGCCTTTGACGCCGGTGGTCAACATCCTGACCGTCAAGCAAGTGTGGACGCAGCAGATGGGGGCGGTCCCGGCCTGGTTCCAGACGGCGACGCTGCCCGGCGCCGTGGTGCTGGCCTCGGCGGACGGACGGGTCATGCGCCTGGACAGCGCCACCGGCCAGGTGGTCTGGTCGGCCAAGGTGCCCGCCGGCATCAGCGCCGCGACCGGCAGCGACGGCACCTTCACCGCCGTGGTCGATAAGGACAACGGTCTGGTGTCCATCGGTCCCAAGGGGCAGTTGTTGTGGCGCTACCAGCTCCCCGCCACGGTGTTGACGCCGCCCACGGTGGTGGGTGGTCGCATCATCGTCCAGGGCGCCGACCAGCGCGTGCTCGCCTTCGACGCCGCCAGCGGCAAGCTGCTGTGGCAGGCCGATAGCCGCACCGCCTCGCTGCTGGTGCAGCAGGCTGGCGGCATGGTGGTGCGCGATGGCACGGTGATGATCGGCACCGCCCTGGGCCGCATCGACGCCTATGCCCTGGAAGACGGCCTGCCGCGCTGGCAGGCCACCCTGGCGCGGCCGCGTGGCGTCACCGAGGTGGAGCGCGTGGTCGGCATCACCGGCCAGCCTGCCATGCTCGGCGCCACGGTCTGCGCGCGTGCCTATCAGTCCGCCGTGGGCTGTGTCGATGCCGATACCGGCCGCGTGCTTTGGTCGCGCGCTGCGGACGGCTACACCGCGCTGAGCATGAACGATCAGCAGGTCGTGGGCACGCAGGCCAATGGCGATGTGCAGTCGTACAACATGGCCGATGGCGTGCCCGCCTGGACCAACGCCGAGCTGAAATACCGCAGCCTCAGCGCACCGCTGCTCGTCGGCCGCACCGTCGCCGTGGGCGATTATCAGGGCTACATCAGCTTCCTCTCGGCCAAGGACGGCAGCATCGTCGGTCGCGTCGCCACCGATGGCAGCGCCATCCAGGTGGCACCGGTGGTGGTGGGCAAGACCATGATCGTCGTCACGGCCAAGGGTGGGGTGTATGCCTTCGTGCCGGACTGAGCACCTGGCACCACGCACATGACCCCCATCGTTTCCTTGGTCGGCCGACCCAACGTCGGTAAGTCCACGCTGTTCAACCGCATGACGCGCTCGCGTGATGCCATCGTGGCCGACATGCCGGGGCTCACCCGTGATCGGCACTACGGCATGCTGCGCATGGCCGATCGCCCGGTCATCGTGGTCGACACCGGCGGGTTCGAGCCGGTGGTCGACACGGGCATCGTGCATCAAATGGCGCGGCAGACGCGCCAGGCCATCGCCGAGTCCGATCTGGTGGTGTTTCTGGTCGATCTTCGTACGGGCCTCAGCCCGCAAGACCTGCACATCGCCGCTGAGTTGCGCAAGACCGGCAAGCCCATCGTGCTCGCCGTGAACAAGGCCGAGGGACGGCGCAACCATCCGGCGCTGGCTGAGTTTCACGAACTCGGGCTGGGCGAGCCGTTTTCCATCAGCGCCGCGCATGGCGACTCGGTGCCCGATCTGCTCGAACGTATTCTGCAGGCTTTGCCGCCCGAGCAGGGGGAGGCGAGCACCGACCTGCCGCAAGTCGCTGATGCGCAGGCCTCGGCCGATGCGAACGCAGGCGCCGCCGAGGCGTCTGCTGCGCCGCGGGTGCACAGCCTGCGTCTGGCCATTGCCGGCAGGCCGAACGTCGGCAAGTCCACGCTGGTCAACGCCCTGGTGGGCGAAGAGCGGGTGATCGCCTTCGACATGCCCGGCACCACGCGCGATGCCATCGAAGTGCCGTTCGAGCGCGACGGCCGCAAGTTCACCCTGATCGATACCGCAGGTCTTCGGCGCAGGGGCAAGGTGTTCGAGGCGGTGGAAAGGTTTTCCGTCATCAAGACCTTGCAGGCCATCGAGCAGGCCAATGTGGTGGTGCTGCTGCTCGACGCCACCGAGGGCGTGTCCGATCAGGACGCGCACATCGCCAGCTTCGCCGTCGAAGCGGGCAGGGCGCTGGTGCTCGCCGCCAACAAGTGGGACGCCGTCGACACTTACGGCCGTGAGCGCCTGATGGTGGCCATCCGCCAGCGCCTGCCGTTTGTCGCCTTCGCCCGTTTTCACAGCATTTCGGCGCGGACCGGCGCCGGGCTCAACGGTCTGATGAAGTCGGTCGTGGCTGCCCATGCCGCGGCCTATCGCAAGCTGCCCACGCCCAAGCTCACCCGCGCCATCATCGACGCCGTGGCGCAGCAGCAGCCGCCGCGCGTCGGTCCGGTGCGGCCGAAGCTGCGCTATGCGCACCAGGGTGGCACCAACCCACCCATCATCGTCATCCACGGTACGGCCCTGGACCGCGTGCCTGCAACCTACACGCGCTACCTGGAGGGCAAATTGCGTGAAAAATTCGACCTTGCGGGTACGCCCTTGCGGCTGGAGTACCGCAGCACGTCCAATCCCTACGCCCGCAACGACTGAAACCTCGGCCCCTCGGGGTTCATATCAGCACTATGTTATTTTGCGGGCTCTTGCATTCTTCAAGATGAATGCCATTTGAACTTTCCTCACCACAACGGAGAACAAGATGAGCAATAAAGGGCAGTTGCTACAAGACCCCTTTCTGAATTTGCTGCGAAAAGAGCACGTCCAAGTGTCCATTTATCTGGTCAACGGCATCAAGCTGCAGGGGCATATCGAATCGTTCGATCAATACGTTGTGCTGCTGCGCAACACCGTGACGCAGATGGTTTACAAGCACGCCATTTCCACCGTCGTTCCCGCACGTCCGGTCTCGTTCCAAATCGGTGAGCAAGAAAACACCGCAGCCTGAAGGCCACGAGCGCGCTGCACTGGTCAGCGTGCAGCAACGCAAGCCCACTTCGGGCGACGCCCTGGCCGAACTCGAACAGCTCAGCAGCTCCGCCGGGTACGTCCTAGCGGGCGAGCTGTCCTGTGTGCGTGCCCGGCCCGATGCCGCCACCTATATTGGCTCGGGCAAACTCGAGGAGCTGGGCGAGTTGGTCAGCGCCTCGTCGGCCGACACCATCATTTTCGACAATACCCTGAGCCCCATCCAGCAGCGCAACCTGGAAAAAGCTCTGGGTAAGCCGGTTATCGATCGCACCGGCCTGATCCTGGAAATCTTTGCCCGCCGTGCCCAGAGCGCCGAGGGCAAGATGCAGGTCGAGCTCGCCCGCCTCGAACACTTGGCCACCCGTCTGGTGCGCGGCTGGACTCACCTGGAACGGCAGGCCGGGGGCATCGGCGTGCGCGGGGGGCCGGGTGAGAAGCAGATCGAACTCGACCGCCGCATGCTCGATGACAAGATCAAGATGCTGCGGGTGCGGCTCGGCAAACTCGGGCGCCAGCGCAGCACCCAGCGTCGCTCGCGCGGCCGCACCGGGGCGTTCCGCGTGGCACTGGTGGGCTACACCAACGCGGGCAAGAGCACCTTGTTCAATGCGCTGACCAAGTCGCGCATCTACGCCGCTGACCAGTTGTTCGCCACGCTCGACACCACCACGCGCAAGCTGTTCCTGGCGCCGCAGGTCAACGTCACCTTGTCGGACACCGTCGGTTTCATTCGCGATCTGCCCCACACCCTGATCGAGGCGTTCAAGGCCACGCTCGAGGACACGCTGCAGGCCGATCTCTTGCTGCATGTTGTCGATGCCAGCTCGCCCATGCTGCATGAGCAGATGGATGAAGTGCATGCCGTGCTGGCCGAAATTGGCGCCGACGACATTCCGCAATTCTTGATCTACAACAAGTCTGATCTGCTGCCGCAGAACCTTCAGGTTACAAACGATCACACCGCCTCTGAGGGGATGGACGGGCGTGCTAGCATCGCACGCTTTGCCGTCAGCGCACTGACGGGCGAAGGTGTGGCCGACCTCAAACATGCCCTGCTCGACGCCGTTCTGGCCGATCCTCGGTTCCGGTCTGCGGCGCAAATCCTGTCGAACACAACTCACCTTTCCGCATGATTTCCTTCCGTTTTGGGCGGGCAGATCCCGCCGAGCAGAGTTCGCAGCGTCCGTCCATGGCGAAGCGTGAGTGGCCCGGCATCGGGCCATTCACGCGCTTGTTCAACCTCAACGACCCGCGCTGGGGCAAGGACGAGGGCGGCAACAATCAGCAGAACAACAACCAAGACCCCAACCGCCGCCCGGGAGGCAATGGCGGTCCTCCGGATCTCGACGAGTTGTGGCGTGATTTCAACCGCAAGCTCAATGGCTTGTTCGGCAAAAAGCGCGGCGGCAACGGCGGCGGCATGGGCACGCCACCCCAGCGCCCCGATCTCTACCCCTCGGCCAAGGGCATGGGCGTGGGGTTTGTCATCCTGATCCTAATCGCCGTGTTCGGCTGGCTGGCCTCGGGCTTTTTCATCGTGCAGGAAGGGCAGCAGGGGGCGGTCACGCGGTTTGGCAAACTCGCCTACATCACCGATGCCGGGTTCCATTGGCGCCTTCCTTACCCGTTCGAGGCGGACGAGATCGTCAACGTGTCGCAGGTGCGCTCGGTCGAAGTGGGGCGGGGCGGCGAAGTCAAGGCCACCGGCCTGCCCGAATCGGCCATGCTGACTGAAGACGAAAACATCGTCGATGTCCGCTTCGCCGTGCAGTACCGCATCGACAACGTCGTCGACTACCTCTACAACAACCGCAGTCCGGATGACGCGGTGTCGCAGGCGGCAGAGACTGCCGTGCGCGAAGTCGTCGGTAACAAGCGACTCGACTATGTGCTGTATGAGGGACGCGAGCAGGTGGCCAGCGACGTGCAGACGCTGACGCAGAAGATTCTCGATCGCTACAAGACCGGCATCATCATCACCACCGTGACGCTGCAGAACGTGCAACCGCCCGAGCAGGTGCAGGCAGCGTTCGATGACGCCATCAAGGCCGGCCAAGACCGCGAGCGTCTGAAGAACGAAGCCGAGGCCTACGCCAACAACGTCATCCCCCGGGCCCAGGGCACGGCCTCGCGGCTGGTGCAGGATGCCGAGGCCTACAAGGCGCAAGTCGTCGCCCAGGCGCAAGGCGATACCTCGCGCTTCGACCAGATCCTGCAGCAATACGAAAAGGCGCCGCAGGTCACGCGCGAACGCATGTACCTCCAAACCATGCAAGACATTCTTTCCAACGTTTCCAAGGTCATGGTGGATTCGCGCAGCAACAACAATCTGCTGTATCTGCCGCTGGACAAGCTGCTCCAGCAAACCGCAGGCAAGTCTGCCGCCCCGGTGACGGCCATGCCGCAAACCCCGGTGCCCAGCTTGCCTGCGGCGCCCGTGGGCGCCTCGCCTGCTGCGGTGGACAGCGCGGCGGCGTCTGCGGACAGCACCGCCCCGGCCGCTGGCTCCAGAACCTCGCGCGACACGCTGCGCGAGCGCAACTTCCAGTGAGGACGCCACGATGAACAAAATCATTCTGGCCGTCGTTGCCATCGTCGTTGCCATCCTGGTGCTGTCGTCCAGCCTGTTCGTGGTGGATCAACGGCAGTTTGCCGCCGTGTTCGGGCTTGGACAGATCAAGCGCGTGATCAACCAGCCGGGTCTGTATTTCAAGATTCCGGCGCCGTTCGAGAATGTGGTGTTCCTCGACAAGCGCATCCTGACGCTGCAGAGCCCGGATACCGACCGCTTCATCACCGCCGAGAAGAAGAACGTGGTGGTCGACTGGTACCTCAAGTGGCGCATCACCAACCCCACCGAGTTCATCCGCAGCTACGGCGGTGATCAGCGTCGCGCGGGCGACCGGCTGTCGCAAATCGTCAAGGCGGCGCTCAACGAACAGATCACCAAGCGCACGGTGCGGCAGGTGCTGGCCTCGCAGCGTGATCAGGTGATGCGCGACGTGCAGGCCGGCATTGCCAAGGACATCGCCGGCACCGGCATCCAGATCGTCGACATGCGCTTGACGCGGGTGGATTTCGTCTCCTCCATCACCCAGTCGGTCTACCGCCGCATGGAGGCCGAGCGGCAGCGCGTGGCCAATGAATTGCGCTCCACCGGCTACGCCGAAGCCGAGAAGATTCGTGCCGAGGCCGACAAGCAGCGCGAGATCGTGATTTCGCAGGCGTACAGCAAGGCGCAGACCATCAAGGGCCAGGGCGACGCCGAGGCGTCGTCGATCTACGCCAAGTCGTTCGGCCAGAACCCGCAGTTCGCCGAGTTCTACCGCAGTCTGGAGGCCTACCGCGCCAGCTTCAACAACAAGTCGGACGTGGTGGTGCTCGATCCCAGCAGCCAGTTCTTCCAGTATTTCCGCGGCCCCGGAGGCAGTTCGGCCAAAGCGGCAAAATGAGTTGCCAGGCCTGCCGTGCGGCATCAGCGCATGGCAGGCTGAGCCCGGAAGCGCATGCTCGACACTCTATTCGCCGCCGTCGGCATCGTGCTGATTCTCGAGGGGCTGATGCCGCTGCTGTCGCCTCGGCGCTGGCGCGAGCTGTTCCGGCAGATCATGCTGCTGACGGACGGCCAACTGCGCTTTTTCGGACTGGTTGCCGTGGCCAGCGGCCTTCTCCTGCTGGTTCTCCTCAATTAAGCTCAACGCCGGCACGCCAGCCGTGCCTTGCCTCTTCCGTCCTGTTCCATGAGCAACTGGCATCTCCCCGAATACTTTTCCGACGTATTGCCGCGCGAAGCGGCGGTGATCGAACGCCTGCGTCGTGATTGCCTCGACGCGGCCGGGCGTTACGGTTATGCCCTGGTCATGCCGCCGCTGCTCGAGTTCCTCGATTCGCTGTTGTCGGGCACGGGACAAGACCTCGATCTGCAGACGTTCAAGCTGGTCGATCAACTCTCCGGCCGTGCCCTGGGGCTGCGTGCCGACATGACGCCGCAGGCCGCGCGCATCGACGCCCATCTGCTCAATCAAGACGGGGTGACTCGGGTCTGCTATTGCGGCAGCGCGGTGCGCACGCATCCCGAAGGCGTGCACGCCAGCCGCGAGATTCTGCAGTTCGGTGCCGAACTGTATGGACACCTCGGCCTCGAGGCCGACCTCGAAGTGCAGCAACTCGCCATCGCCTGTCTGCGCCTGGCCGGGGTGGAGCAGGCGGCGCTCGATCTGGCCGACCATCGCATCGTGCGTGGCGCGCTCGCCGGACTGCTGCTGGGGCCGCAGGAGATGGAGGCCATTCTCGATGCGCTCGCCAGCAAAGACATGGGCGAGCTGCGTTTGCTCACGCAGCGCTGTTCTGCCGAGCAGCGCCAGGCCCTTCTCGCCTTGCCTGAGCTGTACGGGGATGCCGCGGTGTTGGACGAGGCGCGGCGGGTGCTGCCGCCTCATGGGCTGATCGAACAGGCGCTCGACGACCTCTCGCGCCTCGCGCAGCAGCACGCGCAGCAGGGCGTGCGGGTGCAGATCGATCTGGCCGACATGCGGGGCTATCGCTATCACAGCGGGGTGATCTTCAGCGCCTATGCGCCTGGCTATGCCAACGCCGTGGCGCGCGGCGGCCGCTATGACGAAGTCGGCGCCAGCTTCGGCAGGCCGCGCGCCGCCACCGGCTTCTCGATGGACCTGCGCGAAGTGGCCGGATTTGCCCCGCGCCTGGAGGCATCCGGCGCCATTCTGGCCGAGTGGTCGGATGCAGACGGTCTGCCACAGGCGGTGGCCGAATTGAGACGGCAGGGACAAACCGTGGTGCAATTACCGGTTGACCAACTGGCAGCCGCCAAGGCGGATTTCTCCCGCCGGTTGGTGCGGCGCGACGGCGCATGGCACGTCGATGCCCTGGTCTGAGCGCCACCCATGCATTTGATGAACTGATGACGGAAAGAACCCTAGCGTGAATACTGGTCGGCATGTCGTGGTGGTGGGGACCCAATGGGGGGACGAGGGCAAGGGCAAGGTGGTCGATTGGCTCACCGACCATGCCCAAGGCGTGGTGCGCTTTCAGGGCGGGCACAATGCCGGTCACACCCTGGTGATCAACGGTCAGAAGACCGCGCTGCAGCTCATCCCTTCGGGCGTCATGCGTGCCGGCGTGGCCTGCTATGTGGGCAACGGCGTGGTGGTCGATCCCCAGCATCTGTTGCTCGAAATCGCCCGCCTCGAGGCTGCTGGCGTGGACGTGCGCTCCAGGCTTTACCTAAGTGAGTCGTGTCCCGTGGTGCTGCCCACGCATGTGGCGCTGGACAAAGCGCGCGAAGTCCGACGCGAAACTGAGGGCAGCGGCAAGATCGGCACCACCGGCAAGGGCATCGGCCCGGCTTACGAAGATAAGGTGGCGCGCCGCGCCATCCGCCTGCAGGATCTCAAGCACCCGCAGCGTCTGCAGACCAAGCTGGCCGAAGTCCTCGACCTGCACAACTTCGTGCTGAAAAACTATCTGCACACCGATGCGGTCGACGGTGCGCAGGTGCTCGAACAACTGCTGAAGTCGGCCGAGCAGGTGCTGCCGCTGCTGGCCGATGTCGGCTACGGCATCCACCAGGCGCATCTGCGTGGTGATCGCCTGCTGTTCGAGGGCGCCCAGGGCTCGCTGCTCGACATCGACCACGGCACCTACCCCTTCGTCACCTCGAGCAACTGCGTGGCCGGCACGGCTGCAGCCGGGTCTGGCGTGGGACCGGGGATGCTGCACTATGTGTTGGGCATCACCAAGGCCTACACCACGCGCGTGGGCAGCGGCCCGTTCCCGACCGAGCTGCCCACCGACCAGCCGGGTACGGTGGGCGAGCACCTTTCGCGTGTCGGGCAGGAGTTCGGCACCGTCACCGGACGGGCGCGGCGCTGCGGCTGGCTCGATGTGGCGGCGCTCAAGCGCGCTGTCATCATCAACGGCGTGTCGGGCCTGTGCATCACCAAGCTCGACGTCCTCGACGGCTTGCAGAGCATTCGCGCCTGCGTCGGTTATCGCCTCGACGGCGCGCGGCGCGACGTGCTGCCGCTCGACGCCGATGAAATCGAGCGTTGCGAGCCGATCTACGAAGATTTCCCCGGCTGGAGCCAGAGCACCAAGGGCCTGACCACCTGGGATCAGCTCCCGGCCAATGCGCGCAGCTACCTGCAGCGTGTGGGCGAACTCATCGGTGCACCGATCGACATGGTGTCCACCGGGCCCGACCGCGAGCACACCATCGTGCTGCGCCATCCGTTTCAAGCCTGAGCGTCTGCGGCGACTCGGGTCGATTGCTCTTCCAACACCACGTTCACAAAGGTTCGGCCATGCTCAGCGAGGACGGCAAGCATCTGTATGTTTCCTGGGACGAATACCACGCCCTGATCGAAAAGCTCGCCTTGAAGGTGTATGCCTCGGGCTGGGAGTTCGATCAGATTCTTTGTCTGGCGCGGGGCGGCGTGCGTCCGGGCGATATCTTGTCGCGCATTTTCGACAAGCCTCTGGCCATCATGTCGACCAGTTCCTACCGCGAAAGCGCCGGCACGGTACAGGGTCGCCTCGATATCGCCCGCTACATCACCCTGCCGCGCGGCGAACTCGAGGGGCGGGTCCTGCTGGTGGATGATCTGGCCGATTCCGGCGAAACCCTCAAGGCGGTGGAGAACCACCTGCGCTCGGGCAGCAGCAAGATCACCGATCTGCGCAGCGCCGTCATCTGGGTCAAGGGCATCTCGACCTATCTGCCCGAGTACTACGTCGACATGCTGCCCACCAGCCCGTGGATTCACCAGCCGTTCGAGGAGTACGACGTGCTGCGCCCGCAGCGGCTTGCCGAACGCTGGAAAATCTGACGTCTTGCGCGGCGCGCGGCGCGCGCCTCCTCAGTGGCAATACTGGGCAATCAGTCCGGCGATGCGGGCGCGCTCGGCGGCGCGTTGCGCGTCGTCCATGATGACATGCTGGCCCTGGGCGTCGATCTGCACCATGCGTTGTCCGCTATCGAGCACCTGAAGCTGTTGCTGCGCCTGCAGGCAGTTCTGCTGGTTCTGCAAGGCAGCGGCCTGCTGTTGTTGCTGCTTGGCCAAGTCCTGCGCCGCCTGCTCCGCCTTTTTCTGCGCAGCCATTTTTTTCTCCAGCTCGCTGGGCGCCTGCTGCGGCTTGCTCGCTGTCGCGCTCGGCGTCTGCGAGGCGCTGGCGTGCACGCTCGTCACGGCGGGCTGGGTCGGCTGCTGCAGGATGTCGCGCGGCGGAATGTTGGCGGGCGGCGGCTGATCGCTGTAGTGCATCACGCCTTGGGCATCGCGCCATTTCCATTGGGCGGCCTGTGCGGCGGAGCCCAGCAACAGGCCCGGCAGGACGAGCAGAGCGAGGACTGTCGTCCGCGGCATGCGGGACAGCGTGGTGTGCAGTATGGAATGCATGATGGTTTCCCCCAGCCGCAAGCTTAACGCCTCCTGGCGCCGGTAAGGTGCGCCCGCGGCATGTCGGCGGCAGCGTCTGCCCCCTATAATTTCCTTTTGCCCGGAGGCATCTATGCGTCTTGTAGGAAAAGCGCTGACTTTCGACGATGTGTTGTTGGTCCCCGCATATTCCCAGGTGTTGCCCAAAGACACCAGCCTTGCGACTCGTCTGACTCGCAACATCTCCCTCAATATTCCCCTGGTCTCCGCTGCCATGGACACGGTGACCGAATCGCGTCTGGCCATCGCCATGGCGCAGGAGGGGGGCATCGGCATCATCCACAAGAACCTGAGCCCCAAGGCGCAGGCCACCGAGGTGGCGCGCGTCAAGCGCTTTGAGTCGGGCGTGTTGCGCGACCCGATCACGATCTCGCCCATCGTCAAGGTGCGCGATGTGTTGCAACTGTCTCGCCAGCACGGCATTTCGGGTTTTCCGGTCATCGAGAACGGCAAGGTGGTGGGCATCGTCACCAACCGCGATCTGCGCTTTGAAACCCGGCTTGACATGCCTGTGCGGGACATCATGACCCCGCGCGAACGCTTGGTCACGGTGCCCGAAGGGGCGCCGCTGGAGCAGGCCAAGGCGCTGATGCACCAGCATCGCCTGGAGCGTGTGCTGGTGGTGAACGCCGATTTCGAATTGCGCGGCCTGATGACCGTCAAGGACATTCAGAAAGCCACCGAACGGCCCAACGCCGCGCGTGACCCGCAGGGCAAACTGCGCGTCGGGGCGGCAGTGGGCGTGGGCGAAGGCACCGAAGAGCGCGTGGAAGCGCTGGCCAATGCTGGCGTCGACGTCATCGTGGTGGACACCGCGCATGGCCACAGCCAGGGCGTGCTCGACCGCGTGCGCTGGGTCAAACGCAACTTTCCGCAGATCGAGGTAGTGGGCGGCAACATCGCCACCGGCGCGGCGGCGCTGGCCTTGGTCGAGGCGGGTGCCGATGGCGTGAAGGTCGGCATCGGCCCGGGCTCGATCTGCACCACGCGCATCATTGCCGGCGTGGGGGTGCCGCAGATCACGGCGATCGCCAACGTTGCCAAGGCGCTCGAAGGCAGCGGTGTGCCGCTGATTGCCGATGGCGGCATCCGCTATTCCGGCGACATCGCCAAGGCCATCGCCGCCGGTGCGTCCACAGTGATGATGGGCAGCATGTTTGCCGGGACCGAAGAGGCGCCGGGCGAAGCCATTCTGTACCAGGGGCGCGCCTACAAAGCTTATCGCGGCATGGGCTCGATCGGTGCGATGAAAGCGGGTTCGGCAGACCGTTACTTTCAGGACGGGGCCGAGACCACATCGGCTTCCGGCAACGAGAAGTTCGTGCCCGAGGGGATCGAAGGCCGCGTGCCGCACAAGGGGCCGCTGGTGGCCATCATTTACCAACTCGTCGGTGGCGTGCGCTCGTCCATGGGGTATTGCGGCTGCGCCACCATCGAGGCGATGCGCGGGCAGGCCGAGTTCGTGCAGATCACCGCGGCCGGGATGCGCGAGAGCCATGTGCACGACGTGCAGATCACGCAGGAAGCGCCCAACTACCACGTCGACTGATTCCCACTGAGACGTCGGCCCCGCGCCCACGCCCGCCTTCATGCACGACAAAATCCTCATCCTCGACTTCGGCTCGCAGGTCACCCAGCTCATCGCCCGCCGGGTGCGTGAAGCACACGTCTATTGCGAAATCCATCCCTGCGACGTCAGCGATGACTTCGTACGCAGTTTCGCGCCCAAGGGCATTATCCTCTCCGGCAGCCACGGCAGCACCTACGAAGACCACGAACTGCGTGCCCCCGACGCCGTGTGGCAGCTCGGCGTGCCGGTGCTGGGCATCTGCTACGGCATGCAAACCATGGCGGCGCAACTGGGCGGCAGGGTCGAATGGAGCGACCAGCGCGAATTCGGTTACGCCGAAGTGCGTGCCCGCGGCCACACCCGGTTGTTCGATGGCATCGAAGACTTCCGCACCGCCGAGGGCCACGGCATGCTCAAGGTGTGGATGAGCCATGGCGACAAGGTTACCGAGCTGCCCGCGGGTTTCAAGCTCATGGCCTCGACGCCGAGTTGCCCCATTGCCGGCATGGCCGACGAGGCGCGCGGCTACTACGCCGTGCAGTTCCACCCCGAAGTCACCCACACCGTGCAGGGCCGGGCGATGCTCACCCGCTTTGTGCGCGACATCTGCGGCTGCCGCGGCGACTGGGTCATGGGCGACTATGTCGCCGAAGCCGTGCAGCACATCCGCGAGCAGGTCGGCGACGAGGAAGTCATCCTCGGCCTGTCCGGCGGGGTCGATTCCTCGGTGGCGGCAGCGCTGATCCACTGCGCCATCGGCGACCAGCTCACGTGCGTGTTCGTCGATCACGGTCTGCTGCGGCTCAACGAAGGCGATCTGGTGATGGACATGTTTGCGGGCAAACTGCACGCCAAGGTCGTGCGGGTCGATGCCAGCGAACTGTTCCTGCGCGAACTCGCTGGCGTGTCCGACCCGGAGCAGAAGCGCAAGATCATCGGCCGCCTGTTCGTCGACGTGTTCAAGGCCGAGGCCGAGAAGCTCAAGGCCAGCGGCGCCGGGCACAAGGGCGCGACTTTTCTCGCTCAGGGGACGATCTACCCGGATGTCATCGAATCCGGCGGCGCCAAGAGCAAAAAGGCCGTCACCATCAAAAGCCACCACAACGTCGGCGGCCTGCCCGAGCAGCTGGGGCTCAAGCTCTTGGAGCCGTTGCGCGAGCTGTTCAAGGACGAGGTGCGCGAGCTCGGCGTGGCGCTGGGCCTGCCGTCGGAGATGGTCTACCGCCATCCCTTCCCCGGGCCGGGGCTGGGGGTGCGCATCCTCGGCGAGGTGAAAAAGGAATACGCCGACCTGCTGCGCCGGGCCGATGCCATTTTCATCGACGAACTGCGCAACACCTTCGACCCAGCCAGCGGCAAGAGCTGGTACGACCTCACCTCCCAAGCCTTCGCCGTGTTCCTGCCGGTCAAGAGCGTGGGGGTGATGGGCGACGGCCGCACCTACGACTATGTGGTGGCGCTGCGGGCGGTGCAGACCAGCGACTTCATGACCGCCGACTGGGCCGAGCTGCCTTATGCGCTGCTGAAAAAGGTCAGCAGCCGCATCATCAACGAGGTGCGCGGCATCAACCGCGTGACCTACGACATTTCGTCCAAGCCGCCAGCGACCATCGAGTGGGAGTGAGCCGCCATGCGCCTGCTGTTCGGTCTCGTCGGCCTATTGCTCACCCTGCTGGTGCTGGCGTGGTTGGTGCGGACGCAGTTGCGCGCCCAGGTGGGGGTGTCGTCGCCCTCTGCAGCGGGGGCGCACCAGGGCGATGCGGGGCAGCCTGCGTCGGCCGCGCTCAAGCAGTTCCAGCAATCCCTCGACAAGGCGCTGAAGGCGCGCCCGGCGAGCGTACCCGAATGAACGCATGACCGATCGTCCCATGACTGACGTGGAGGCCGAGGCTGATCGCGCCTTCATGCGCCTTGCGCTGGACCAGGCGCACAACGCTTGGCTGCTGGGTGAGGTGCCGGTGGGCGCCGTGATCGTCAAGGACGGCAGGGTGATCGCCACTGGCTACAACCGGCCCATCGGCGAACACGACCCAACGGCGCATGCCGAAATCGTCGCCTTGCGTCAGGCTGCAGCCCTGCTGGGCAACTATCGCCTGCCCGAATGCACGCTGTATGTCACGCTGGAGCCTTGCGCCATGTGCGCCATGGCGTTGTTGCATGCCCGCTTCGCCCGTGTCGTGTTCGGCGCACGTGATCCCAAGACTGGCGCGGCCGGCAGCGTGGTCGATCTGTTTGCCGACCCACGCTTGAACCATCACTGCAGCGTCACCCCCGATGTCGAGCAGACCGCCTGCGGCACACTGCTGCAAGACTTTTTCCGCGCCCGCCGTCAGGCGCAGAGGCAGCTGGCGCAGCCGGCGCACGATGCTTGCCTGTCCGGCATCGAGGTGACCGAGCTGGATATGGAGCCGCCCGCTCCCTGAGTTCCCCACCACCAATACGCCATGGCCGACACCCCAAGTTCCGAATCGTCTGACGCGCAGCCGCTGCGACGAGGTTTGCTGCGCCTGATTTCTCCGTCCGGGGCGGTACAGGATGTGCAGCGGGTGGAACGTGCCACGGCGCATCTTGCGGCGCTGGGGTTTCGGGTGCAGGCTGGTGCCCAGGCGCGGGCCCGGGTGCAACGCTTCGCCGGCACCGACGCACAGCGTTTGCGCGCGCTGCACGATGCCGCGCGCAGCAAGGCCGATGTTGTGATGATGACGCGCGGCGGCTACGGGATCAGCCGGCTGTTGCCGTCGATCGACTATGCCGTGTTGGCGGAGGCCATCCAACAGCGCGAACAGATGTGGGTCGGGCACAGCGACTTCACCGCGCTGCAGCTGGCGTTGTTGGCCAAGACTGGCGCCGTGACCTTCAGCGGCCCGATGGCGTCGTTCGATTTCGGCGAGAAGACGCCCGACGCCATCACGGTGGACAGCTTTCTCGACGCGGTCGACGGCACGCTCGAAGCTGTGGGTTTTGCCTGTGACGACGCGCCGCGCGGCCTGGATGCCAAGGGCGTGCTGTGGGGCGGCAATCTGGCCATGGTTTGCAGTCTGGTCGGCACGCCCTACCTGCCGCGCGTGGGTGGCGTGCTGTTTCTCGAAGACGTGAACGAGCCGCCGTACTGTGTCGAACGCATGTTCACCCAACTGCTGCACGCCGGCATTCTGCAACGGCAGAAGGCCGTGCTGCTGGGCCACTTTACGGGCTACAAGCTCAGCCCGCATGACGCGGGCTACGACCTCACCGCGGCGATGCTCTGGCTACGCGCCCAGCTCAAGCCGCATGGTGTGCCGGTGCTCACCGGGCTGCCCTTCGGCCATGTCCGGACCAAGCTGACCTTGCCGCACGGGGTGCGCTGCCATCTGCTGCGCGACGGTGGTGAGGTGTTTCTGTTTTTTCCGCACGCGGGGCATTGAAACCGCGCCGTAGCAGGGACTGGGGCCGGTTGGGTCTGTCAAGCCCTAACGCCGCTGTCGCTGTTCGTATTCCCGCCGCAGCCGCTCCTGTTCGCTCGGGGGCAGGCGTTTGAAACGCTGCTGCTCTTGCAGAATGCGCTCGCGTTGCTGCTGCGGCATCTGTTCCCACTGCTGATAGGAGCCGCGCTCGTCGCGCGGATTGGCGGCCGCGGCTTGGCTCAGCGCAAGTGCGCCCAGCAGCGTGAGCGCAACGGCGACGTCAGGCCGGATTGCCATGTTGCAGCCCCTGTTGCAGCATTTGCGGGTGGTTGGAGAGCCACTGGTAGAACTCGATGTTCTGGACGGCATCAGCCACCTGCGGGCTCAGGTTGCCCGGATAGCCGCCCTCGCTCGCGGTGAGGTGCGGCACCGTGATGAACACCGCCAAGGCCAGCGATGCCGTGGCCATGCCAGCCGCGAACACCCTGGGCCAGCGCACCGTGCGCGGATGACGACGCGGCATGCGCGCGGCAAGCTGCGGCAACGGCGCGAGCAGCGCGGTCAGGCGCTGGCCGAACTGCAGTTGCGTCTGGCATTGCGGGCAGTGCTTGAGATGGGATTCGATATGCGCCGCCTGTTCAGCCGACGCCAAGCCACTGCGATAGTGGTCGATCTGCGCTGGGGTGAGATGGTTCTGGGTGGTCATGATGGCACCTGCTGCGGGCAATTCAAACTTTAGCGGGATGGTCGGATTCAAGCAATTCCCTGAGACGGGTGAGCGCGCGCATATGGTGGGTTTTGACGCTGCCTTCACTGACTTTCATCGCCATGGCGGTGTCCACGATGGACAAACCCTCCATCTCGCGCAGCAAAAAGGCCTCTCGCTGGCGCGGGCTGAGCGCCGCAATGGCGTCGGCGATGCGCCCAGCCAGCTGCACGTTGGCGACTTCGGCCTCCGGCCCCAACGCGGTGTCGGCCACCGCTTCCCAACTTGGCGGCTGATCCTCTTCCTCGTCGCTGGAGAAGAAGAAATCGAAAATCCGCTCCACCTTGCGCTTGCGGTGCATGTCGGTGATGCGATTGCGCAGGATGCTGTAGAACAGCGGGGCCCATTCCTCGGCGGGGCGATCCTGGTAGTGGCTCACCAGCTTGAGCAGACTGTCCTGCACCACATCGGCAGCCAGAGCAGCGTCGCGCAGTTCGATCAGCGCCATGCGGGTGGCGCGCACGCGGACCTCGGCGCAAAATCGGTTCAGCGCGGCCGAGTCCTGAGGCGTGGCGTCGGTCACGAGTGCTTGGGGAAGGGCGTAAACATGAGCCATAGCATAGTGGGCCAGTCTTGGCGCGGCGCGGACGGCGAAAGGGGACTGTTTGAGGCGATAACGCCAAGCCGGGCACGGTGATGACAGCGCGGGACGACCGCGCTGTAAATTTTTGAATCGGCAGGCAGACCCAAGCTGCGGCACGGTGCCTTCGTAGAATGCGCAGGCTCTTCGCTTCCGCCAAGCCTCCCGTGAACCCCCGTCTCGACCTGCTGCAGCCCTATCCCTTCGAAAAGCTGCGCCTTCTCAACCAAGGCGTGACGCCGCCTGCGCAGTGGTCGGCAATCAGCCTGGGCATCGGCGAGCCCAAACATCCCACGCCCGTCTTCATCCGCGAAGCGCTCGCGGCGCACCTCGATGGCTTGGCGTCTTACCCCAGCACCGCGGGCACGGCCGAACTGCGCGGGGCTTGCGCCGACTGGGCGCAGCGGCGTTACGGCATCGCCCTCGACGCGCAGCGCCAGGTGCTGCCGGTCAACGGTTCGCGCGAGGCCCTGTTCGCTATCGCCCAGACCGTGGTGGATGCAGCGCGCCCTGGCGCCACCGTGGTGTGTCCCAATCCCTTTTATCAAATCTACGAGGGGGCGGCGCTGCTGGCCGGGGCCCAGCCTTATTTCGCCCCGGTGGACGCGCGACGCAACTTTGCCGTCGACTGGGCCGCCGTGCCCGAAGCCGTGTGGCAGCGCACGCAGTTGCTGTATGTGTGTTCTCCGGGCAATCCCACGGGGGCGGTCATGCCCTTGGCGGAATGGGAGCAACTGTTTGCGCTGGCCGATCGCCACGGGTTTGTCATTGCCAGCGACGAGTGCTATTCGGAAATCTGGTTCGGCGCCCAGCCGCCGCTAGGCGGGCTGGAAGCGGCCTGGCAGCTGGGCCGCACGGACTTTCGCAACCTGCTGCTGTTCACCTCGCTGTCCAAGCGCTCCAACGTGCCGGGCCTGCGCTCGGGTTTCGTCGCCGGGGATGCTGCGCTGATCGCCGCATTTACCCGCTATCGCACCTACCACGGCAGCGCCATGGGCCCTGCGGTGCAGGCGGCGAGCGCCGCAGCCTGGGGCGACGAGGCGCATGTGGTGCAAAACCGCGCCCTCTACCGCGAAAAATTCGCCGCGGTGCTGCCGCTGCTGCAGCCGGTGATGGACGTGCAATTGCCTGATGCCGGCTTTTACCTCTGGGCGGCGACGCCCGGCGATGATGCGCAGTTCGCCCGCGGTCTGCTCGAAAAATACAATGTCACCGTGTTGCCCGGCAGCTACTTGGCGCGTGAGCAAGACGGCTTCAACCCCGGGCGTGGACGTGTGCGTATGGCTCTGGTGGCTCCGCTCGACGAATGTGTCGAGGCCGCGCGCCGCATTGCCGCCTATTGCGCCGATCTTCGTTCCAACGCCCCATCCGACCTTTCGCCCTGACTTTCTCACCAAAACTACCCCACCATGACGCAACAACTGCAAACCCTCATCGACCAGGCCTGGGACAACCGCACCAGCTACAGCCCGGCCAACGCTCCGGCCGAACTGCGCGAGGCCGTCGGCCATGTGATCGACCAGCTCAACGTCGGCAAACTGCGCGTGGCCGAGCGGGTTGCTGGCGAGTGGGTGACGCACCAATGGTTGAAAAAGGCGGTGCTGCTGAGTTTTCGGCTGCATGACAACGTCGCCATGCAGGCCGGCGATCTGCACTTTTTCGACAAGGTGCAGACCAAGTTCCACAACCTGAACGCAGACCAGATGCGCGCCACCGGCGTGCGCGTGGTGCCGCCGGCGGTGGCGCGCCACGGGTCGTACATTGCGCCCAACGTGGTGCTGATGCCGTCTTACGTCAACATCGGCGCCTATGTCGATGAGGGCACCATGGTCGATACCTGGGCCACGGTGGGCTCGTGCGCCCAGATCGGCAAAAACGTGCACCTGTCGGGCGGCGTGGGCATCGGCGGCGTGCTCGAACCCATCCAGGCCAACCCGACCATCATCGGCGACAACTGCTTCATCGGTGCGCGCTCCGAAGTGGTGGAGGGCGTGATCGTCGAAGACAACTGCGTCATTTCCATGGGCGTGTACATCGGCAAATCGACCAAGATCTACGACCGTGCCACCGGCGAGGTGAGCTACGGCCGGATTCCCGAGGGCTCGGTGGTCGTCAGCGGCAACCTGCCCAGCAGCGACGGCAAGTACAGCCTGTACTGCGCCGTGATCGTGAAAAAGGTCGATGCGCAGACCCGCGCCAAGACCAGCATCAACGAACTGCTGCGCGCCTGAGGCGAGCGCGGTTTCGGGCGATCCACACAACAGGGGGCGGTATGTCGGCAATGGAGCGTTTGTTCAAGCTGATGGCGGAAAAGAAGGCGTCGGACATCTACATCAGTCCGCATGCGCCCATTCTCATCCGCATCAACGGCCATGCCGTGGCGGTGAACCGTCAGGTGTTGACCCCGGAGGAGCCCTTCCGTTTGCTGGCCGAAGCGGTCGGACATGAGCGCGCGGCCGAAGTCACCCGCACCGGTGAACTCAACATCGGCCTGCCGCGGCCCGGGCTGGGGAGTTTTCGTATCAGCGCGTTTCGCCAACGCGGCAGCGTGGCCATGGTGGTGCGCTTCATTCCAGGCGAGATCCCGCCGCTGGAATCGTTGAACCTGCCCGGCGTGCTGGCCGATCTGGTGATGGAAAAGCACGGCCTGCTGCTCATGGTGGGCTCGACCGGCGCGGGCAAGAGCACCACGCTGGCGGCGATGATCGACTACCGCAACGCCAACAAGACCGGCCACATCCTCACGCTCGAAGAACCCATCGAGTACCTGTTCTCCAATCGCAAGTCCATCGTCAACCAGCGCGAGGTCGGGATCGACACCGAGTCGCTCGCCGTGGGGCTGAAGAACGCGTTGCGGCAGGCGCCGGACTGCATCATGATCGGTGAAATCCGCGATCAGGCCACCATGAGCGCGGCGCTGCAGTACGCGCTCTCCGGCCACCTCTGCCTGGCCACGTTGCACGCCAACAACAGTTATCAGGCGCTCAACCGCATCGTCGGTTTCCACCCCATGGACCAGCGTGCCGCGCTGTTCAATGACATGGCCTCGGGCCTGCGCGGCATTGTCTCGCAGCGTTTGCTGCGCGCCAGTGCCGGAGGCCTGACGCCTGCGGTGGAAATCATGCTCAACACCCAGTTGGTGCGCGAGTTGATCGAGAAGGGCGACTTTTCCGGAGTCAAGGAGGCGATGGAAAAGTCCATGGCCGAAGGCTCGCAGACCTTCGAGCAGGCCCTGGCCACCATGGTCATCGAGGGGGTGGTCAGCCGCGAGGAGGCCCTGGCCTACGCCGACTCGCCCACCAACCTGCTGTGGCGCCTGGAAAACGACGCGACGCTGCGCAAGCAAGCGGCCCCGGCCGAGTCCATCGAGGACGACACGCCGTCCTTCACCGAAATCACCCTTGACCTGGATTCGCCGCGCTGAGCGGTTCCAGGCGTCCACCACCCGCATGTCTCCCACCCAATCCCTGGTCCATGACCTGATCGCCCGCCATTCCATCACGCCGCAAGACGAGGGTTGCCAGCAGCTGCTGCGCCAGCGCCTGGAGCGGCTCGGTTTCGCCTGCGAAACCGTGGAGAGCGGCCCGCCCGACTTCCGCGTCACCAACCTGTGGGCGCTGCGTCCGGGTGCCCGTGCGGATGCTGGCGTGCTGGTGTTTGCCGGACACACCGATGTGGTGCCGACCGGGCCGCTCGAGCAGTGGCACAGCCCGCCATTCACCCCCACCGTGCGCGACGGCAGGCTGTACGGCCGCGGCGCCGCCGACATGAAGACCTCGCTCGCCGCCATGGTGGTTGCAG
>JAKAFC010000122.1 GCA_021818065.1 Pseudomonadota bacterium
CGCCAAACTTGGCCGACAGCACGGTGGTGATGGCCGCCGTCAGCGTGGTCTTGCCGTGGTCCACGTGACCAATCGTGCCCACGTTCACGTGCGGCTTGGTCCGCTCAAACTTTTCCTTCGCCATGATTCAAACTCCTCAAGCCTACAAAGATCGACAAATCAAGAAAGTCAACTGGTGCCCATGGCGGGAATCGGACCCGCGACCTCTCCCTTACCAAGGGAGTGCTCTACCACTGAGCCACATGGGCATGAACGCTTGCGCGCCCGATGCAAATCAAACTCGAACCTGCGCCGAAACCAACACCCATCACAGCACCGGGCGGGGCTTGGAGCGGGAGACGGGAATCGAACCCGCGCCATTAGCTTGGAAGGCTAAGGTTCTACCATTGAACTACTCCCGCCTTGCCACGCTTGCAACACATTGGCGCGATCAAGGCCGCCACGCACAACCCGCCTTGCGCGGTTCACACGAAATCTCGCGCCTGGTGGAGAGGGCTGGATTCGAACCAGCGTACTCGTTAGAGGGCAGATTTACAGTCTGCTGCCATTAACCACTCGGCCACCTCTCCGAGGCGAACCGCCAATTCTCAGCGATTTTTTTGCCAAAGTCAAATGTCGTGCGCCGCCACGGGTCATCCGAACAGCGCCCGCAGCGCCTGCCCCGGGTCGGGCGCACGCATGAAGGCCTCGCCGACGAGAAAGGCCTGCACCCCGGCCGCCCGCATGCGGCGCACGTCGTCGGGTTCAAGGATGCCGCTTTCCGTGACCACCAGACGGTCGGCCGGAATGCGCGGCAGCAGGTCGAGGGTGACGTCGAGCCGGGTCTGGAACGAGCGCAGGTCGCGGTTGTTGATGCCCAGCAGCGGGGTGCGCAAGGTCAGCGCCGTCTCCAACTCGGCGGCGTCGTGCACCTCCACCAGCACGTCGAGGCCGAGCGCATGGGCCTGCGCCTCCAGGTCGCGCAACTGTGACGCTGGCATGGCAGCGGCGATCAGCAGAATGCAGTCGGCCTGCATCGCCGCGGCCTCGACGACCTGGTAGGGATGCACGATGAAGTCCTTGCGCAGCACCGGCAACGTGCAAGCGGCGCGCGCCTGCTGCAAGAAAGCGGTGGCCCCTTGGAAGTACTGCACGTCGGTGAGCACCGACAGGCAGCAGGCCCCTCCCGCAGCGTAGCTGCGGGCGATAGCGGCGGGATCGAAGTCGGCCCGCAACACGCCGCGCGACGGGCTGGCCTTCTTGACTTCGGCGATCACCGCAGGGCCGCCCTGGGCCACCTTGCGTTGCAGCGCAGCAGCAAAGCCGCGGGACGTGTCGCGCTGCGCGGCGTGCTGCCGCAGCACGTCCAGCGGCAGACGCGCGCTGGCAGCGGCGACTTCTTCGGCCTTGGTGGCCAAGATGCGCTGGAGGATGTCGCTCATGTCGGCACCGCGGGGGTTTGCAGCGCGCGGGTGACGCGCACGAACTCCTGCAATTTGTCACGCGCGGCGCCGCTGGAGATGGCTTCGCGCGCCATCTGCACGCCGTCGATCAGCGCCGGGGCGACGTTGGCGGCGTAGAGCGCCACGCCGGCGTTGAGGGCGACGATATCGCGCGCCGGGCCGTCGACGTCGTTGAGCGCCTCGCGCATCAGGGTGATGGACTGTTCCGGCCCATCCACCCGCAGCGCGTCCAGCGGCGCGGCCTTGAGCCCAAGGTCGCCGGGATGGATGGCGTATTCGGAAATCTGGCCATTCTTGAGTTCGCCGATCAGCGTCTCGCCCGACAGCGAGACCTCGTCGAGACCGTCCAGACCGTGCACCACCACGGCATGCTCGCTGCCCAGGCGCTGCAGCACGCGCACCAGAATGCCCACCAGATCGGGATGGAACACGCCGAGCAACTGGTTGGGCGCCCCCGCCGGGTTGGTCAGCGGGCCGAGGATGTTGAAAATGGTGCGCACGCCGAGCTCCTTGCGCACCGGCGCGGCGTACTTCATGGCGGGGTGATGGTTGGGGGCGAACATGAAGCCGATGCCGCACTGCTGCAGACACTGCGCCACCTGCGCCGGGGTGAGCTGGATGCTGGCGCCCAGGGCGTCGAGGGCGTCGGCCGAGCCGGAGGAAGAGCTCACGCTGCGCCCGCCATGCTTGGCCACTTGCGCCCCCGCCGCCGCCGCGACGAACATGCTGGCGGTGGAGATGTTGAAGGTCCGCGCCGAATCGCCCCCGGTGCCGACGATATCGACCAGCCGCTTCTTGTCGGCCACCTCGACCGGTGTGGCGAACTCGCGCATGACCGAGGCGGCGGCGGCGATTTCGCCGATGGTCTCCTTTTTCACCCGCAGGCCGGTGATGAGCGCAGCCATCATGACCGGCGACATCTCGCCGGTCATGATGCGGCGCATCAGCCCGACCATTTCGTCATGAAAAATCTCGCGGTGCTCGATGACGCGCACCAGCGCATCGTGATTACTGATGGTCATGGAAGTGATCCTCGGTCAAGGCCAGAAAGTTCTGCAGCAGCTTGTGCCCATGCTCGGTCTCGATGGATTCCGGGTGGAACTGCACCCCTTCGATGGCGAAATGTCGGTGCCGCACCCCCATGATCTCGCCGTCCTCGGTCTGCGCGGTGATTTCCAGACAGGCTGGCAGGGTGTCGCGGGCGATGGCCAGCGAGTGGTAGCGCACCACCGTGTAGGGGCTGGGCAGGTCGGCGAACACGCCTTTGCCATCGTGGGTGATGGGGCTGGTCTTGCCGTGCATGATGCTGCGCGCTCGCACGATCTGGCCGCCGAAGGCGGCACCGATCGCCTGGTGCCCCAGGCACACGCCGAGAATGGGCAGGCGCCCGGCGAAATACTGCAGCACCGGCACCGACACCCCGGCCTCGGCGGGCGAGCACGGCCCAGGGGAAATGACGATGCGCTCGGGATTGAGGGCGGCGATGCCTTCGAGGTCGATGGCGTCATTGCGCACGGTGTGCACGTCCTGGCCCAGTTCACCGAAGTACTGCACCAAGTTGTAGGTAAAACTGTCGTAGTTGTCGATCATCAGCAGCATGGGGATCTCCTTGCGGTGTGGCGGCAAAGCGGCGTGGGAGCTGACGCCCTCACAGCCCCTCCTGCACCTGCTCGGCGGCGCGCAGCACGGCGCGGGCCTTCACCTCGGTCTCGCGCCATTCCATCTCCGGCACGGAATCGGCGACGATGCCCGCCGCCGCCTGCACATAGAGCTGGCCCTGCTTGACGATGCCGGTGCGGATGGCGATGGCCAAGTCCATGTCGCCGGCAAAGCTCCAATACCCCACCGCGCCGCCGTACAGCCCGCGCCGTGTGGGTTCGAGTTCGTCGATCACCTCCATGGCGCGGATCTTTGGCGCCCCGGACAGCGTGCCGGCCGGGAAGGTGGCACGGAACACGTCCATGGCATCCATGCCGTCGCGCAGCAGGCCGTCCACGTTGCTGACGATGTGCATGACGTGCGAATAGCGCTCGATGGCGAAGGCCTCGCTGACCTTGACCGTGCCGGTGCGGGTGATGCGGCCGATGTCGTTGCGCGCCAGGTCGATGAGCATGAGATGTTCGGCACGCTCCTTGGGGTCGGCCAGCAGCTCGGCCTCGTTGGCCGCGTCCTGCTCCGGGGTGGCGCCACGCGGGCGTGTGCCGGCCAACGGGCGGATGGTGACCTTCTGCCCGTCCGGCGTGCGCTCCTGCCGCACCAGGATTTCCGGCGAGGCGCCCACCACCTGATGATCGCCAAAATCGTAAAAGTACATGTACGGCGAGGGGTTGAGCGCGCGCAGCGCGCGGTACAGGCTCAGCGGCGGCTGCGGGTAGGCCTTGCGCAAGCGCTGCCCGATCTGCACCTGCATGTAATCGCCAGCGGCGATGTACTCCTTGGCCACGGCCACGGCGGCCAGGTAGTCGGCCTTGTCGAACTCGCGCTCGATCGCCGTGACCTCGCCCGGCTGCAACGGCGGCGCCTCGACCGGGGCCTGCAGCTGGGCGCGCAGCGCATCGAGCCGCGCCTGCGCCCGATCAAAGGCCTGCGGTTGCGTCGGGTCGGCGTACAAAATCAGATGCAGGCGGCCGGTGAGGTTGTCGATCACCGCCAGTTCCTCGGTCAGCAGCAACTGGATGTCGGGCAGATCGACCGGGTCGGGCTTGGGATGCTTTTGCGCCGAGCGCGCCAGACGCGGCTCGATGTAGCGCGCCGCCTCATAGCCAAAGTAGCCGGCCAGACCGCCGCAAAAGCGCGGCAGGCCTGCGGGCATGGACACCTTGAAGCGCTTGTAGAAGGCATCGATGAAGTCCAGCGGGTTGTCGGTGGCGCGCTCCACCACCGCGCCGTCGGTCACCACCTCGGTCACGCCGTTTTTCACCCGCAGCAGTGTGCGGGCCGGCAGGCCGATGAAGGAATAGCGGCCGAACCGCTCTCCTCCCACCACGGACTCCAGCAAAAAACTGTTGCGCCCGGCTGCGCCACGCGGCACCAGTTTGAGGTAGAGCGACAGCGGGGTTTCCAGGTCGGCCAGGGCCTGGGTGGTCAGGGCGATGCGGTTGAAGCCCTGCTGGGCCAGTTGGGCAAACGCGGTGGCGTTCATGTTCGACTCCGAAGGGTCGCCGCGGGGCAGGACGCCCGACACGGCAGATCAGCGAACCGGCGCGGTAGGCGTAGGCCCGGCGCAGACGCGCTCAGACCATCGCCGCGCGCACGGCGACGGCAAGGGTGCGGGTGCGCGCGATCCGCCAGGGCCAAGCCCCCCGGTCGCCAGAACCCGATGCGTGTCGCCGATGAACGAACATGGAATGCGTGAACGTGCTGCGCAAATGGAGTTGCGACTGTAGCAAACTCGCGTGAGCGTCGGCCCAGGGCCAACGGCATTGCGCAGCCACGCGCGGTGTTCAGGCCGGACTGGCGCCGAAATTCTCGGGCATCTGCACCGCCACCACCTCGCCGCGCGCCGTGGCCACGCCGTTGGCAAACACGGTGCTCTGCACCACCACCTTGCGCCCCTTGATCTCCTTGACCGTGCCGCGGATCTCCAGCGTCGGCCCCAGCGGCGTGGGCTTGAGGTAATCGACGTGCAGCGAGGCGGTGACAAACCGTGCCGCCGGAGCGGCGCCACCCGCGGCGCGATCCATCGCCGCGGCCGCAGTGCCGGTGCTGTGGCAGTCGATCAGCGACGCGATCAGCCCGCCGTAAACAAACCCCGGCACGGCCGTGTGATAGGGCTCCGGGGTGAAGCGGGTCAGCGTTTCGTCGCCGTCCCACACCGTCTGGATGTGATGGCCGTAGGGATTGAGCCGACCGCAGCCGTAGCAGTGCGCCAGCGCGTCGGGATAGGCATCCTGGAAGAATTTGGGCATGGTGTCTCCTGGCGATGAATGTCGGCAGATCTTAGGCTCTGCCACCGCACGCTTTGCGGCAAATCCGCTTGTCAAACCACGACAATCTGAGAAAAATGAACGACCGTTCGATAACAGGAGACGCCATGCAAACCGCCAAGCACCGCCCCTTTCGCTTTGTCGCCCCGGCCGCCGTGCTGTGCACGGCGCTGGCAGCGGGCCTGCCCCTGCCCGCCCAGGCCCTGACGCTGCATGGCGTGGACATCCCGCCGCAGGTGGACGTCGGCGGCAAGACGCTGGTGCTCAACGGCGCGGGTACGCGGCATGTGTTCTTTTTCAAGGTCTACACCGCCGCGCTCTACCTGCCGCAGAAGAGCACGCAGCCGCAGGGCATCTTCAGCATGGCGGGGCCGAAGGAATTGAAGCTGACCATGCTGCGCGACGTCAGCGGCAAGGAACTGGGCGACAAACTCAACGAAGGCATCAAGAACAACCTCAGCCCCGAGGAATTCAGCGCCTTCATTCCCAGCCTGGTGCAGCTCAGCGCGCTGTTTGCCCAAAAGAGTCAGGTCAAGACCGGCGAAACCATCACCATTCGCGACATGCCGGGCAAGGGCAGCACCATCGCCATCGATGGCGTGGCCTCGGGCGGAGTGTTTTCCGACCCGCAGTTCTTCAACTCCATGCTGAAGATCTGGCTGGGCAAGGACCCGGCCGAAGACAGCCTGAAAAAGGCGCTGCTGGGCCAATCGGCCGACGGCAACTGAGCCGCTGCGCCGCCCAGGCCACCCGCTTCGCCATGTTCTGCCTTGCGCCCGGTCATGTTTGGTGACCTCTGCGACACGCCACTTCGGTGAAAACCCTGGCACGCAGGGGCTGGATTCCTAAAATAAGATTCTGCTGATATTCGACCACCCGAGGACTCAACATGAAGACAATCTGGGCTGCCACCGCCATCGCGCTGGCGACTACCGTGGGCGCCGTGAGCGCCAATGCTGCCGTCAAGGTCGACGGCGTGCCCCTGATGCAGACCGCGCCGGCCAACGGCGTGCCCCTGCTGATCAACGGTGCCGGCACCGTCGATCTGGGCGGCAAGATGGCTGCGGCGGTGTATCTGCCGCAGAACACCACGTCGGCAAGCGACATCATGACCATGCCCGGCGCCAAGTCCATCCGCCTGACCGCGCTGTCGAACATGTCGGCCGTGAGCTTTGCCAAGGCGCTGGAAGCCGGGGTGAAGAAGGGCACGTCGGCGGCGCAATACGCGTCGTTCAAGCCCGCCATGGACGCCTTCAGCAAGCAACTCGCCAGCGTGAAGCAAATTCCCAAGGGCGAAACCGTGGAAATGCTGTTCGAACCCGCCAACGGCATCGTGCTGATGGGCCCGGGCGCGCACATCATTCCGGGCACCGGCAACGCCGAGCTGTACCAGGCCATGCTGCGCATGCTGCCCGCCGGCGTGCTGTCGAGCGCCGCCGTGCAGAAGCAGAACGTCAGTTGAGCTTCACGCTCGCTGTACCCACAAAAAAACCGCCTCATCAGGCGGTTTTTTTGCGCCTGCACCGCAGGCGCCACCGAGACGGTCAGCGTCTGGCGAGGTGTCAGGCCGGGAGCAGGTCGCCGATGCGGTCGGCAAAGCCGTCGGCATCGACACCGCGCACCGGTTCGCCGTGGTTGTAGCCGTAGGTGACCAGGGCCACCGGGCAACCGGCGGCGCGGGCGGCCAGGGCGTCGTTCTGCGAGTCGCCGATCATCAGCACCTGCGCAGGTGGCAGGCCGAGCTGCTTGCAGGTTTCGAGCAGCGGCATGGGATCGGGTTTCTTGCGCGGAAAGGCGTCGCCGCCGTTGACCAGCGAGAAGTACTGCAGTAATCCCTTCATCTGGAGCAACTGCCGCGCCAGATCGGTGGGCTTGTTGGTGGCGCAGGCCAGCTTCAGCCCGGCGGCGTGCAGCGCGGCAACGCCCTCGGCCACGCCGGGGAACGCGTCGGCATACTGGCCGTTGAGTTCGCCGTACAGCTTGAGATAGAGCGCGATGGCCTCGGGGTAGAGCGCCTGCGCCCGGGCATCGTCGACATGCAGTTTGAGCGCCTGCATCACCAAGTATTCGGAGCCTTTGCCGATGCGGTGTTCAACCTGCTCGCGCGTCAGCGGCGGCAGGCCCAGCTGCTGCATCGTGGCGTTGGTGGCGGCGTGCAGGTCGCCCAGGGTGTCAACCATGGTGCCGTCGAGATCGACGATGGCGCCCTGCACGGCATGGCCGACGAGGGTGACGGTGCGCGCCTCCATCAGGCGACTTTCGCCAGGTTGGCGCGCATGGCGTCGATCACGGCCTTGTAGTCGGGCTTGCCGAAGATGGCGCTGCCGGCGACAAAGGTATCGACCCCGGCGGCGGCGGCGGCGGCGATGTTGTCGGGCTTGATGCCGCCATCGATCTCCAGCAGGATGTCGCGGCCGGTCTGCGCCTTGTAGGCGTCGAGCTTGGCGCGCACTTGCTTGGCCTTGGGCAGGCTGCTCTCGATGAAGCTCTGGCCGCCAAAGCCGGGGTTCACGCTCATCAGCAGCACCAAGTCGACCTTGTCCATGACGTAGTCGAGCACGTCGAGCGGCGTGGCGGGGTTGAACACCAACCCGGCTTTGGCACCGCCGTCGCGAATCATCTGCAGGGTGCGATCGACGTGCTTGCTGGCCTCGGGGTGGAAGCTGACGATGTCAGCCCCCGCCTTGACGAAGGACTGGGCGATGGCATCGACCGGCTCGACCATGAGGTGCACATCCAACGTGATGGGGGTGCCGTCGGCCTTCTTGCAGTAAGGCTTGATGGCCTCGGCCACCAGCGGGCCGATGGTCAGGTTGGGCACGTAATGGTTGTCCATCACGTCGAAGTGGATGAAATCG
>JAKAFC010000123.1 GCA_021818065.1 Pseudomonadota bacterium
GTGACGCTCCTGCATCGCGTCTTCCATCTGCTGATCGAAGATGCGGTACTGCTGGCGGCCGTTCTTTTTCGCCGCGTACATCGCCATGTCGGCGCGCCGCACCAGCGTGTCGGCGTCCACCGGGGCATCGATCTGCTGCACCACCAGCCCGAGCGACAGGCCGATCTGCAAGGTGTGGCCCTGAATCTCGAAGGGGTCTTCGATGCTGCCCACCAGACGCCGGGCGATGAAGCTCAGTTGTTGCTCGGTGCTGTAGCCCGGCAGCAGCACCACGAACTCGTCGCCCCCAAAGCGCGCCAGCAGGTCGCCTTCGCGCAGCACCGAGCGCAGCCGCTGGCCCACGGCGATCAGCAGCTTGTCGCCGACGACGTGGCCGAGGCGGTCGTTGACGGCCTTGAAGCGGTCCAGGTCCATGAGGCCGATGCTCAGCGGTTGGCCGGGGTGGCGTTGCATCTGGCCGTTGAGGTATTCGAGAAAGATGCGGCGGTTGGCCAGGCCGGTGAGGTCGTCGCGCAGGGCGTAGCGGCGCAGCGCGCGGTAGGCCTTATCCAGCCGCAGGTTGTCCTGGATGAGGTTGCGGCTCAGGCCTTCGATGCGCAGCAGCAGCGCGGCGCCAAAGCCCAGCGCCGCCAGCAACGCCAGCCAGGCCAGCGCACGCGCGGGCGCATCGGGCATGGGCAACTGCAGCACGCCGGGGCTCAGCAACAGAGCCGCACCGCTGAGAAGCGCCAGCACCACCAGGCGCAGCGCCGTTTGCAGACGGCTGCCGTGCAGCACGGCCACGGGGCTCAATGCCAGCAGGGGCAGGATGAACAGCACACCGAGACGCGGCAGCAGGGCGAAGAAGGCCAACTGCAGCGCGGCATTCAAGCCGAGGTAGGGCAGGGTGGGAAAACGGCCTTGCGCCGCGCCCGAGGCGTAGAGCATCCAGTTCAGCAGCCCGAGGTTGAGCGTGGCCCCGAGCAGGGCGTAGGCCGGTGCCACCGCCCACGGCAGGTAGCCCAGCGCCGCGTAGGCGAGCAGCAGCGCGCCATACACGCCGTAGCCCGCGATGGTGAACGTCAGCAGGACGGCATACGAGGGGGCGGCAAGCGGCCTGGCAGGGGCAGGTTGCGTCATAGGGGGCAGCGGCGCCGCCGGGCCCGGCGCGGCATGCCGCGAAGCAACGGGCGCTCAGGAGTGTGCATGGCGTGAACAGGCCCTGGTTTTGGAATGATGCACAGTGTCCCTGCTTGCTGCACGACTGGCAAGCGGAAATGACCGCACCGCTTCATTGCACCACCGAGAGCGCGGGCGCCGTGCCGTCGAAGTCGGGCGCGGGTGGGTCGAACACGGCCTGATCGGTGCCGTGGTCCACGCCGAGAAGAATCAGATTCCAGAACTGGTGGCGAATGACGCGGCTTTGGTCGTGCAGCAGAGTCTTGTCGGTCTGCGCGGCGTCGGCATCGGTCTGCGCCAGGTTTTCGCGCAGGCGGGTGTGGAACAGGTGATGTTCGCGCATCAAACGCAGAAAGCCCGGCCGCTGGCTGAATTGCGCGGCGTTTTGCTGGCACCAGACGCCCAGGGCGCAGAGCTGCGGGGCGTCGGGGCGGAGCAGCACGGCGCGCTCTTCGGCGCTGATGCTGCCGCGCTCGGCGTGCAGCGCGGCGTTGTTGTGCTGCACCAGGGCGTGGATGGCGTCCGGCGAAATCTGCGCCTGGCGCGGCAGCACGGCTGCCCAGGGCAGGCGGGCGCGCCAGTCGGTCAGCCAGGTTTCCAGGTCGTCGGCGCACATCGGCCGGGCGATGGCGTAACCCTGGAACCGCGAGCACGCCATGGAGGCCAGCGCCAGCGCATGCTGCGGCGTGCTCACGCCCTCGGCCACGACGCTCAGGCCCATGAGCGCAGCGGTGCGCAGCAGCCCGTAGGTGATGCTCAGCCCGGCGCCGCTGGTGAACAGGTCGCGGGTGAAGCTGCGGTCGATCTTCACCGAGGACACCTCGAGTTGCTGCAGGTGGATCAGGCTGGCGCTGCCGGTGCCGAAGTCGTCCAGCGTCACATGCACGCCCAGGCGGCGGCAGCGGTTGACGACGAAACCGGCCATACGGCTGTCGAGTTCGGAGCCGTGCTCGGTGACTTCGAGAATGAGACGGTCGGGCGGACAGTCGGGGTGGCGTTCGAGAGTGGCGCGCAGGTCGGACAGGAACTGCGGGTCAAGGAAATGCCGCGGGCTGATGTTGACGCTCACCTGAATATCGCGTCCCTGCTGGTGCCAGCGCTGCGCTTGCGCCATGGCCTTGGCCAGCACCATGCGGCCCAGAGGAACGCTGACCTGCTCGTCGTCGAGCACCGACTCGAAGCTGCCCGCAGCATGCACGCCCTCGGCATCGCGCAGACGCAACAGGGCTTCGGCGCCGCTGATGGCCACGCTGTCGCCCTCGGTCCTGGGGTTGAACGACAGGATGGGCTGAAAGTGCAGCTCCAGACGGTCGTCGCGCAGGGCGTCGAGCACCCAGTGCAGGATGCGGCTGCGCTGCTGCAGCGCGTCTTCCATGGTCTGGTCGAAGAAGCGGTACTGCTGACGGCCGTTTTCCTTGGCGGCGTACATCGCCAGATCGGCGCGGCGCATCAATGTGGCGGCATCGGCCGGCTGGTCCTGCTGCTGGATGACGATGCCCAACGAAAGACCGAGTTGCAGCGCGTGGCTCTGCACCACGAACTCCTGCTCCATGCACTTGACCAGGCGCTCGGCGGCGGCGCGCAACTGGTCGAGCGAGGCGTGGTGCGCCAGCATCACGACGAACTCGTCGCCGCCCAGCCGCGCCAGGACGTCGCCCTGGCGCAGCGTGGCGCGCAGCCGCTGGCCCACGGCCACCAGCAGTTGGTCGCCGATGGCGTGGCCCAGGCGATCGTTGACGATCTTGAAGCGGTCGAGGTCGATCATGCCGATGGCCAGCGGCCGTTGCGGCTGCCTGGCCAGCACCTCGGTGAGCTGCTGCAGGAAGGCGCGACGGTTGGGTAGGCTGGTGAGGTCGTCGCGGTAGGCGATGGTGCGGAAAGTCTTGTAGGCGTCCTGGACCTTCTGATGATGCTGCACCAGGTCGCGGCTGTAGCGCTGTTTGAACAGTTGCGAGGCGGTGGCGAATCCCAGCGTCTCGGCGAAGGCCAGCCACAACAGCAACTCCTGCGACCAGCCATGGGTGGGAACGGTCCAGTCGCCCTGGCTGATGAGCAGCGCCACCAGCGCCATGGCGGCGATCGCCGTGTACAAGGCCACCATCTGCCGCCGTTGCAGTCGCAACACGTCCAGCGGGACGACGCCCACCAGAACCAGCAGGGCGAAAAACGCGATCTGCGGCAACCACACGGCGAAACCCAGTTGCACGGCGACGTTGAGCAGCAGGTAGGCGTAGGTCGGGTAGGCCTTCTCGCGCACCGTGGACTCGGGCAGGCGCCGGATCCAGAGGTACATCGCGCCGTTCACCAGAGCGCCGGCGGCGAAGTAGGCGGCCGAGGCACCCAGGGGCACCAGCTTCAGCAGGCCGTAGCCCAGGATGGTGAAGGCGCCGATGGCATAGCCACAAAGGTGCAGCACCAGCAGCGCCAGCTGCGGGCGGTGGGCGTGGTTGGAGGGGTGGAGGCGGTCCATCCTGGCAACGATCGGTCGGGGCGCGTGGCACGGGTCGGGCGCGCCCATCGCAGGAGATTTCTCAGGTGGCGTTGGTGTGGAAACGGTTGGAGCGGGCTTGCGCGAGGCGCGCCAGAAACCAAAAGTTGCCGGCGCATGACAAGTTGTTCAGGGCAACCGAGTGTAGGCAAGCGGGGAGCAATCCACTGTAAATTCAGCGTGCTCCGTGATCGCAAGCGTGCTTTTTTCACACAATCTGCGCGAATGTTCAGGACGCAGCCCCTTGCTGTCTTGCTGCGGCGACCACCGGCCTTGATCCGCATCATGGCGCGCCGCGCCTGCATCGGCTTGTGTGCCCGCAGCCGTGCAGGACCGCGCGTTCTTGCCTACAGTGCGGGCATGACGCTGTCTGCCTCCGCGCACGCTGCCGCCTGCCGTGCCCCGGGTGCCCGCCAGCAGGTGGGCGCGTGACACCCGCCCAACCCATGCCACCGCCGCAGCGCGCGCCGCGGCCGCTGATCGCCATGGTCGTGGCCATCGCGTTCCTCATGGAACAGCTCGACGCCACCATCGTCACCACCGCCATTCCGGCCATGGCCCACACCCTGCGGGCCAGTGTGGTGCAGATGAGCCTGGCGGTCAGCGCCTATGTGCTGACCCTGGCCGTATTCATCCCGCTCAGCGGCTGGCTGGCCGACCGCTTCGGCGCGCGTCGCGTGTTCATCGCGGCACTGGGGCTGTTCACCCTGGGGTCGGTGCTGTGCGGCGTGGCCGACAGCTTTCCCATGCTGGTGGCCATGCGCATGCTGCAGGGGCTGGGTGGGGCCATGATGACGCCCGTGGGCCGCCTCATCCTGCTGCGCAGCTTTCCCCGCGCCGATCTGGTGCGCGCCATGACCTACGCCACCCTGCCCGCCATCGTCGGCCCGGTCATCGGCCCGCTGCTCGGCGGCTGGCTGACCACGGCGCTGTCCTGGCGCTGGATCTTTTTTGTCAACCTGCCGTTCGGCTTGCTCGGCATGGCCTTGGCCGCGCGCGTGCTGCGCGACGATACCGAGGCTGCGCCGCCCGCCTTCGACCTTTGGGGATTCGCCCTGTTCGGTGTCGCCGTGGGACTGCTGCAGTTCGCCATGGAGGGCGTGACGCATCTGCCAGCGGCCATGCTCGCGGCCATGACCGTGGGCGCCGTGGTCCTGCTGCTGGCTTTTGTGCGTCACGGCCGACGCCGCGCCCACCCGGCCGTCGATCTGACCTTGCTGCGCGAGCGCGCCTTCGGCATCGCCACCCTGGCCGGCGGACTGTGCCGCATGGCGATGAACGCGCCGGTGTATCTGCTGCCCATCCTGCTGCAGGTCGGCTTGGGGATGACTCCGGTGCAGTCGGGCGCGCTCACCTTTTTGTCGGCCCTGGCCTCGCCGGTGGTGCGACTGTTTGTCGGCACGGGTTTACGCTGGCTCGGGTTTCGCCGCCTGCTTTTGGTGAGTGCCGTGGCCTGCAGCGGTTCCCTGGCCAGCTTCGCCTTGGTGGGGCCGCATCTGGCGATGCCCTGGATTGCCGCGGCCATCATCGTCTACGGTCTGGTGCGATCAACGCAGTTCATGATCTCCAACACCTTGGCGTATGCCGACATTCCGGCGCCGCGCCTGAGCCGGGCGACCAGCCTGGGCGGGCTGCTGCAACAACTCACCGTGAGCTTCGGCGTGTCGCTGGGGGCTGCGTGGCTCGGCCTGCTCGCCCCGCTGCATACGGCACCGACGCTGGCGACGTTTCATCTCACCTTCGTGGTGCTCGCCGTGCTGCCCTTGCTGGCCGTGCCCGCCTTTGCCCGTCTGCAGCCGCACGATGGTGCGGTGGTGAGCGGTCACGCCGCGCCGGGCCCGGTGGACGAGACGGCGTCGAGCCCACCCGGCACAATGCACGCTTTGTCCGCGAGCGATCCGACCATGGCGTTGAAAGCAACGATTTACAAAGCCGACCTGCAAGTGGCCGACATGGATCGGCATTACTACGCCGACCACGCCCTCACCATTGCCCGCCATCCGTCCGAGACGGACGAGCGCATGATGGTGCGCGTGCTGCTCTACGCCCTGTACGCGCAGGAGGGCATGGCCCTGACCAAGGGCTTGTTCGACGTCGACGAGCCCGACCTCTGGGTCAAGGACCTGACCGGCGCCATCACCCTGTGGATCGACATCGGCCAGCCCGACGAAAGCCGGGTGCGCAAGGCCTGTGCACGCGCGCAGCAGGTCGTCGTGGTGTGCCATGCCAGCAGTTGCCCGGTGTGGTGGAAGCAGATCGCGGGCAAGCTCGCGCGGCTGCCCAACCTCACCGTGCTGCGGCTGCCTGCCGAAACCAGTCAGGCTCTGGCCGGGCTCACCGCGCGCACCATGCAGCTGCAATGTCTGGTGCAGGATGGCGCCGTGACCCTGAGCAGCGCGGCGGCCAGCGTCGCCGTCGAACTCGAGACGCTGCAGCGCCCGACCTGACCCCGAGCCGCATCATGCCGCCGACCGCAGCCCTTCCCTATGCCGATCTCGGGCCCGACGCCGTGCTCGACGTCATCGACAGCCTGGGTCTGCGTTGCGACGGCACGCTGCTGCAGCTCAACAGCTTCGAGAACCGCGTGTATCAGGTGGGCCTGGAGGACGGCACGCAGCGCATCGCCAAGTTCTACCGCCCAGGCCGCTGGAGCGATGCCGCCATTCTGGAAGAGCACGCCTTCACCCTGGAGCTTGCCGAGTGCGAGGTGCCGGTGGTCGCGCCGCTGCGCCTGGACGGGCAGACGTTGCACCACGGCGCTGGCCACCGTTTCGCCCTGTTCCCGCGCCAGGGCGGCCGTACCCCCGAGATCGAGCAGGATGCGACCCTGGAATGGCTGGGCCGTGCGCTCGGCCGTCTCCATGCCGTCGGCGCCGCCCGGGCCTATCAGGCCCGCCCCGCGCTGGACGTGCAGACCTTCGGCGTGGCGTCGCGCACGTTGCTGCTGGCTGGTGACTGGCTGCCGCCGGACCTGCACGACCCCTGGCTCGCCATCGTCGATTCGGCTTTGGATGGCGTGCGCCAGGCCTATGCGCGGGCGGGCGATGTGACCTCCATCCGCCTGCATGGCGATTGTCACCCGAGTAACGTGCTGTGGACCGACGCAGGCCCGCAGTTCGTCGATTTCGACGACAGCCGCACCGGCCCGGCGGTGCAAGACCTGTGGATGCTGCTCTCGGGCGATGCCGCCGAGATGCGGCGCCAGTTCGCCGCGCTGCTGCGCGGCTATGCGATGTTCCGCGCCTTCGACCCACGGGAAACACACCTGGTCGAAGCCTTGCGCACGCTGCGCCTGCTGCATCACAGCGCCTGGATCGCCAGCCGCTGGAGCGACCCTGCGTTTCCCGCGGCGTTTCCCTGGTTCGGCAGCGTGCGCTACTGGCAGGACCGCATTCTCGAGCTGCGCGAGCAGGTCGCGCTGATGCAGGAGCCGCCGCAGCTCTAAGACGCGGAGCCGTTGTCTCGGCCTTGCCGCTCGCGTGCCCGGGCGCGGACGATGCTCACCATGAGGTAGAGGAAGATGAGGATGAAAGCCGCGGCCAGCACCAGCACGCCACGGCTGGACGACTGCAGCGGCCCGGCCTCGGTGTGGCGCTCCACCGTCTGGGCGAACGCCATCAGATCGTTTGGCGGCACGAAGGCCATGGTCGGATCGAGATGCTCGGCGCGCAGCAACGCGGCGCGGGCCAGCGGCCATTTGCCCTCGGCCGCGAGCACTCGCGCTGAGAGGTAGTGCGCGGGAGCGGAATCGGGCTGGGCAGCCAACACCTGGGCGATCGCCCGATCGGCCTGCACCAGACGCCCGGCATCCAGATCGGCCTGAATGGCGGACAGCGGGGGCGTCGTGGCGCTGGCCGAGGCCATCAGCACGAGCAGCAGCACGAGCCCACGGGCCAGGGCGGCAAAGGTCAGGGCGATTTGGTTCAAGCGGGTGTCCTGTCGTCGGGGCCTGCCATTCTGCGGGATCGGCAAGGGGGTGTAAACCGCGGCGTCTCGCGCCCCGGCTCAAGAGGGCTGGCCAGTCTGGCCCTGTGCCTGGCCAATGGCTTGCGCTGCAGCCGGTTCTCTGCGCTGGCCAAGCGCGCACGGTTAGAGTTCCGGCCTGTTCCCACGTTGCGGTCTCCTCCCATGATGTTCCCGTTCCACCGTCCACCGCCGCTGCCCAACGGCGATGCCCTCGAACCGGGGCAGCTCGCTGCCGTGGCGGGTGTGCTGCTGGCCACAGTGCTGGTGGTGCTCGATGGCACCATCGTCAACGTCGCCCTGCCCACCATCTCCAGCGCGCTGCGAGTGAGCGCGTCGCAGGCGATCTGGGTGGTCACGGCCTATCAGCTGGCCCTGGTCATGGCGCTGTTTCCTGCTGCGGCCGTGGGCGACGCGGTCGGGCATCGTCGGCTATACGTCGGTGGCGTCGCCGTGTTCACCCTGGCGTCGGCGCTGTGCGTGGCGGCCCCGGGTCTGGGTTGGCTGGCAGCCGCGCGCTTCATTCAAGGCCTGGGCGGCGCCGCCATCATGGCGCTCAACGCGGCCCTGCTGCGGGCCATCGTGCCGCAGCGCATGCTGGGGCGGGCCATTG
>JAKAFC010000124.1 GCA_021818065.1 Pseudomonadota bacterium
CGGGATGGTCTTCGAGAATCTCATTGCGGATGGTGCGATTGACCACCGGGTTCTTGAAAAAGCTGCCGGCATTGCCGAGTTGCGCCGGGTCGGGCAGTTTGCTGGCGCGGATGGCGCAGACGGCGTCGAAGATGTCGTGCGGCGTGGGGTCGGTGATGGCCTGGCGCTGCAGCCAACGTTCAACGTCGGCGTACCCGGCCACCGGCTGCCACGGCTTGGGCAGCCGCAGACGAATGGCGGTGATGACCGACTTCCCCGCCAGCTCGCGCTTGAACACGCTGTCGCGGTAACCCAGCCGACAGTGCGCGGCGGGCAAGGTGGCGCTGCGCCCGGTGACGAGATCGACCACGTCCACCGACTCCAGCCGGTCCGATAGCTCCAGCCCGTAGGCGCCGATGTTCTGCACCGGAGCCGCACCCGCCGTGCCCGGAATGCGCGCCAGGTTTTCCAGCCCAGGGTGGCCCTGCGCCAGCGCCCAGACGACCACGTCGTGCCACGGCTCGCCAGCGCCGACTTCGATCAGCGTGGCGTCGGCGCTGTCGTCGAGCACGCGCATGCCGCCAATCTCCATCTTCAGCACCACCGCGTCCACGTCGCGGGTGAGCAGCAGGTTGCTGCCCCCGCCCAGGATGAACTTGGACGCACGCCCCAGGTCGGGATGGTCCACCACCAGACGCACGTCGCGGGCGCTGCGTACGCGCACCAACCGACGCGCCAGCGCCTCCACGCCAAAGGTGTTGAGGCGGCCCAAGGGCACATCGGTTTCGATTTCCAGGCTCATAGAATCGCTTGCCATAAAACCAAGCATTATCCCTTTCAGGACGTCTCCATGCCGACCTTCGATACCGTTCTCGAACCCGACCTCGTCGAGGTGCGCAATGCCTGCGACCAGGCGACCAAGGAAATCGCCACGCGCTTCGACTTCAAAGGAAGCTCGGCCCAGGTCGAACTCGCCGACAAGGCCATCACCCTCACCGCCGACAGCGACTTCCAGCTCGGCCAGGTGCGCGATGTGCTGATGGCCAAGGCCGCCAAGCGCAAGATCGATCCGCGCTTCTTCGACCTGGGCAAGATCGAGAAAATTTCCGGCGACAAGGTCAAGCAGGTGCTCACCGTCAAAGCCGGCATCCCCCAGGAATTGGCGAAGAAGATCACCGCCGCCATCAAGGGCTCCAAGCTCAAGCTGACTGCGGCCATTCAGGGCGATGTGGTGCGCATCACCGGGGCCAAGCGCGACGATCTGCAGACTGCGATGGCGATTCTGCGCAAGGACATCGACGAGGCGCCGCTGTCGTTCAACAACTTTCGCGATTGAGCCGAGTTGCCGCGGCGCCGCGGCAGGGGACTATTTCTTGCGGCCGATGCGACTTTCCTCGCCGCGCATGAGCTTGCGGATGTTGGCGCGATGGCGCCAGATCAACAGGGCGCCGATCAGCACCAGCGCCAACAGCAGCGCCGGGTCAGTGTTCCACGCCAGCCCACCGCCGAACCAGTAATAGAACGGCGCGAACACCGCGGCAACCAGCGCGGCCAGCGAGGAATAGCGGAAGAACACCGCCACGATCAGCCAGGTGGCAAGCGTCGCCAGCCCCAGCCACGGCTGAATGGCCAGCAGCACCCCAGCCGCGGTGGCCACGCCCTTGCCCCCCTTGAAGTGGAAGAACACCGGGTACAAGTGACCGAGAAACACCGCCACCGCCACCAGCGCCACCCCAGGCGCGCCCAGACCCAAGGCGCCGCCGAACATCAAGGCCAGCCAGACGGCCAGCCAGCCCTTGAAGGCGTCGAGCAGCAGCGTGAGCGCCGCGGCCAGCTTGTTGCCACTGCGCAGCACATTGGTGGCGCCCGGGTTGCCCGAGCCGTAGCTGCGCGGGTCGGCCATGCCCATCGCGCGGCTGACGAGCACGGCAAACGACAGCGAGCCCAGCAGGTAGGCGAGGCCGGCAAACGCCAAGGCGACGATGGTCGATGCATTCATGAAACGCGATTCTATGAGGCCACCCTCGCCGCCCGCCGCCCATGGGCCTACGCCGCCAGCGCGCAATCCACTGGCACCGCCTGCAAGGCCTGATCGAGCACACTGGGCGCCATGCCCAGCAAATAGCCGCGCCTGCCGCCGTTGATGTAGATGCGGTCGAGGACCAGGATGGAGCGCTCGACATAAATCGGCATGGCTTTGCGCAGGCCGAGCGGTGAGGTCCCGCCGACTAGATAACCGCTGTGGCGCTGCGCCACCTCGGGCTTGCAGGGCTCCACATGCCGCACGCCCACGGCTCGGGCGAGTTGCTTGGTCGACACCTCGCAGTCGCCGTGCATCAGCACCACCAGCGGGCGTGCCTGCTGGTCCTGCAGGATCAGCGTCTTGATCACGGCGTGCAGTGGCAAACCCAGCACCTGCGCCCCCCAAGCCGCACCACCGTGCTCGACATAGGTGTAGGCATGCTCGCTGAAAGCGATCCCCTGCGCGCGCAGCCATTGCGTGGCCGGGGTCAGGCTGACATGGCGCTGCTTGCTCATGCCACGCAGTGTAGGCGGGCTCCCTACAATGTCCCCATGACGTCTGCATTCCCGCGCAACGCCGACCTGCACTCGCACTCCCGCGTGTCCGACGGCACCTTGTCCCCTGCCGGGCTGGCGCAGCGTGCGCATGCCAACGGTGTCGACCTCTGGGCGCTGACCGATCACGACGAAGTCGGCGGGCTCGACGAGGCCAGCAAAGCCGCGGCAGCGCTTGGCCTGCGTTTCGTCGCCGGGGTGGAAGTCTCGGTGTCGTTTGCGGCGCAGACGGTGCATATCGTCGCCCTGGGCGTGCAGCCCGACAGCGTCGCGCTGCGCGACGGCCTTGCGCAGATTCGCAGCGGCCGTGACCAGCGCGCCCGCGACATGGCGCACGACCTCGAACGTCATCTCGGTCTGGCCGATGTGTACGCCGGTGCCCTGCGCTACGCCGGCAACCCCGCCCTGCTCTCGCGCACCCACTTTGCCCGGCATCTGGTCGAACAAGGCGTCTGCCGTCAGACGCACGAGGTCTTCAGCCGCTTTCTCACCCCGGGCAAGCCCGGCTATGTCGAGCATGAGTGGGCCAGTCTCGACCAGGCGTTGGCCTGGATTGCGGCCGCTGGGGGCGTGGCCGTCATCGCCCACCCGGGACGTTACCGATTCACCACCGCCGAAGAATGGGCCTTGCTCGAACGCTTCAAAGCCCTGGCGGGCAAGGGCATCGAAGTCGTCACCGGCAGCCACACCGCGCAGCAGGCGCGCAAGTACGCTGGGCTGGCTTTGGAGTTCGGTTTTTACGCCTCGCGCGGCTCCGATTTCCACAGCCCCACGGAAAGCGTCTGCGACCTCGGCCGTCTGCCACCGCTTCCGGCCGATCTGGTCCCGGTCTGGGAGCTGCTCCACTGATCGTTTCCCATGGCGCAATACTTCAACCTTCATACCGAGAACCCGCAGCAGCGGCTGATCAAGCAGGCCGCCGCGCTGCTGCATGCAGGCGGTGTCGCGGCCATTCCTACCGATTCGTCCTACGCCCTGGCCTGCCACCTCGACGACAAGGCGGCCGTGCAGCGGCTGCGCCAGATCCGGCAGGTCGATGAGCGCCATCACCTCACCCTGTTGTGCAGCGATCTGTCCGAGCTCGGCAATTACGCGCGGGTGGACAACCGGCAGTACCGTCTGATCCGTGCCTGCACGCCCGGCCCCTACACCTTCATTCTCGAAGCCACCAAAGAAGTGCCGCGGCGGGTGTCGCACCCATCGCGCAAGACCATCGGCGTGCGCGTGCCGCAGCACGTTGTGACCCACGCCCTGCTGATGGAAATGGCGCAACCGCTGCTGGCCACCACCCTCATCCTGCCGGGTGAAACGCAGGCGCTCAATGACGCCCAGACCATCCGCGATCGGCTCGAACGCCAGGTCGATCTGGTGCTCGATGCCGGGCCTTGCCCGAGCGAACCGACCACCGTGGTCGATCTCTGCGGCCCGCAGGCGGTGGTGGTGCGCATTGGCCGCGGCCCGGTCGATGTGCTCGGGCTGCCCGCGCTGCAATAACCCCGCCGCATCCCGGCCCATGGCGGGTGATCGGACCCGCAACTGCCCCACAGGCACCGCCTTCCTACAATCGCTCCATGGACCAACTCATCCAAGCCGTCACCGTCTACGCCCTGCCGGTGCTTTTCGCCATCACCTTGCACGAGGCGGCGCACGGCTACGCGGCGCGCTACTTCGGCGACAACACCGCCTACATGATGGGCCGGGTGTCGCTCAACCCGATGCGCCACATCGACCTGATCGGCACCATCCTCGTGCCGCTGGTGCTGTATTTCGCCACGTCGGGCGCCTTCCTGTTCGGCTATGCCAAGCCGGTTCCGGTCAACTTCGGGCGGCTGCGCCACCCCAAGAGCGACATGGTCTGGGTGGCCCTGGCCGGTCCGGCGTCCAACTTCATCCAGGCCTTTCTCTGGGGCCTGCTGCTGGTGGCGCTGCACGCGTTTGCCGTCAACGAGGTCTATTTTTACGACGTCGCCCAGGCGGGGATTCTGGTCAACCTGGTGATGTTCGTCTTCAACCTGTTTCCCCTGCCGCCGCTGGATGGGGGCCGTATCCTCGTCGGGCTGCTGCCGGTGCGCCAGGCCATCGCCTTGTCGCGCGTCGAGCCCTACGGCTTTTTCATCGTCATGGCCCTGGTGCTCACCGGCATCGTCAGCAGCTTCTGGCTCAGCCCCCTGATGGCGATCTCCATGCAGGTCCTCAAGGTTCTGCTCAGCCCCTTCCAAATGCTGCTCTGAGCGCCCCACCCGGCGCCGCCTTCCATGTCCTCCACGTCCACAGATTCCCCCTCCTCCGACGACCGCGTGCTCTCCGGCATGCGCCCCACCGGTGCCCTGCACCTCGGCCACTACCACGGCGCCCTCAAGAACTGGGCCCAACTGCAGAACGCGCACACCTGTTTCTTTTTCGTCGCCGATTGGCATGCGCTGACCACGCACTACGAAACGCCGGAAACCATTTCGGCGCACACCATAGAAATGGTCATCGACTGGCTGGCCGCCGGGGTCGACCCGAGCAAGGCCACGCTGTTCGTGCAAAGCCGCGTGCTCGAGCATGCCGAATTGTTTTTGCTGCTGGGCATGGGCACGCCGCTGTCGTGGCTCGAACGCGTGCCGACGTATAAAGACCAGATCGCCAACCTGAAAGACAAGGATCTGACCACATACGGTTTCCTCGGCTACCCGCTGCTGCAGGCGGCCGACATCCTGATTTATCTGGCGCGCTATGTCCCTGTGGGCGCCGATCAGGTGCCGCACATCGAAATGAGCCGGGAAATCGCCCGCCGCTTCAACAATCTGTACGGCAAGGACCCGCTGATCGAAGCGCAGGCGCGTGCGGCAGCGGCCAAACTGCCCGATAGCGTGCGCGCGCAGTTCCACGCCCTGCGCCGCGCTGCCGACCAGGACGGTCTGACCGACAAGCGCGACGAAGCGCGCGAACTCATTGCCACGAGCAAACTCTCCCGCGCCGAGAAAGACGCCCTGCGCGCGCAACTTGGCGGCGGCCGCCGGCAAATCCTGCGCGAGCCCGAAGCCCTGCTCACGCCCGAATCCAAATTGCCCGGTCTCGATGGCCGCAAGATGTCCAAGAGCTATGGCAACGCCATCGCCATCCGGGAAGACCGCGCCAGCGTGGAACAGAAAGTCAAGCGCATGCCCACCGACCCGGCCCGGGTCAAACGCACCGACCCCGGCAATCCGGAACGCTGTCCGGTCTGGCAGTTCCACCAGGCTTACACCGACGAGGCCACGCGCAACTGGGTGCAGCAAGGCTGCACCTCGGCGGGCATCGGCTGCCTGGAGTGCAAGCAACCCGTCATTGACGCCATCCTGCGCGAACAACAGCCCATGTTGGAACGCGCCCAGCCTTACGTCGACAACCCCGGTCTGGTCCGCGACATTCTTGCCGATGGTTGCGACAAGGCCCGCACCGCCGCCCGCCACACCATGCACGCCGTGCGCGACGCCATGGGGCTGAAACTCTGAGACTTGGCGGATTTGGCGGTTCTAGCGCCGCAGCCGCCGGATCAGCCAGACCACGCCCAGCACGACCGCCAGCGCCGCGAGCAGGATTTCCTCGCCGGCCTGCAACCGCGCGGTTGCCTCGGCAATGCCGGCGCCGAAAAACCAACCCAGCGCTGTGATCAACAGCGCCCACGCTGCCGCGCCGATGGCGTTGAACAGCACGAAACGCCACGGCGCCACCCCTGCCATGCCGATGAGCACCGGCCCGGCAATGCGCATGCCATAGAGAAACCGCACGCTGACAATCGCCCAAGGGGCGTTGCGTTGCAGCAGCGTGGCGATCCGCGGCATGGGCGTTCGCAGCCGGGGAAAGCGCCGCAGCAGTTGCGGGCCAAACCAGCGTCCCATGAAAAAGAAGAACTGATCGCCCAGGGTTGCCGCGATGGCGGCCACCGCCGCCACCAGCGGCCACTGCAGCCAGCCGCGGTGCGCCGCGTAGCCAGCGAACAGCAGCACCGTCTCTCCTTCGGCGAACGCCCCCAGGGCCACAGCGGCGTAGCCATAGTGCTTGACGAATTCTTCGATCATTCCGCCTGCAACGCGAACGGCCGGTGGGGACGCCATAAAAAAACCGGCCAGAGGCCGGTTGCTTGTGCTGCAACTTGGCGTGGCGCCAAGTTCGGCATCGTCGCGATTACAGCGGGCGAATGGCCGAGGCTTGGGGTCCCTTGGGGCCAGCCTTCACGGTGAACTCGACGCGCTGGTTTTCCTGCAGGGTGCGGAAACCCTTGGCTTGAATTTCGGAAAAGTGCGCGAACAAATCTTCGCCGCCTTCATCGGGCTTGATGAAGCCGAAGCCTTTGGACTCGTTAAACCATTTCACAGTACCGGTAGCCATGAATCAACCTTTAAAGAAATAAAAGAAAAGTGCAAATCTTCAACAAGCCCGGAAAATCACTTCTGTGAAACCGTCACAAGCCAGCCCGTGTATGCAAGGCGTTTGGCTCTTGTTTCGACTGCGCAGCAACTATACACGCAAAAAACCGGCACGCGCGACAATTCGACGCTGTTGTGTCATGCCCGCCGGCCTTCTCCGCAGGCCGGGCGGCAAATCCCCTGACAATACGGTTTGTCGTCACCGCCGCACCCCGAAATGGGCGCGCGTCGTACACGTCATTTCGTGCGCGCCTTGGACCTGCCCCACACCGCGGGCAAACGCTGCAGTTTCCGGTCATCAACTTGAATCGTCCTTCATAACATCTTGTTTTATGAGAGTTTTTCGCGGTTTTCATCATGCGGCCCTGGCGCCCGCATCGGCGCTGACCATCGGCAATTTCGATGGCATGCACCGCGGGCACCAAGCCATGGCGCAGCGCCTGGTGCAAATGGCGCACGATTGGGGCCTGGTCCCGACCGTGTTGACATTCGAGCCGCATCCGCGTGATTTTTTTGCAACACAGGCCAATCAAAACGTTTTGGCGCCGGCACACCTTTCCACCCTGCGCGACAAGTTGTGCGCCCTGCGCGACGCCGGCATCGCGCAAGCCGTGGTGCTGCGTTTCGATCAGCGCATCGCCTCGCTCTCGCCCGAGGCGTTCATCGAGCAGATCGTGTTGCGGGGCCTCAAGGCCAAAGCGGTGCTGGTCGGTGACGATTTCCGCTTCGGCGCGCGACGCGGTGGCGACTTTCTCCTGCTGCAATCCAGACTGCAACAGGTCGGCGGTCATGCCGAACAAATGCCAGTTGTCACCGCCGTCGCGCAGCGCATCTCCAGCTCCGCGGTGCGCCGAGCGTTGCAGGTCGGCGACATGGACACGGCGCAAACCCTGCTGGGCCGTCCCTACGCCATCTCCGGCCATGTGATGCATGGTGCCAAGCTGGGGCGGCAGCTGGGCTTTCCCACGCTGAATCTGCGTTTCGACCGTGGCCGTCCCGCCCTTGCCGGCGTCTTCGTGTCGCGGGTGCATGGCTTGGGCGACACCCCGCTGCCCGCGGTCTCCAGCCTGGGAACCCGCCCCGCCGTCGAGGCCGACGGCCGCATTCTGCTGGAGACGCATGTGTTCGATTGGCGCGGGGATGCCTACGGTAAAATTGTGCAGGTGGAACTCCTGCACAAGCTGCGCGACGAAGCGCATTACCCTGACCTG
>JAKAFC010000125.1 GCA_021818065.1 Pseudomonadota bacterium
GCGGCCGCGCTGCAGATTGCCGCAACTCGTCGAGCAACACCAGCACCAGCCGCATGCGGCTGAGGTCGAGCGGGGCGTCGTGCGGCCAGCTCAGCGCCTTTTGCAGGATGAGCGCGGCCAGCGGATTGAGCGGATAGCTGGTCGGCTCCGCCGGGAGATCGCCGCACAACTGCGGCACCAGAAACGCCCCGTATCCCGCCGTGGGCCCGTACGACTGCACCGCATGTTCCACCTGCGGCGGCATCCAGCTGATGGTCTGCGACGGCGCCAGTTGCCGCCCCTGTTCGGTTTCGACCACCACCAGACCCTCGGTCAGCAGGAACAGGGTGCCGCGCGCGTGGCAGTGGGTGGCGTGATCCATGGCCAGCGGATTGCGCACGTTGACGGCGATCAGTTCGGCATTGGCGAGCTGATTGATGTGCTGGAGCAGTTCCGCCTTGCTGCATTCGCTGGCGATGGTGGCGGTGTTGCGGGCGGTCATATTGGCGCGTTTGCGTTATTCATTGGCATAGTAAAGCAACCCGGCCATCGGGGCGTGGCCTAGCATGCCGCCACAGCATCACCCCTATCCTCGCCACGCGGCGCCCTGCGCGCCTCGGGGCTCAACCCTAGAATCGGTCGGCTTTTGTCCCCAGCGCGCTTGCGTCCGTCCGGTCTCCACCCGACGGACCCCATTTGCCCGTTTCGAGCACCGACCTTCAGGAATGCGCCTCATGTTGAATCTTCCCGCGACCCCTCGCGTTCTCTGGACGGCCCTTGGTGCGGCCCTGCTCGCGGGCTGCACCACGGTCGGCCCCGACTTCCACGCGCCCAAGCCGCCGCAGGCGCCGCAGTACACCGGCCAGGCCATGCCGACGCAGACTGCCTCCGCCCCGGGGGCCATGGGCGGGGCACAGCGCTTCCAGACGGTGCAGGACATCGCTCCCGACTGGTGGCGCGCCTACGGCTCGGCTCCGCTCGATGCCCTTGTCGGCACCGCGCTGCGCGGCAGCCCCACGCTGGCTGCGGCCGAGGCCACGCTGCGCCAGGCGCAGCAGACGTACGCGGCGCAGGCCGGTTCCACGCTCTATCCCACGGTCAACGCCAAGCTGGGAGCGAGCCGCAACCAGGTGAACGCGGCCAGCACCGGCCAGAGTGGCGACAGAACCGCCACCTACAACCTGTACAACGCGGGCGTTGCCGTCGGCTACAACTTTGATCTGTTCGGCGGCAACCGCCGCGCCCTGGATGCGCTGGCCGCACAGGCCGACTATCAGCGCTACCAGCTCGACGGCGCCCGCCTCACGCTGGCGGCCAACGTGGTCACCGCGGCCTTCACCCAGGCCCAACTGGGCGCGCAGATCGACGCCACCGAATCCATCCTCAAGGCGCAGCAGAACCAACTCGACATCGCCCGCAAGCGCTTCGAGCTCGGCGCCGCCGCCCGCAGCGATGTGCTGACCCTGCAGACCCAGGTGGAGCAGACGCGCGCCAGCATTCCGCCGCTGCGCAACAAGCTCGAGCAGACCGACCACTTGCTGGCCGTGCTCACCGGCCAGGAGCCCGGTGCGGCCCGCCTGCCGCGCTTCACCCTGGCCGATTTCAACCTGCCGCCAACTCTGCCGGTGATCGTGCCCTCGGCCCTGGTGCAGCAGCGGCCGGACATCCAGGCCAGCCAGGCCCTGCTGCATGCCGCTACCGCGCAGTACGGCGTGGCCGTGTCCAACCTGTATCCGCAGATCAACCTCAGCGCCAATCTGGGCACACAGGCGCTCACCCTCGGGGCGCTGTTTGGGCCGGGCTCCATGGTCTGGTCCTTGGCGGGCGGGCTGGCGCAGCCCTTGTTCAATGCCGGGCTGAAAGCCGGGGCCAACGCCGCCGAGGCCAGCCTGCAGGCCGCGGGCGCCAACTACCAGCAGACCGTGCTGCAGGCCTTGCGCTCGGTGGCCGATGCCTTGCGGGCGCTGGACAACGACGCCCAGACCCTGCAGGCCCAGGCCGCGGCCGACGCTGCGGCGCAGGAGTCGCTCAAACTGGTGGACCAGCAATACATGCTGGGCGCGGCCAGCTACCTGCAGTTGCTTACCGCGCAGCAGCAGGCGCAGCAGACCCGCATCGGCCTCATCGCCGCGCAGGCGCAGCGCCTGAGCGACAGCGCCGCGCTCTACCAGGCCATGGGTGGCGGCGTCATCCAGACCCCTGCGGCGACCACCTCGGTCGCGCAAAGCCTCGCCAAATGACGCGCCGCCAGGCCATCAGCCATCGGCCCGCCCTTTCCTGATCAGACCCACACAGCCAGTACCCGGAGTTCACAGATGACCCAATGCACAACCAAACGCATGATCATCATGCTCATCATCGCTGCCATCGTGATCGGCGGAGTGGTGTGGTTCCAGCATTTCAAGAACACCATGATCGGCAAGGCGATCAAGGGCATGGCCAACCCGCCGCAAACCGTCTCCACCACGGTGGCGCAGGAGTCGAGCTGGCAGCCTACGGTGGAAGCGCTGGGCAATCTGCGCGCCAGCCAGCAGGCGTCGCTGAGTTCGCAGATCGCCGGCATCGTCACGGCCATCCATTTCGAGTCCGGCGAAAAGGTGCGTGCCGGACAGGTGCTGGCGCAGATCAGCGACGCGCCGCAGCGTGCGCAACTGGCGCAGTTGCAGGCGCAGGTCGGCCAACTGCAGGCGCAGCGCGAACTGGCGCAGACCACCCTGAAGCGCGATGAGGCGCAGCTCAAGGTGCAGGCCATCAGCCAGGCCGTGGTCGATACCGACCGCGCCAACATGGCCAGCATCGAGGCCCAGCTCAAGGCGCTGGCCGAGCAGATCAACGCGCAGAAGGCGGTGCTCGACCAGGCCCGCATCACCGCGCCGTTCAGCGGTGTGCTCGGCATTCGCCAGATCAACCTCGGCCAGTATCTGGCCCCGGGCACGGCGGCCGTCACGCTGCAGGCGCTCGATCCCATGGATATCGACTTCACCGTGCCGCAGAACCAGATCGAGCTGGTGCATGCCGGCATGTCGGCGCAAGTGAGCACCAACGCCGCACCGGGCAAGACCTTCACCGCCAAGGTGATTGCGGTGGAGCCGCAGGTCAACACCACCACGCGCAACCTCACGGTGCGCGCGCGCATTCCCAACCCCAAGGGCGAGTTGCTGCCGGGCGTGTTCGCCACCGTCAAGCTCACCGACGGCCAGCCGCGCGACTACGTCACCCTGCCCAATGCCGCCGTCGCCTACAACCCGTACGGCGCCACGGTGTTCATCGTCAAGGATGACGGCAAGGGGGCCGACGGCAAGCCCAAGCAGGTGGCCGAGCAGCGCTTCGTCACCACCGGTCCGACGCGGGGCGACCAGGTGGCCATTCTCAGCGGTCTCAAGCCGGGCGAGACCGTGGTCACGGCGGGTCAGCTCAAGCTGCGCAACGGCACGCCCGTGCTGATCAACAACAGCGTGCAGCCCGCGGACAGCCCCAACCCGCAAGTGCCCAACTCCTGAACCGGCCCGCCGCGATGAACAAGAAATTTACGGATATTTTCATTGACCGCCCGGTGCTGGCCGTGGTGGTCAGCCTGGTGATCCTGGTGCTGGGTCTGCGCTCGGTGGGCCTGCTGCCGGTGCTGCAGTACCCCTACACGCAGAACGCCGTGGTCACCGTGACCACGGCCTACCCGGGCGCCGACGCCAACCTGGTGGCCAGCTTCATCACCACCCCGCTGGAAAACGCCATCGCCCAGGCCAACGGCATCGACTACATGACGTCGTCGAGCGTGCAGGGCGTGAGCACCATCACCGCCAACCTGCGCCTGAACTACGACCCGGACAAGGCCCTCACCGAAATCAACACCAAGGTGAATTCGGTGCTGAACCAGTTGCCCCCGGCGGCGCAAAAGCCTGTGCTCACGGTGAGCATCGGCCAGACCATCGACGCCATGTACATCGGCTTTTACAGCGATGTGCTCAAGCCCAACCAGATCACCGACTATCTGGTGCGCTCGGTGCAACCCAAGCTGCAGGCCATCGACGGCGTACAGACCGCCGAACTGCTGGGCGCCAAGAACTTCGCGCTGCGCGCCTGGCTCGATCCGCAGAAGCTCGCCGCCTACGGCCTGACGGCCGCCGACGTCTACAGCGCGCTGGCAGCCAACAACTACCTGGCGGCCACCGGCAACGCCAAGGGGCAGATGGTGCAGATCAATCTGGCGGCCAACACCGACCTGAAGTCGCTCGCCGGCTTCAAGAACATGGTGGTCAAGTCGGTCGATGGCCAGGTGGTGCGGCTCGACGACGTGGCGCACGTCACCCTGGGATCGGACGATTACGACAGTTCGGTGGCCTTCGATGGCAAGACCTCGGTCTACATCGGCATCCAGGTGGCGCCGGGCGCCAACCTGCTCGACGTCATCGCCCGGGTGCGCAAGGCCTTCCCCGGCATCCAGGCGCAGTTGCCCGCCGGCCTGAGTGGCACCATCGTGTACGACTCGACCAAGTTCGTCACCTCGTCCATCGACGAAGTGATCAAGACCCTGGTGGAAGCCGTGCTCATCGTCACCGCCGTGGTGTTCATCTTCCTCGGTTCGCTGCGCTCGGTGGTCATTCCGCTGGTGGCCATCCCGCTGTCCATCATCGGCACCTTCACCGTGATGCTGGCGCTGGGCTATTCCATCAACCTGCTCACCCTGCTGGCCATCGTGCTGGCCATCGGCTTGGTGGTGGACGACGCCATCATCGTGGTGGAGAACGTCAGCCGCCACCTCGAGGAGGGCATGTCGCGCTTCGACGCCTCGGTGCGCGCGGCGCGCGAGTTGGCCAACCCCATCATCGCCATGACCATCGTGCTGGTGGCGGTGTACGTGCCCATCGGTTTCATGGGTGGACTGACCGGCGCGCTGTTCACCGAATTCGCCTTCACCCTGGTGGGGACGGTGGTGATGTCGGCCATCATCGCCCTGACCCTGTCGCCCATGATGTGCTCGCACCTGCTCAAGGCGCCCGACCCCAGCAGCAAGAGCTGGCAGGACAGGCTGGTGCTGTTCCTCGATCACAGCTTCGAGCGGCTGCACAAGCGCTACGAGCGCACCCTGCACGGCTCGCTCAACTTCCTGCCGGTGACGGCGGTGATGGCAGTGATCATCCTGGGCAGCATCTACTACCTGTACTCCACCTCCATGTCCGAGCTGGCGCCGCAGGAAGACCAGGGGGTGCTGATCTCGATCTCCTTCAACAACCCCACCGCCACGCTCGACCAGCGCCAGCTCTATGCCAAGCAGGTCTATGACGTGTTCAAGACCTTCCCCGAGACCGATCATGTGTTCCAGCTCAACACCCCGAGCCAGGTGATCGGTGGCATGGTGCTCAAGCCCTGGAACGAACGCACCCGCACCGCCACGCAGATGCAGCCCGAGCTGCAGCAAAAGCTCAACCACATCGCGGGCAGCCAGATCGCCGTGTTCCAGCCGCCGCCGCTGCCGGGCGCCCGCGGCTTGCCGGTGCAGTTCGTGCTGACCACCACCGAGCCCTTCGACAAGTTGTACGCGGTGTCGCAGAAGTTCCTGCAGGATGCGCTCAAGAGCGGGCAGTTCATCTTCCTGCAGTCTGACCTGCGCATCGATCTGCCGCAGACGCGCATCAACATCGACCGCAACATGGCCGCGCAGCTCGGCCTGACGATGCAGGACATCGGCTCGGCCTTGTCGGCCATGCTGGGCGGCGGCTACGTCAACTTCTTCGAACTCGATGGCCGTTCGTACAAGGTCATTCCGCAGGTCGAGCAGAAGTTCCGCCTCAACGCTGACCAGCTCAAGCACTACTACGTGCGCACGGCCAGCGGGGCGATGGTGCCGCTGTCCACCGTGGTGCATCTCACCACCACGGTGCAGCCCGAGACCATCAACCACTTCCAGCAGCTCAACTCGGCCACCATCCAGGGCGTGCCCATGCCCTTCGTGGCGCAGGGCGAGGCTTTGGACAACCTGAAAAAGCTGGCGCAGCAAACCCTGCCCGCGGGCTACGGCTACGACTACGCCGGCCCGTCGCGCCAGTTCGAGCAGGAATCGGGCGGGCTGGTGCTGACCTTCGCTTTCGCGCTGGTCATCATCTTCCTGGCGCTGTCGGCGCAGTTTGAAAGCTTCCGCGACCCCATCATCATCCTGGTGTCGGTGCCCATGGCCATCTCCGGCGCACTGCTGTTCATCAACCTGGGCATCGGGCATGCCACCCTCAATATTTATACCGAGGTGGGGTTGGTCACGCTCATCGGTTTGATCTCCAAGCACGGCATTCTGATCGTGGAGTTCGCCAACAACCTGCAGCGCGAAGGCCGCAGCAAGCGCGAGGCCATCGAGCACGCTGCGGGCATGCGGCTGCGTCCCATTCTGATGACCACCGCCGCCATGGTGCTGGGGGTAATGCCGCTGATCACCGCCAGCGGCGCTGGCGCCGTCAGCCGCTTCAACATGGGTCTGGTGATCGCCACCGGCTTGGCCATCGGCACGCTGTTCACCCTGTTCGTCGTGCCGGCCATGTACATGCTGCTCGGCGCCGATCACAGCCACGAGGCCCGCGCCAAGGCCCTGCGCCAAGCCGATGGCACTGGTGCGCAACCGCAGCCGCCGGGCGCAGGCGGTGCCACCACGGCACACTGAGCCCGCTCCAGCAGCGACGAAAAAGCCGACCCGAGGGTCGGCTTTTTCGTGGGCTTTCGTGGGTTTGTGGCAGGTATTGATCTGCCGATTCTCGGCGCGGTCGCAGGCGGGCTCGGGGCTTCCACCCCTGCACGCCGATGGCCGTCAGTCTTGGCGCTACGCCTGCACCGCCACCGACTCCAGCGCCCGCCCGGCGCGGCGCTCCCAGTCGGCTTTCTGGTCGGCGCCGATGGGGCCGACGTTGAAGTATTGCGCCTGTGGGTGGGCGAGGTAGAAGCCGCTGACACTGGCGGCGGGCAGCATGGCCCAGCTCTCGGTGAGCGCCATGCCGATGTCTTGCGCCTGCAGCACGTCGAACATTGCGCCCTTGACCGAATGCTCGGGGCAGGCTGGGTAGCCCGGTGCCGGGCGGATGCCCCGGTACTGCTCGGCGATCATCTCGGCGTTGCTCAGCGCCTCGTCGGGGGCGTAGGCCCAGAACTCGGTGCGCACGCGCTGGTGCATGCGTTCGGCCAGCGCCTCGGCCAGTCGGTCGGCCAGGGCCTTGAGCATGATGGCGGAGTAGTCGTCGAGGTCGGCGAGAAAGGCTTTCTCCTTGGCCTCCACGCCCAGGCCCGCGGTGACGGCGAACAGGCCGATGTAGTCGGCGGCCACGCCCTCGGGGGCGACGAAGTCGGCCAGGGCGCGGTTGGGGCGGGGCACGCCATCGACCACCGGGCGTTCGGTCTGCTGGCGCAGGCCGTGCCACACCATCAATGCGGTGTCGCGGCGCTCGTCGGTGTAGATGGCGATGTCGTCGTCGTTCACGCTATTGGCCGGCCACAGGCCGATGACGGCGTTCGCCGTGAGCCAGCGGCCTTCGATCAGCCGCTTGAGCATGCGCTGGGCGTCGCTGTACACGCGGCGGGCCGATTCACCGACGATGTCGTCGGTGAGGATGTCGGGAAACTTGCCCGCCAGATCCCAGGTCTGGAAGAACGGCGCCCAGTCGATGCTGGCGGCGATCTCCGCCAGGTCGTAGTTGCGGAACACCCGCCTGCCGATGAACTTGGGCACGGGCGGCGTATAGCTCGACCAGTCGATCTTGGTCTTGTTGGCGCGCGCTTGCTGCAGCGACACCAGCGGCGTGACGCGCTTGTTGGCATGCAGTTCGCGCACCTTCAGGTAGTCGGCCTCGACCTCGGCGATGTAGGCGGCGGCCTGCTCCGACAGCAGGCTCTGCGCCACGCCCACGCTGCGTGAGGCGTCGGGCACATAGACCACCGGGCCGTCGTAATGCGGCGCGATTTTCACCGCGGTGTGCACACGGCTGGTGGTGGCGCCGCCGATGAGCAGCGGCAGCTTGCGGCTGCGGAAGTAGTCGTCGCGCTGCATTTCGG
>JAKAFC010000126.1 GCA_021818065.1 Pseudomonadota bacterium
AGCAGGCACACAACAATGTTTGAGGAGATGTTCATGCGGAATCGCGTCTGGATTGCGCTGGCCCTGGCCAGTGCCTTGGGCTTGGCAGGTTGTGGCGGCGGGGGCAATCCAACGCCGCCGACACTGTCCACCGTGGCCAGTGTGAATGCGGCCAGCACGGCGCCGAATGCGCCACCGAGTGGCGGGTTCAAGCAAATGGTGGTGTTTGGCGACAGCCTTGCCGATGATGGCGCCTATACCGTGGCGGCGCTCGGCGTCTATGGGCCGGGAACGCAGTCCAACATCAGCTTCACCGGCTTGCCGTATCCGGCGGGCGGACAATTCACCGTGAACGGTGTGACCAACGCCAGCGGCAAGCCGGTGGGCAACTGGACCAACCAGCTCGCCGCGACCCTGGGCATCGGCCTCACGCCGAACATCGTCGGCTACTACTCGCCGCAGGCGGGTGCGTTCACCTACCTGACCCCAACCGGCTTGACCACCACGCAATCAAGCGCATTCTGTGCCTTCAGCGCGCCTCCGGCCAGCGGTGCCGCGACCTGCACCAATTTCGCCCAGGGCGGATCGATGGTCGCCACGGCGGCCGGTATTGGCAACCCGATGAACACCGTCAGCCCTGGCGGCGCCATGACCTACCCGGTGACGCAGCAGATCCAGAACTACCAGGCGCAGTTCGGCAGCTTCAACGGCAATCAGTTGGTGACGTTCCTCGCGGGCAACAACGATATCTTCGCCGCCTTGTCCAACGTGAGTGCGCAGGTCAAGCAGGCGGTGACCCAGGCTGTGACGCAAGCGGCACAGTCGGGAACGCCGCTGACCACGGCGCAGCAGGCCGCTGTGCAGTCACAGGCCACATCGCAGGCTGCTGCTGCGGCGCAGGCCGCGGTGGCCGGCGTGGCCGATCAACTCGCGGCGCAGGTGCAGTTAACGGTGAAGAACGGCGCGAAGTATGTGCTGGTGTTCACCCTGCCCGATTCCTCGCTGACGCCGTTTGGTCAGTCCTTGTCTGGCGGCACGACCTGCAACAACACCGACATCCATACGCCGTGCTACCTGCTGTCGAACTTGGTGCAGGTGTTCAATCAACGCTTGCTCAACGATTTGCAAGGCATGCCGGTGAAGGTGCTCGATGGCTTCAGTCTGCTGAATCAGGAGATGGCCAATCCCAGCCAGTTCGGCTTCACCAATGTGACCACGCCATGGTGCAACCCGGCGACGACCAGCTCCTTGCTGTGCAATGCCGCCACGCCCAACGCTGCGGCTGGAGCCTCAACGAGCAATCTGAATGCGTGGTTGTTTGCCGATACGGTGCATCCCACTCCGGCCGGTTATCAAGTCATTGCCAACTCCACCCTCCAGGCCATGAAGGGCTTCGGCTGGGCGCAGTAACCCACAGCACTCAAAACTTCTGAGGAGAACTCATGATGCGTCAATCGCGATTCAATGTTCTGCGCGGTGCTCTGATGGCTGCGGGCTTGGTGGCGGCATCGGTGCTTGCGCCTGCCGCCATGGCCGACGACACCGGGCCACAAAACACGGTGTTCGTTGGTCTGGCCTATTTGCAGAACCACTCCAAATCGGCCGACCTGAGCGGCTACAACACCCCTCCCAACCTGAATCTGGATGTCGGCAACGCCTCCACCCTGGGCGTGGTGTACGTGCGCAACCTGCCGGGGCCGTTCACGTTCGAACTGGTGCTGGGTTATCCGCCCCGGGTGCGCACCAATGCCGCCGGTTCGGGCTGGGGCGCGCTGCGCGGCGTGGGGGTGACCGATGTCGATGTGTACTCGCCCACGGCGTTCATTAATTACCACTTCTTCGGCGACTACGCCAAGTGGGATCCGTTCGTCGGCATCGGCCTGAACTACACCAAGTTCACCAACACCAAGGCGTTGCCGCCCCTGACCAACTTGCAAGGGCCGACGCAGATCAACCTGTCGGATTCCTGGGGAGCGGCGGCGCACGTGGGCCTGATCTACCGCTTCAACTCCCAGTGGTCGGTGGTGGGCACGGTGGCCATGGCGGACGTGCAGAGCAATCTGACATCGACCTCTTATTCGCCCGTCAATCCCTCGGTGATCACCTCGCAGTCGAAGACCCACATCAACTTCCACCCGGTGATCTACACCTTGGCCGTGGGCTATAGTTTTTGAGCCCAGGCGTCCGGCGCACCGTGAAGAGGGGCCTTTGGCCCCTTTTTTCGTATGGGAGCTGTGCCATGATCTGTTTTTATATACAGCTGTGCTACATTGCACAGCCGTGCCGCTAGGGCGGGAAGACACGAGGACCATGCCATGGAACAGGGAAAATCTACAGTGAATCCAGAAAAAGCCAAGGCGCTTGCCGCCGCGCTGTCGCAGATCGAAAAGCAGTTTGGCAAAGGCACCATCATGCGCATGGCCGATGGCGAGGCGCAGCATGACATTCAGGTGGTGTCCACGGGTTCGCTGGGCCTGGACATTGCGCTCGGCGTCGGTGGACTGCCGCGTGGCCGCGTGGTCGAGATCTACGGCCCCGAGTCATCCGGCAAGACCACGCTGACGCTGCAGGTCATCGCCGAAATGCAGAAGCTCGGCGGCACCTGCGCCTTTATCGATGCCGAGCATGCGCTCGACGTGCAATACGCCGCCAAACTCGGCGTGCAGTTGCCCGACCTGCTGATTTCCCAGCCCGACACCGGTGAGCAGGCGCTGGAGATCGTCGATGCGCTGGTGCGCTCGGGTTCGGTGGACATGATCGTCGTCGACTCGGTGGCCGCGCTCACCCCCAAGGCCGAGATCGAGGGCGAGATGGGCGATTCGCTGCCGGGGCTGCAGGCTCGCCTGATGAGCCAGGCGCTGCGCAAGCTCACGGCGAACATCAAACGCACCAACTGCCTGGTCATTTTCATCAACCAGATCCGCATGAAGATCGGCGTGATGTTCGGCAACCCGGAGACCACCACCGGCGGCAATGCGCTCAAGTTTTATTCCTCGGTGCGTCTGGACATCCGCCGCATCGGCGCCATCAAGAAGGGCGAAGAGGTCATCGGTTCCGAGACCAAGGTCAAGGTGGTGAAGAACAAGGTGGCGCCACCATTCAAGCAGGCCGAGTTCGACATCCTCTACGGCGAGGGTGTCTCGCGTGAGGGCGAGATCATCGACCTCGGGGTGCTGGCCAAACTGGTGGAGAAGTCTGGCTCCTGGTACGCCTACAACGGCGAGAAGATCGGCCAGGGCAAGGACAATGCGCGCGAGTTTCTCAAAGCCAATCCTGACGTGGCGCGCGAGATCGAAAACAAAATCCGCGCCAGCTTGGGCGTTCCCGAGGCCAACGCCTTGATGACCGCCGACATGACCGAGGACGAGCAGGACTGAGCGTTGGGCAGGAGCGGAAGAGGCATGGGCGTCGAACACCGGGCATTCGGCTGCAGGCGGCGCAGAGCCGCTGCGATGGGGCCGGTCTAGGGCAGGAGGTCGTCGGCGCATGATCATGCCTCGGGCGCAACCCTCGCTGCGCGCGCGCGCCTTGCGCTATCTGGCGCAGCGGGAGCACAGCCCCCTGGAGTTGCGCCGCAAGTTATCGCGTTTTTGCGAGGATGCGGACGAAATCGATGCCTTGCTCACCAGCCTGGAGCAGGCGGGCTTGTTGAGCAGCGCGCGTTTTGCCCAATCGCTGGTCCACAGGCGGCTGCAGCGTTTCGGCAACGTGCGCATCACGCAGGAGCTCGACGCACATGGCCTGCCGCCCGATGCCACGGAGGCGGTGCAAGACGCGTTACAGCACAGCGAACTCGCCCGGGCGCACGCCGCCTGGGCGCGAAAATTCCAAGCCTTGCCGCACGATGCCGCAGAGCGCGCCCGTCAGGCGCGCTTTTTGACGCAGCGCGGATTCAGCCGCGAAACCGTCCGTGCCGTGCTGCGGGGCGTGGTGCCGGAGGGGGACGACTGACTTGCTGCGGCGCAGCAGGCTGCTACACTGATTCTTGCGCTTCATCAAAAAATCAATTCCCCATGCGCGACACGTCTGCCGCCTCGTCTTCGTCGTCCAACCGCCGTCTGGTGCACCGCCGCAGTCTCAGCATCGAGGTCTATGCGCGCGACGACGGCCTATGGGACTTGCAGGCCGAATTGCGTGACGTCAAGACGCGCGATGTCACCTTGTCCGAGCGCCCCCGTCCTGCGGGCGTGCCGGTGCACGACATGCTGCTCATCGTCACCATCAACGACGCGCTGGACATCGTCGATGCCCAGTCCCACACCCTGTTCAGCCCTTACGCCAGTTGTGGCGATCATGACCAGGCCTACCGGCGGCTGATCGGCCTGAATCTGCTGCGCGGATTTCGCGCCGCTGTGCGCGAACGTCTGGGCGGGGTGTTGGGCTGCACCCATCTCACCGAGTTGACGCAGGTTCTGCCCACCGCGGCGATTCAAGGTCTGGCCGGGCTGACCCAGATCGATCTTCCTGTCAGCGAGGCCGGCCGCTCCGCCGACATGCCCTTTCAGCTCAACCGCTGCCACGCCCTCCGCTTGGACGGAGCTGCGGTGGCCGAGTTCTACCCGCGTTGGGCGCAGCCCGCTGCGCCGCAACGCGCCAGAGGCACAATGCCTACACCCCAAGTTGAGGACGAGACACCATGAAAATTCATGAATACCAGGCCAAACAACTGCTGCGCGAGCATGGCGTGCCGGTGCCGCGCGGCAAGCCCGCGTTTTCCGTCGATGAAGCCGTGGCCGCGGCGCAGGAACTGGGCGGGCCGGTGTGGGTGGTGAAGGCACAGATTCACGCCGGCGGTCGCGGCAAGGGCGGCGGCGTGAAGCTGGCCCGCAGTCTGGACGAGGTCCGGCAGCTGGCGTCGCAGATTCTCGGCATGCAACTCGTCACGCACCAAACCGGGCCCGCGGGGCAGAAGGTGCGCCGCCTGCTGATCGAGGACGGTGCCGACATCCGCAAGGAGTACTACGTCGCCGTGCTCACCGACCGCGCCACGCAGAAGGTGGCCGTGATGGCGTCGAGCGAGGGGGGCATGGACATCGAGGAGGTCGCCGCCAAGACACCGGAGAAAATCCTCAAGGTCTTTGTCGATCCGCTCGTGGGGCTGCAGGACGCTCAGGGGCACGAGCTTGCCGCAGGCATTGGCATTCCGGCCGATTCGCAAGCCGAGGCGGTGGCGGTGTTCCAAAAGCTCTACCAGTGCTACATGGACACCGACGCCTCGCTGGTGGAGATCAACCCGCTGATTCTGGAGGGCAACGGCCGGATCAAGGCACTCGACGCCAAGTTCAACATCGACGACAACGCGCTGTTCCGTCACCCGGAAATCGAGGCGTTGCGTGATCTGGACGAGGAAGACCCGGCCGAGGTCGAGGCGCACAAATACGACCTCGCCTACATCCAGCTCGACGGCAATATCGGCTGCCTGGTCAACGGCGCCGGCCTGGCGATGGCCACCATGGACACCATCAAACTGTTTGGTGGCTCGCCCGCCAACTTCCTCGACGTGGGCGGCGGCGCCACCACCGAGAAGGTGACCGAAGCCTTCAAGATCATGCTGCACAACCCGCATGTGAAGGCGATTCTGGTCAATATCTTCGGCGGCATCATGCGTTGCGACACCATTGCCGAGGGCGTGATCGCCGCGTCGCGCACCGTGGGCCTGAGCGTGCCGCTGGTGGTGCGCATGAAGGGCACCAACGAAGAGATCGGCCGCAAGATGCTGGCCGAATCGGGTCTGCCCATCATCAGCGCCAACACCATGGGCGAAGCCGCGCAGGCCGCCGTCAGCGCGGCGCAGGCCTGAGCCCCTGCGCCTGCCTATCGCGCAAGATCACAAGAACACGAGGAAACCATGGCTATCCTGATCAACAAAGACACCAAGGTCATCACCCAGGGCATCACTGGCAAGACCGGCCAGTTCCACACCCGCATGTGCCGCGACTACGCCAACGGCAAAAACTGCTTCGTCGCAGGCGTCAATCCCAAGAAGGCGGGCGAGGATTTCGAGGGCATTCCCATCTACGGCACCATGGCGGACGCCAAGGCAGCCACGGGGGCCACGGTCTCGGTCATCTATGTGCCCCCGGCCGGAGCGGCCGCGGCCATCTGGGAGGCGGTGGAAGCCGATCTCGACCTGGCCATCTGCATCACCGAAGGCATTCCGGTCAAGGACATGCTGCTGGTGCGCAATCGCATGAAGGCCAAAGAGGCGGATGGCGGCAAGAAAACCCTGCTGCTCGGGCCGAATTGCCCTGGTCTCATCACGCCGGATGAAATCAAGATCGGCATCATGCCGGGGCACATTCACCGCAAGGGCCGCATCGGCATCGTTTCGCGTTCGGGCACGCTGACCTACGAGGCGGTGGCGCAGGTCACCGAACTGGGGCTGGGGCAGAGCAGCGCCGTGGGCATCGGCGGCGACCCGATCAACGGCCTGAAGCACATCGACATCATGCGCGCCTTCAACGATGATCCCGAGACCGATGCCGTCATCATGATCGGCGAGATCGGCGGCTCCGACGAGGCCGAGGCCGCGCGTTGGTGCAAGGACAACATGAAGAAGCCGGTGGTCGGCTTCATCGCCGGGGTGACCGCGCCGCCCGGCAAGCGCATGGGCCATGCCGGGGCGCTGATTTCCGGCGGCGCCGACACGGCCGATGCCAAGCTCGCCATCATGGAGGCCTGCGGTTTCAAAGTGACGCGCAACCCGTCGGAAATGGGCAAACTGCTGCAGCAAGTCCTGCGCTGATTGCGGCGCGCGCCGAGGCCGGCGCCGGTTACAAACGGTATGATGCTGCGCACGTCCCGATGGGACTGCATGGAGCACGGGGCGGCCATCGGCATGGAACACTATCTCACCGTCGAATTTCTGACGGCAATCGGTCAGATCGTTCTGATCGACATCCTTCTGGGCGGCGACAACGCGGTGGTGATCGCGCTGGCCACGCGCAAGCTGCCGCCGCATCAGCGCAAGCTCGGCATCCTGTGGGGAACCGCAGGAGCCATCGGCCTGCGGGTGGTGCTGATTTTTTTCGCCCTCACCCTGCTCAAACTGCCGTTTCTCAAGATCGTCGGCGCCCTCCTGCTGCTCTGGATCGGGGTCAAGCTGCTGGCGCCGCAGGACGACGAAGGCCACGGCGACGTGCAGGCGGCGGACAAGCTGTGGGCCGCGGTCAAGACCGTGATCGTCGCCGATTTTGTGATGAGCCTGGACAACGTGATTGCCATTGCCGGCGCCGCGCAGAACGCGGGCGAGCAGCATTCCATGCTGCTGGTGGTGTTCGGCCTGTTGCTGAGCGTGCCCATCATCGTCTGGGGCAGTCAGTTGGTCATCCAACTCATGCAGCGTTTTCCCGTCGTCATCACCCTGGGCGCCATGCTGCTGGGCTGGATTGCCGGTGGTCTGCTGGTGACCGATCCGGCGGTGGAACGCTGGGTGCAAAGCTTGCCGTTTGCCGAGTTTGCGGAAAAGATTGCTGGTGTCTTCGGCGCGTTGTTCGTCTGGCTGATGGCACGCTGGACCTATCGCCATGCCAAGGCAGCCGTCGCGGCGAGGCAGTCATGACCAAGCCCGTCACCACACCGGCCCTGCAGTACGACATGCTCAGCCTCACCCACCCTGGCCGGGTGCGGGAGCACAACGAAGATGCAGTCGCCTTCGACGCCATCGCCCAGGTGGCCGTGCTGGCCGACGGCATGGGCGGCTACGCCGCGGGCGAGGTGGCTAGCGGCATGGCCACGGCGCAGATCTGCGCCCGCATCGCCCGGCTGAAGGCGGACTATCCCAAGGTCACGGCGCTCGATCTCTCCACCGAACTGCGCTTTGCCGTGCGGCATGTAAACGCCGAGATCCTGCGGGCGTCGCGCCACAACGCCCAGTTTTCCGGCATGGGTGCCACATTGGTGGCGGTGGCGTTCACCGGCAACGTGGCGGTGATCGCGCATGCCGGCGATTCGCGCGCCTACCTGCTGCGGCAAAATCAGCTGCGGCTGCTGACGCACGACCATTCCGCGCTGCAGGAGCAG
>JAKAFC010000127.1 GCA_021818065.1 Pseudomonadota bacterium
TCTGCGCTCGGCTGGCGTCGGGGCGTTGCGCCAACAGAAACGCCATCAGACTCGCCGACATGGTCGCCGCCGTGCCCATGTCCAGCGTGTTGATGTGGCTCATCGCGTTCCAGTAAAACATGCTGGCCAGCACCGTGGCGGCAAACACCCCGGTGCGGCGGTTGAACAGGCGCGTGCCGGCCCAGCCGGTGAAGACGATCGACAACAGGCCGGTGAGCCCGGTCCACAGCCGCGCCTGCCATTCCCCGAACCCGAACAGTTCGTACGTCACCGCCGTGGCCCAGTACTGCAGCGGCGGCTTTTCGAAATACTTGAAGCCGTCGAGCCGAGGCGTGACCCAATCGCCCGACACCACCATCTCACGCGGGATTTCGGCGTAGCGTCCTTCGTCGGTGGGCACCAGGTCGCGCCAGCCCAACGTGCCCAGCCAGAGGACGACCAGTCCGAGCAGCAGCCAGCGGGTCAGGCCGCGTCCGGGGTCGGCATGCGAGGGCGAGAAATCGTGTGAGGAATGCGACATGGATGCTGGAGCGAGGCGCGGCGTAAGGCCGTGCCGGGGGCGGTGGGGTCGTGCAGGTAGCCGAGCATGGTAACGGCGCAGACCTTGCGGACAACTGAGGGAAAGAGTGCAATGCCCGGTAGACGGCACAGCCGATTGCCTGACGCCCCGATCACCCGACAACCCGGAGACACCATGACCTGGCCCACCCACACCGTGACCAATCAGGCCCCACCCTTGCAGGATTACAACCTGTTCACCGCCGATCCGGCGCTGCGTGAGGCGCTGGTGCATGCGGGCGGAGCCTGGGCCGAGGCGCAACTCACGCAACAGGGCGCGGAGTTGGGCACGGCAGCCAGCTACGACCAGGGACGCCTGGCCAACCAGTATCCGCCGGTACTGCACGCTTTCGATGCGCGCGGCTATCGTCGCGACGCCATCGAGTTCCACCCCGCCTGGCATGGACTGATGAGCGACATCGCCCGGCGCGGTTTGCACACCGGCCCCTGGGCGCAACCGCAGCCCGGAGCGCATGCGGCGCGAGCTGCCGGTTTCATCTTGCAGACGCAGATCGAAGCGGGATCGATGTGCCCCACCACCATGACCTATGGCGCCATTCCAGCGCTGGCTCGTGATGCCTGGCTGGCGCGCGAGGTGCTGCCGGCGCTGCTGCGCCCGGCCTACGACCCGCGCGACCTGCCGCTGGCGCAAAAGCGTGGCGGCCTGATCGGCATGGGCATGACCGAGAAACAGGGCGGCTCGGATTTGCGCACCAACACCACCCGGGCCGAGCCCGACGGCGCTGATGGCTACCGGCTGACCGGGCACAAGTGGTTCTTCTCCGCCCCGCAGTGCGACGCACACCTGGTGTTGGCGCAGGCGCCGGGCGGTCTGAGCTGCTTTTATGTGCCGCGTTGGGCGCCCGATGGCAGCAAGAATCCGGTGCTGATCCAACGACTCAAGGACAAGTTGGGCAACCGCTCCAACGCCTCGTCCGAAGTCGAGTTTCAGGCCGCCTGGGGGCATCTGCTCGGCGAGGAGGGACGCGGCATCCCCACCATCCTGGAAATGGGCACCTACACCCGGCTCGACTGCGTGCTGGGCACGACAGGACTGATGCGCCAGGCGCTCAGCCAGGCCGTGCACTATGCGCGGCATCGCCAGGCCTTCGGCGCCGCGCTCATCGACCAGCCCATGATGCGCAACGTGCTCGCCGACATGGCGCTGGAGGTGGAGGCGGCCATCGCCCTGGCCCTGCGCTTGGCTCAGGCGTTCGACGCCCAGCACGACGAGGCGCAGACGCTGCTGCGGCGCCTGCTGACGCCGGCAGCGAAGTTCCGCATCTGCAAGCGCGGGGCTGAGTTGGCTGCCGAAGCCATGGAAGTGCTGGGTGGCAACGGCTATGTCGAAGACGATGTGCAGGCGCGCATCTACCGCGAGATGCCGGTGAATTCCATCTGGGAAGGCTCGGGCAATGTGATGGCCCTGGACGTGCTGCGCGCCCTGGGCAAGACCCCGCGTACCGCCGAGGCGCTGATGGCCGACCTGGCCCCAGCGCAGGGTCGCAATGCCCACTTCGATGCCCATGTGCAGCGCCTGGGCGCCACGCTGCGCCGCGGTGATGCCGCGCCTGCCGAGGCCCGCGCACTCACCCACGCCATCGTGCTGGCGGTGCAGGCGGCGTTGCTGCTGCAGCAGGCACCCGAAGCCGTGGCGCAGGCGTTTTGCGCCTCGCGGCTGGGCGGCGCATGGGGCGGCGGTTTCGGCACGCTGCCGCAGACGACGGATTTCGACACGCTGTTGCGCCGGGCGCTTGCCTAGGGCCTGTTCACGCGCTTGGTGCGGGCCGAGGCCCTATGTCAATGCAGAATGCGGAATTTGATGGGCACCAAGACCCACGCGCTCACCGAGTGGCCGTTGCGCGTGGCGGCGACGAAGCGCCATTGCGCCACGGTGGCCTCGGCCGAGGCATCGAGCCGGGAGAACCCGCTCGACGACAGCAGCTTGATCTGCAGCGGTCGCCCGTCGGAGCCGACCTGGACCTTGAGCAGCACCGTGCCTTCCTCCCCCAACTGACGCGACAGCTGCGGGTAGGTGGGGGGCGGATTGTCCAGATACTCGGCCTGATACGACGCGGCGGTTTCCACCACGGGTGGCGCTGGTGCCGCGCCGCCCGCGGACGAGGCGCTCGGCGAGGGCCGGGGTGCTCCTGGCGTGGCCGCAGGCTCCGCGGGGTGGGACGTGGGTGAGGCAGCGGGCGCGAGGTCCGGTTTGACCGCCTCGGCCAAGGCGGGCGTCGGCGGTTGGGCAGAGGCGTGATGTTCTGCCTTGGGGGCCGGGCTGAGGACGGGGGCTCGCTGCGCCGGTGCATGCTGCGGCTCGGTCTTGGCGCGTGCCGGTTGCCGCGCGGGGGCGCGCGCCGGACTAGGCGTGGCCACGGGCGCCGGCGCGGGCGGTTTGGGCGCGGCAGCAGCCACTTGCGGCTGCTTCTGCAGCGTGACCCATTCCAGGTGTTGCTCCGGCTTGTTCGGCTGCGCCGCTGGTGTGAACAGCAGCCAGGCCAGCACGCCGAGGTGCGCGAGCAGCACGGCCATTGCCAAGGCAAGCAGCGGAAACGGGCGGGAAGGGTGGTGAGGGACGGAGAGCGTGTTCATCGCGGCGGACGGCGTGAATATAATCTGACAAATTCTGTGCGCCTGAAGCGTCGTCCGCACCGCGGCGACTCCCAAGGGGTGCGACGGACGGGCAAACGGGCTACGAGCTACCGGGGTTCCAAACCCTGTGGGCTGTAAACGCCGACGCCACGGACGACGCCCCAGATCGACCGGCAGGGCCGACGATCCATTCCAATAACCGGGCGCCCACCGGAGAAATCTCATGCTGTCCTCGCTGCCCAAAGCCGTCCTGGTCCTCGCCGACGGCTCGATTTTTCGCGGACTCTCCGTAGGCGCGAGCGGGCAGACGGTGGGTGAGGTGGTGTTCAACACGGCCATCACCGGCTACCAGGAAATCCTGACCGATCCGAGCTACTGCCGCCAGATCGTCACACTGACCTATCCCCACATCGGCAACGTCGGCACCAATGCCCAGGACGTGGAGGCCGCCAAGGTTCATGCCGCCGGGCTCATCATCAAGGACCTCCCGGCGCTGCGTTCCAACTTTCGTAGCGAGCAGTCGCTGGACGCTTATCTGCGGGCGCATGGCACTGTGGCTATCGCCGGCATCGACACCCGCCGCCTGACCCGGCATCTGCGCAGCAACGGTGCGCAGAGCGGCTGCATCGTGGCGCTGCAAGCCGGCGAGGAACTCACCGAGGCCGTGATGCAGCGCGCACGGGATGCCGCACGCGGCTTTGCCGGTCTGGCCGGCATGGATCTGGCCCGTGTGGTGTCCACCGCGACGCCGTACGAATGGACGCAGACCGACTGGTCGCTGGTGCAGGGCTATGGTCAGATGAGCACGCCCAGCCGCCATGTGGTGGCTTACGACTTCGGCGTGAAGTACAACATTCTGCGGTTGCTGGCGGCGCGCGGCTGCCGTATCACCGTGGTTCCGGCGCAGACGCCGGCCGCCGAGGTGCTCGCCCTGCGGCCCGACGGCGTGTTCCTGTCCAACGGCCCTGGGGACCCCGAGCCGTGTGACTACGCCATTGCCGCCACGCAGACGCTCATTGCCGCGTCCATGCCCACCTTCGGCATCTGTCTGGGGCATCAGATCATGGGGCTGGCCGCAGGTGGCAAGAGTTTCAAGATGAAGTTCGGCCATCACGGCGCCAACCATCCGGTCAAAGACCTGGACAGCGGCCGCGTGTCCATCACCAGCCAGAACCACGGCTTCGCCGTCGATGCCGCCAGTCTGCCCGACAGCGTGCGCACCACCCATGTGTCGTTGTTCGACGGCACCTTGCAGGGGCTGGCGTGGAAGGACAAGCCGGCGTTCTGCTTCCAGGGCCATCCGGAGGCCAGCCCAGGGCCGCACGACATCGGTTATCTGTTCGATCGTTTCGTCGGCATGATGGACCGGGCCTGAGGCGGAGTTGCCCGATGTTTGGTGTCATCAATGTGTGGACGTATGTGCTCGGGGTGATTTTCATTGTGCTGCTGCCCGGGCCGAACTCGTTGTATGTGCTAAGCGTGGCGGCGCAACGTGGGGTGCGGGCAGGCTATCGCGGCGCACTCGGTGTGTTCCTCGGCGACACAGTGCTCATGGTGCTGGCTGCGGCCGGTGCCGCCTCGCTGCTCGAAACCAACCTCACCATCTACCACCTGGTGCAGGCCGCCGGGGCGCTGTATCTGGGGTGGTTGGGCATCAACATGCTGCGCGCCGCATGGACCCGTTGGCGTACGCCCGACACCGGCTTGCACGCGCAGGCGCCGCAGCCCCATCCGCATCCGGACCATGGGGGCAAGCGCCTCGACAACCCGTTTCGCAAGGCGCTGTTCATCAGTCTGCTCAACCCCAAGGCGATTCTGTTCTTCGTCTCTTTTTTCATCCAGTTCGTCGATCCGCATTACCCGCATCCGGCGCTGTCCTTCGCCATTCTTGGCGCCATCGTGCAGAGCTTCAGCCTGCTCTACCTCTCGGTGCTGATCTTCGGCGGTGTGCGCGTGGCCGATGCCTTTCGCCGCAGACGGCGACTCTCGGCGCTGACCATGGGCGTGACCGGGACCGGCTTTTTCGGCTTCGGTGTCAAGCTGGCGCTGGCGGCTACCGCAAGAACCCACTGATCTTTCGTCTTTCACCGCATAAAGAGACTCGCCCATGCCCAAGCGCAGCGACATCAAGAGCATCCTCATCATCGGCGCAGGCCCCATCGTCATCGGCCAGGCCTGCGAGTTCGACTACTCCGGGGCCCAGGCCTGCAAGGCGCTGCGCGAAGAGGGCTACAAGGTCATCCTGGTCAACAGCAACCCGGCGACCATCATGACCGACCCGGAAACGGCGGATGTCACCTACATCGAACCCATCACCTGGCAGGTGGTGGAGACCATCATCGACAAGGAGCGGCCCGACGCCATCCTGCCGACCATGGGCGGGCAGACTGCGTTGAACTGCGCCCTCGACCTGCATCACAACGGCGTGCTCGACAAATACGGCGTGGAGCTGATCGGCGCCAAGCCCGCGGCCATCGACATGGCCGAAGACCGGCAGAAGTTCAAGCAGGCCATGACCCGCATCGGCCTGGGCTCGGCGCGCTCCGGCATTGCCCACACCCTCGACGAAGCCTGGGGGGTGCAGAAGTCCATCGGCTTTCCGGTCATCATCCGTCCCAGCTTCACGCTGGGCGGCACCGGCGGCGGTATTGCCTACAACCCGGAAGAATTCGAGATCATCTGCAAGCGCGGCCTTGAAGCCTCGCCGACCAGCGAGTTGCTGATCGAGGAGTCGCTGATCGGCTGGAAAGAATTCGAGATGGAAGTGGTGCGCGACAGCGCCGACAACTGCATCATCGTCTGCTCCATCGAGAACCTCGACCCGATGGGAGTGCACACCGGCGATTCCATCACCGTCGCTCCGGCGCAGACCCTGACCGACAAAGAGTATCAACTCATGCGCAACGCCAGCATCGCGGTGCTGCGCGAGATTGGGGTCGATACCGGTGGCTCGAACGTGCAGTTCGCCGTCAACCCCAAGGATGGCCGCCTGATCGTCATCGAGATGAACCCGCGGGTGAGCCGCTCCTCGGCGCTGGCGTCCAAGGCCACCGGCTTTCCCATCGCCAAGATCGCCGCCAAGCTGGCCGTGGGCTACACCCTGGATGAGTTGCGCAACGACATCACCGGCGGCGTCACGCCGGCCTCGTTCGAGCCGACCATCGACTACGTGGTGACCAAGGTGCCGCGCTTCGCCTTCGAGAAATTCCCCCAGGCGGATTCGCGGCTGACCACGCAGATGAAATCGGTGGGCGAGGTCATGGCCATGGGCCGCACCTTCCAGGAGAGTTTCCAGAAGGCGCTGCGCGGGCTGGAAGTCGGCGTCGACGGCATGAACGAAAAAACCCAGGACCGCGAGGTGCTGGAGAAGGAACTGGGCGAGCCTGGCCCCGAGCGCATCTGGTATGTGGGCGACGCCTTCGCCCAGGGCATGAGCCTGGACGAAGTCCATCAGCTCACCCGCATCGACCCGTGGTTCCTGGCGCAGATCCAGGACATCGTGCACACTGAATTGGAGCTGGAGCGGAACCACACCCTGGAGATGCTCGACCGCGAGCGGCTCTACGCGCTGAAGCAGAAGGGCTTTTCCGACCGGCGTCTGGCCAAATTGCTGCGCACCACAGAGACCGCCGTGCGCGAGCGGCGCCGCGCCTTGCAGGTGCGCCCGGTGTTCAAGCGCGTGGACACCTGCGCCGCCGAGTTCAGCACCGAAACGGCTTACCTCTATTCCACCTACGACGAGGAGTGCGAGGCACTGCCCACCGATCGCAAGAAGATCATGGTGCTGGGCGGCGGGCCGAACCGCATCGGCCAGGGTATCGAATTCGACTACTGCTGTGTGCATGCGGCGCTTGCCATGCGGGCCGACGGTTATGAAACCATCATGGTGAACTGCAATCCGGAGACCGTGTCCACCGACTACGACACCTCCGACCGCCTGTACTTCGAGCCCCTCACCCTGGAAGACGTGCTGGAAATCGTCGACAAGGAAAAGCCCGCCGGGGTGATCGTGCAATACGGCGGGCAGACGCCGCTCAAGCTCGCGCTCGATCTGGAGGCCAACGGCGTGCCCATCATCGGCACCAGCCCCGACAGGATCGACATGGCCGAAGACCGCGAGCGCTTCCAGCATCTGGTCGAGCAACTCGGCCTGCTGCAGCCGCCCAACCGCACGGCGCGCTCGGAAGCCGAAGCACTGACCCGGGCCGAAGAAATTGGCTACCCGCTGGTGGTGCGGCCGAGCTATGTGCTGGGCGGCCGCGCCATGGAAATCGTGCACGAACAGCGCGACCTCGAGCGCTACATGCGCGAGGCGGTCAAGGTCAGCCACGATTCACCGGTGCTGCTCGATCGCTTTTTGAATGACGCCATCGAGTGCGATGTCGACGCCATCTGCGACGGCACCCAGGTGTTCATTGGCGGCGTCATGGAGCACATCGAGCAGGCTGGCGTGCACAGCGGCGACTCGGCCTGTTCGCTACCGCCGTATTCGCTCTCGGCCGCCACGGTGGCGCGCATCAAGGAACAGACCGTCAAGCTGGCGCATGGGCTGCAGGTCGTCGGTCTGATGAACGTGCAGTTCGCCATCCAGCAGCAGGATGGCGAGGACCGCATTTTCCTGCTGGAGGTCAACCCG
>JAKAFC010000128.1 GCA_021818065.1 Pseudomonadota bacterium
CGGTGTCGTTGAGCGCGTAGGTCTTGCCGTTTTGCTCCAGGCGAATGGTGCGGCGGATGGCGTCGAACAGGTTGATCTGGCCCTGAATCTGGTTGTCCCAGTTCGGCGTGTTGGCGTCCTCGAAGTCGGCCATGTAGCTGTCGGCGCCGGAATTGAGGGCGTTGATGATCATCTTGCGATCGACCGGGCCGGTGATCTCCACCCGCCGCCGCTGCAACGCCGCGGGCAGCGGGGCGATGCGCCAGCTGCCCTCGCGGATGCTGCGGGTTTCGGCAAGAAAGTCGGGCTTTTCCCCGGCGTCGAGCCGGGCGGTGCGCGCTTGGCGGGCGGCGAGCAGCTCCTGGCGGCGGGGTTCGAAGGCGCGGTGCAGGGTGGCGACGAAGGCCAGGGCGTCGGGGGTGAGGATGCGGTCGAAGCCGGGTTGCAGCGGGGCGGTGAGTTGCACGCCCTGCGGGGCGTTGGCGGTGGTCATGGGGCGATCTCCGTGGATGGTTGTGAATGAGGGCTTGCGTCCTGCGCCTCGCTGCGGGTGGCGCGGCGCGCGACAGGACGCCCATCTTTTTGGGATGCCTGCAGTTTATGCTGCACCGCAATGTTTTGACAGCGCCACGCCGCGAGCCCCCACGGCTCGGATGCGGCGTCGCGCTACGGTCACGCTTGCGGCATTGCAGCATGCGGGCGGGCGATGCCCCTGCCGCATGCGCTAGATTCATGACTTTTCCAGACCCAATCGTCGCCGCAATGGACAAACTCAAACAGATGGAGACCTTTGTCGCCGTGGCGACCAAGGGCAGCCTCACCGCCGCGGCCCATGCCGAGGGGGTGGCGCCCGCCATCATCGGCCGCCGCATCGACGCCCTGGAGGCGCGCCTAGGGGTCAAGCTGCTGCTGCGCACCACACGCCGCATCAGTCTGACGGACGAGGGCAGCGCCTTTCTGGAGGACTGTCAGCGTCTTCTGGCCGAGCTGCAGAATGCCGAGGCCAGCGTCAGCGCCGGCGGCGTGAAGGCCAGCGGCCATCTGCGCATCACCGCCCCGGCCGGGTTCGGGCGCCGCCACGTCGCGCCACTGATTCCGGGGTTTCTCGATCTGCACCCCGAGGTGACGCTGTCGCTCGACCTCACCGATCGTCTGGTCGATCTGGTCAACGAGGGTTACGACTGTGCCGTGCGCGTGGGCGATCTGGCCGACTCCTCGCTGGTCAGTCTGCGCCTGGCCGACAACCGCCGCGTCTGCGTGGCGGCGCCCGCCTACCTGCGGCAGCATGGCGCGCCGAGCACACCGGCCGATCTGGTGCGGCACAACTGTCTGGCCTACTCCTCGGTGAGCAGCCAGCCGCGCGGCTGGATGTTCCAGGTTGCCGGCGAGGTCGTGCATGTGCGCGTGGGCGGCCGCATGGACTGCACCGACGGCGCGGTGCTGCATGCATGGTGTCTGGAGGGGCGCGGCATCGCCTGGCGCTCGTATTGGGAGGTCGGCCCCAGCCTGCTCGACGGCAAGCTCACCGCCATCCTCGAAGACTTCGCCGCGCCGCCCAACGGCATCTATGCCGTGTTCACCCAGCGCAAGCATCAGCCGCTACGGCTGCGGCTCTGGCTGGATTACCTCAAACAGCACTTTCGCCACGCGTCCGACGGCCAGGAAACCGTCTGAACTCCGCGGCGCCAGCGGCTCAGGCCTTTTGTGCCAGCAGGCGGTCGAGCAACTGCTGCAGCTCCGCCGGATTGGGCGCACCGACGTACTGCTTGACGATGTGCCCCGACTTGTCGATGACAAAGCTGGTGGGGGTGAGGCGCACGTCCTTGAACGCCTTGGCCGTTTGCCCGCTGGCGTCGAACGCCACGGTGAACGGCAGCTGGCGCTGCTGCACGAAGTTGCGCACGAAGTCCGGGTTGTCGTAGCTCATGGCCACGGCGACCAGATCGAAACCCTTGGGATTGAGCTGATCGTAGGTTTTCACCAGTTCGGGCATCTCGCCCACGCAGGTGGTGCAGCTGGTGGCCCAGAAGTTCACCATCACCACTTTGCCGCGATAGGACGACAGATCGACCGTCTTGCCGTCGATCAGGCTGAAGCTGGCATCGGGTGCCATGGGTTTTTGCTCCAAGGCCGACCAGCCGAGATAGCCGCCGATGGCCAGCACGGCGACAACGACGACGGCAATGAGCGATGTGGACAGGGATTTCATGGCGGGACGACAGGAACGGCGACAACCAGTGAATGCTCAATTTTAGGCCGCGCCGCCGTCGGACCGTGCCCACCCTGCAAGCAACGCGGCAATAACCGCTCGGTGAACAGGCCGCGGTGGCCTCAGTACCCCAGACGCACCGGCTGGCCGAGCGCCCAGTTGCGCTGCCAGTCGTCGAGGTAGCGCGCGGCGAGTTGTGGCGCGTTCCACACCACCAGCACGTTCTCGGCGTTGCGGTGCGCGGCGGAGTAGGTGTAGTTGAAGCTGCCGGTCTGCACCGTGCGGCGGTCGATCACCATGTACTTGTCGTGGAAGATGGGGTAGATGTCGATGCTGCGCACGGCAATACCCGCGTTCACCAGAATGCCCAGGGCATGGCGGGCGTAGCGCGCGTCCTCGTCGAGGTTGCCCTTCCGGTCCAGCAGCACCTGCACGTCCACGCCGCGCTTTTTCGCCGCCACCAGCGCGCGAGCCACCTCGGACGAAGTCAGCAGATAGGCGGCGACATGGATGCTGTTGTGCGCCTGACCGATGGCCTGCAACACCAGGGCCAGCGCGTCGCCGGAGGGCGAGAAGGCACTGGAAACTGTGGCCTGGGCGGGCAGCGCCAACTCCGGCGTTTGCCGCGCCTGAACGGGCAGCGACCAGACGGCGCACAGCAGGGCGGCGCCGAGCAGTGCACGCAGGCGTAGGACGACGACGGCAGGGCGGTGTGGAAGCATGCAACGGTTCAGGCAAGAGGTTGAGGCAAAAAAAAGCCCGGCGGGGCCGGGCTTGTTGGTGGAGGCAGCGGCGGTGCAGCCGCGCGCCGCGTCCGACCGCACCGGGCAGCGCTTTATTTCAGATGGGCGCCAACCAGCTTGGTCATCTCGAACATGCTGACCTGATCCTTGCCGAAAATCGGCTTGAGCTTGGCGTCGGCATTAATCATGCGCTTGTTGGCGGCATCCTGCAACTTGTGCTTCTTGATGTACTCCCACAGCTTCTTCACCACTTCGGTGCGCGGCAGCGGCGCCGTGCCCACCACGGCCGCCAGATGCGCCGAAGGGGTCAGCGGCTTCATGAACGCCGCGCTGGGTTGACGGGTGGTTTTGGCGGCGGTGGCTTTTTTTGCCGCGGGTTTTGCAGTGGCCATATTCAGTGCACTCCGAGAGGTTGAGCGTGTGATCCACAGCGGTGCCACAGCGCCGAAGCGGCTGCGGCCTACCGCGCGGAAGGTCCGTTGTCACGCCTTGCGGGCAGGACGCCCCGCCCGCAAAACGATTGAGCTTATCGAATCCGCCCAGACCCGCCTGTCTGCGCCCCGATCGGCGCCCTCGGGCCGGAAGATCGTGCTCAATGAGCCGCATAGTAAGCCGAGTGCGCAGTCGACCGACCGACGCACCGCATTTTTGGCGCGGCGACGTTGTTTTCAGGCCGAGACGCAACGCTGCCGGCGCAATATGTCAGGTCGGCAGCGCGCGACGCTTTTGCTTACACTCGACGCGCCATTTGGCCCCGTCCTTTTGCGTCCTTCAGCCAGGAGATCGTCAATGACCCGTACCGCGTTTGTTTCCAAAAAACTGCTTGCCGCCGCGCTTGCCTGCGGCCTGCTGGCCGCAGCGCCTGCCTATGCCCAGTTCGCCAAGCCGCAGGATGCGGTGAAGTACCGCCAGTCGGCGTTCGTCGTCATGGCGGCCAGCTTTGGCCGCATCGGCGCCATGGTGCAGGGCAAGGCGCCGTTCGACGCCAAGGCGGCGTTGCAGAACGCCGAGATCGTGGCCTTCATGTCGAATCTGCCGTGGCAGGCCTTCGGCCCGGGCACCGACCTGCCCGACTCGCACGCCAAGCCGGCCATCTGGAAAGAGATGGACAAGTTCAAGGCCGACGCCGACAAGCTGCAGCAGATGACGCCCAAGCTGGTGGCGGCAGCCAAGACCGGCAAGCTCGACGAGATCAAGGTGGTGTTCGGCGAAACCGCCAAGACCTGCAAGTCTTGCCACGATGCGTTCCGCGAGGAACTCTGACGGCACTTGGCCTGCGCACAAACCCGCCGCTGGCGGGTTTGTCGTTTCAGTAGCCGCGGGTTGCCCGATCGCGCGACGCGGCCTGGGCCATCACGCGGTCGTGGCGGACCGTTCTGCGGGGTGGTCAGCGCGTGCGGCGGCAACGACCGCGCCGAGCTGGGCGATGGCGGTGTCGATCTGCTTTGGCGTGGCGGTGGCATACGACAGGCGCAGGGTGTTGCGCGGCGCCGCGCCCGCGGCGTAGAACGCGGTTCCCGGCACATAGGCCACCTTGCGCGCCAGCGCCAGGGGCAGCAAGGCCGTGGCATCCATGCTCGGCGGCAGCGTCAGCCAGATGAACATGCCGCCTTGTGGCGCGGCCCAATGCACGCCGTCGGGCATATGGCGTTGCAGGGCGTCGAGCATGGCGTCGCGCTGGCGGCGGTACAAGTCGCGGATGCGGAGCAGTTGCGCCTCGAGCACGCCGCTCTCCAGCACCTTGAGCACCAGGCGCTGTGTCAGGCTGGAGGTCTGCAGATCGGCAGCCTGGCGTGCCAGGGTCAGTTTGGCGATCACCTCCTGCGGCGCATGCACATAGCCCAGTCGCAAGCCGGGCGACAGCATCTTGGAGAAGGTGCCCAGCAGGATGCTCTGGCCCGGCAGCTGACTGCTCAGCGGTGGCGGCGGCGGTTGGTCAAACCACAACTCGCCGTAGGGGTTGTCTTCCACCAGGGCGATGGAACGGCCACGCAGGGCCTGCGCCCATTGCTGGCGGCGCGCGGCGGGCATGGTCTGCCCGGTGGGATTGCGGAAGTTGGGTTGCAGATAGACCACGCGGGCGGCGCGATGCGCCGGGTTGTCCAGCGTCGGCAGCGCGCCGTCGGCATCGTCAGTCAGGTCGGCAAAGCGTGGGCCATATTGTGCGAAGGCCTGCAGCGCGCCGAGGTAGGTCGGGCGCTCGACCAGCACCGTGCTGTCGGGGTCGATGAGCACCCGGCCCACCAGGTCCAGGCCCTGCTGCGAGCCGCTGGTGATGAGCACCTCGTCGGCCTTGGCAGCAACGCCCTGCGCCTGCAACTGCGCCGCGACCCAGGCGCGCAGCGGCGCGATACCCTCGCTCGGGCCATACTGCAGCGCCCCCTGCGCCTGGGTGTCGAGCACGTCGAGACAGGCCGCGCGCAAGGCCTGCACCGGAAAGCTTTGCGGCGCGGGCAGGCCACCGGCCAGCGAGATCATGCCGGGCTGCTCGGTGAGCTTGAGCAATTCGCGAATCGGGGAGACGGTGTAGTGCGCGCTGCGCTGCGACAGGGTGAGGGACATGGATCAACTCCGAGAGTCAGGGGCGGGGCGTGGCGCATCCCGCACGGGCATGCGTCGCGCGGCGAACACCACCGCCAGCACGGCGGCGGCGAACGTCAGGGTGGTGCCATCCAGCCGTTCGCCGAGCAAGGCCGCTGCGGCCAGCATCGACAGAAACGGCTGCAGCAGTTGCAACTGCGAGATGCGCACGGTGCCGCCCAGGGCCAGGGCGCGGTACCAGGCGAGAAAGCCCAGCCACATCGACATCAGCGCCACATAACCGAAGCCGACCCAAGCCGAGAGCTGCACCGCTGTTGCCGGACGCAGCCACCACGCCGCTGGCACGGTGACGGGCAGACTGAGCACCAGTGCCCAGCCGATCACCTGCCCTGCGGGCCGCGACCGCGTGAGGTGGCCCCCCAAGGCATAACCCGCCGCGGCCGACAGCATGGCCCCCACCAGCAGGCCATCGGCCCGGCGCAGCGTGAGCGCCAGCGATGCCGAACCGTGCAGCAAGGCGTAGGCCATGACCAAGACAGCCCCCAGCAGCGCGCAAAGCCAGAACCCGGCGGACGGGCGCTGGCGCGCCAGTAGCGCGCCGAGGGCGGCGGTGAACAACGGCAGCAGCGCCAGAATGAGCGAGGCATGCACCGCATCGACGTCGCGCAGGGCGATGGAGGTCAGCAGCGGGAAGCCGAACACCACACCACCCGCCATCGCCACCAGCAGCGCCCAGTCACGGCGGCCAGGAAAGGGCGCGCGCTGCCACACCAGCCCGATGGCGGCGAGCACGCCCGCCACCGCCGCGCGGCCGAGTGCGACGAACTCGGGTGACAGTTGCGGCGCCTTGGCCCCGCCGACCGCCAACCGTGTCATCGGCAGCGACAGGGCGAACAAGCCGACGCCGAGCAGGCCCAGAGCCAGCGCCTTGCCTGGTGCGGAATTCGACAAGGGCGCTTGCGCGGCGGTGGAGGATGTGGACATGGCTCGCAGCTTAGGATTCAATGCAATACATTACCAATACACTTAAGCAATACAACGAACGCGCTGTATGGACGATTTGAGCAATACAGTCACCGCGGCCGGCGCGCTGCAGCGCCACGCCGCCACGACCCTTGCCGAGCAACTTGCGGCGCAGTTCGCCGGCCGCATTCGCAACCGCTTGCTGCCGCCGGGAAGCCGCCTGCCCTCGGTGCGCGACTGCGCCAAGCGTTATGGTCTGAGCACGCAGACGGTGGTGGCGGCTTATGACCGGCTGCAGGCCCTGGGCCTGGTGGAGGCGCGGGCGCAGCGCGGTTACTTCGTGCGCGCGGTCGAGGACTCGCCAGCCCAGGTCCGGCGCGGCGCCCAGGACGCCGCCGCGCCCATGCTGGCGCCGACGCACGCCACCGCCCTGGTGCGCGGCATGTTTCATCAGATGGGTGCGGGCGCGGCCATGGCGTTGCGTGGCGCGCCCGGCTCCGGGGTGTTGCCCGCGGCGTGGCTGGAGAGCGCGGCGCTGGGCGCGGCGCTGCGACGCATCGCCCGCGCCAGCGAGCTGGAGCAGGCGTCGCTGCACTACGGCCATCCGGGCGGTGATCCGGCGTTGCGCGAAGCCCTGTCGCGGCAACTCGCGGGGTTGGCGTTGCAGGTGCCGCCACAGCAGATCGTCACCACCAGCGGTGCCTCGCAGGCGCTCGATCTGGTGCTGCGCGCGCTCACGCGCCCAGGCGACGCCGTGCTGGTGGAGAGCCCCGGCTGGGCGATGCAGTTCGCGCAGATGGCGCACCATGGGCTCAAGCTGCTGCCCGTTCCGCGCGGCGCCGACGGCCCCGACCTCGACACCCTCGAGCAACTCGCCCGCGCCCATGCCCCGCGGTTGTTCATCTGCGTCAGCGTGCTGCACAACCCCACGGGCCAGAGCTTGAGCGCGGCCAGTGCGCACCGCGTGCTGCAACTGGCGCAGCGCCACGGCTTTCAAGTGGTGGAAGACGACGTCTACGCCGCGCTGGCCGATGCCAACAGTCCGCGCATGAGCGTGCTCGACCAGTTGGAGCACACCATTTACCTCAGCGGCTTTTCCAAGATTCTGGCGCCCGGCTGGCGCGTGGGCTTCGTCGCTGCGGCGCCGGGCATCGTCGAGCGCCTGATCGATCAGAAATTACTCGCCGTACTCACCACGCCTGCGCTCACCGAACGCGCGCTGGCGCATGTGCTGGGGCAGGGGCAGTTGCGGCGCACCACGCAGCAGGTGCGCGACCGGCTGGATGCGGCGCGTGCGCGCGCGGTGCGGCTAGCCGAGAAGGCCAGATGCCGCTTCGTCACCCCGCCGC
>JAKAFC010000005.1 GCA_021818065.1 Pseudomonadota bacterium
ACGTGCGTTTCGTCGAGGACGATTGGGAGAACCCCACCCTGGGCGCCTGGGGCCTGGGCTGGGAGGTGTGGCTCAACGGCATGGAAGTGACGCAGTTCACCTACTTTCAGCAGGTGGGCGGCATCGACTGCAAGCCGCTGACGGGCGAGATCACCTACGGCCTGGAGCGCCTGGCCATGTACCTGCAGGGCGTGCAGAGCGTGTACGACCTGGTGTGGACTGAAACCGAAGTTGCCGGAAAAAAAACGCTCCTCAAATACGGCGACGTGTTCCACCAGAACGAAGTCGAGCAGAGCACCTACAACTTCGAGCACAGCGACGTGGACTTCCTGCTCACCGCCTTCGCCGCCCACGAAAAGCAAGCCAAGGCGCTGATGGCCGCGCAACTCGCGCTGCCGGCCTACGAGCAAGTGCTCAAGTGCGCGCACAGCTTCAACCTGCTCGATGCCCGCGGCGCGATCTCCGTCACCGAGCGCGCCGCCTACATCGGCCGCATCCGCAACCTGGCGCGCGGCGTGGCGCAGGAATACCTCGACAGCCGGGCGCGCCTGGGTTTCCCGCTGGCGCCCAAGGCCTGGGCTGACGAGGTCTGCGCCCAGCTCGCCCAGAAGAAAGCCGCCTGAAGTCCGCCGCACGCCGCCGTGCCCGCGCCGTTGGCGCGCACGCGGCGGCCCGCAAAGCCTGCCATGAATCCACAGAACCTGCTTGTCGAACTCTTTGTCGAAGAACTGCCGCCCAAGGCGCTGCCCGCGCTGGGTGAATCCTTCGCCCGCACCCTGGCCGCGAGTCTGCAGGCACAGGGCCTGGCCGCGGCCAATCCCGCGGTCACGCCTTTTGCCAGCCCGCGCCGCCTGGCCGCGCATATCACCGCCGTCGTCGCCAAAGCGGGCGACAAGGCCGTGGCGCAGAAACTCATGCCGGTGGCTGTGGGGCTGGATGCCGAGGGTAAGCCCACCCCGGCGCTCTCGAAAAAGCTCGCCGCCCTGGGCCTGGAGGCCGACGCTGCCGCCCGCTTGCGGCGCGAGGGCGAAGGCAAGGCCGAGACCCTGTTCATCGACACCGTGGCGCCCGGCATCGCCCTGGCCGAGGGCCTGCAGAAGGCGCTTGCCGAGGCCATCGCCAAGCTGCCCATCCCCAAGGTCATGGCCTACCAACTGGCCGACGGCTGGACCACGGTGAAGTTTGTGCGTCCGGCGCATGGGTTGGTGGCGTTGCACGGCGCCGACGTCGTGCCCATCGCCGTGCTGGGGTTAACGGCGGGGCGCCTGACCCATGGCCACCGCTTCGAAGCCGTGGCCGACCCGATCGTGCTGCCGCATGCCGACGCCTACGCCGACACGCTGCGCCAGCAGGGCGCGGTGATCGCCAGCTTCGACGCCCGCCGCGCCGACATCGCTGCGCAACTGCAGGCCATGGCGCAACGCGCCGGTGCGGGTCTGCGCCCGATCGACGACGCCGCGCTGCTCGATGAGGTCACCGCCCTGGTCGAGCGCCCCAACGTGCTGCTGTGCCAGTTCGATCCGGCCTTCCTCGACGTGCCGCAGGAATGCCTGATCCTGACCATGAAGGCCAACCAGAAGTACTTCCCGCTGCTCGACGCTGCGGGCAAGCTCACGCACCATTTTCTGGTGGTCAGCAACATCACCCCGGCCGACCCGGGGGCGGTGATTTCCGGCAACGAGCGTGTGGTGCGGCCGCGCTTGGCCGATGCCCAGTTCTTCTTCAACCAGGACCGCAAGCGCACCCTGGAAAGCCGCGTGCCCGGGTTGGACAAGGTGGTGTATCACGCCAAGCTGGGGTCGCAGGGCGAGCGCATGCGGCGGGTGCAGGCGCTCGCGCGTGGCATCGCTGCGCAAATCCCCGGTGCCGATGTCGCCCTGGCCGAGCGTGCCGCGCTGCTGGCCAAGACCGACCTGCTCACCGACATGGTCGGCGAGTTTCCGGAGCTGCAGGGCATCATGGGGCGCTATTACGCCACGCATGATGGCGAGCATGCCCGCATCGCCGAGGCCATTGAAGATCATTACAAGCCGCGCTTTTCGGGCGACACGCTGCCACGCGGTGAGGTCGGCGTCGCGTTGGCGCTGGCCGACAAGACCGAAACCCTGGTCGGCCTGTTCGGCATCGGTGAGCGTCCGACGGGCGACAAAGACCCGTTTGCCCTGCGCCGTCATGCGCTGGGCATCTTGCGCATGCTCATGGAGCGTGCTCAGGGCATCGCGCTGTCGTCGCTTCTGGCCGCAGCGGTGCCGGTGTTCCACGGGGTCGACGGCTTTTCCGACCCCAGCGCCGACGTGCAGAGCTTTCTTTTCGAACGCCTGGCCAACATGCTGCGCGAACAGGGAGCCACCGCCCTGGAGGTCGACGCTGTGCTGGCGCAGCGGCCGCAGCATCTTGCTCAGATCTCTGCGCGGCTCGCCGCGGTGCGCGACTTCTCGGCCCTGCCCGAAGCGCCCGCGCTGGCCGCGGCGAACAAGCGGGTGGGCAATATTCTGCGCAAATCAGACGGCGTCAATGACGGCAGCGCCTACGCCCCCGAGCGTCTGATCGAGCCCGCCGAGATCGCGCTGGCGCAGGCGTTGCAGACGGTGGCGCCGCAGGCGCAGCAGCTCTATGCGGCGGGCGACTACACCGCCTCGCTGCGTGCGCTGGCGGCGCTCAAGGCGCCGGTCGATGCCTTCTTCGACAGCGTCATGGTCAACGCCGACGATCCGGCGTTGCGTGCCAATCGTCTGGCCTTGCTGGCGCGTCTGCAGGCGGCGATGAACCAGGTCGCCGACCTCTCGCGGCTGGCGGCCTGAAGCTGCACGACAATCACGGCATGAAACTCATCATCCTCGACCGCGACGGCGTCATCAACCAAGACAGCGACGACTTCATCAAGTCGCCCGACGAGTGGATTCCCATTCCGGGCAGCCTCGAAGCCATTGCCCGCCTGAACCACGAGGGTTGGCATGTGGTGGTGGCCAGCAACCAGTCGGGCATCGGTCGCGGTCTGTTCGACATGACCACGCTCAACGCCATTCACCGCAAGATGCACAAGGCGCTGGCGGCGGTGGGCGGGCGTATCGACGCCGTGTTCTTCTGCCCGCACGCGCCGGAAGACCACTGCACCTGCCGCAAGCCCAAGCCCGGCTTGTTCCAGGACATCGCCCGGCGCTACGAGCTCGACACGCTCGACGGGATGCCCTCGGTGGGCGATACGGTGCGCGATCTGCAGGCGGCGCAGCCGCTGGGCTGCAGCCTGCATCTGGTGCGCACCGGCAAGGGGGAGCGCATCGCCGATCTGGGTGTGCTGCCGGAAGGAGCGCGGGTGCACGACGATCTGGCGGCCGTGGCCGACTGGCTGCTGGCCCAGCCCAGACCGGCGGCCGACAAAGCCTGAGCCCCGTCGTCATGCGCTTTGTCCGCTCGCTGTTGTACATGATCTGGCTGATCGTGACGGTGGTGCCGTATGCCATCCTCGTGGTCACGGCCTCGCTGTTTTTGCGTGGCACGCCGCTGTACCGCCTCACCATGGGCTGGGTGCATCTGTCGGTGTGGGGCGCGCGGGTGCTGTGCGGCATTCGCAGCCGCATCACCGGCCTGGAGAACCTGCCCGACGGTCCCGCCATCCTGCTGTCCAAGCACCAGTCGGCGTGGGAAACGCTGGCCTTTCCGCTGATCATGCCGCGGCCCTTGAGCTATGTGTTCAAGCGCGAGCTGTTGTATGTGCCGTTCTTCGGCTGGGCGCTGGGGCGGCTGGACATGGTGCACATCGACCGCAGCAAGCGCACCGAGGCATTTTCCCGCGTGGCAAAGCAAGGGGCGCGCATGCTGCAGCGGGGCAACTGGATCATCATGTTTCCCGAGGGCACACGCATCCCCCGGGGCGAGAAGGGTGTGTACAAGACGGGTGGCACGCGCCTGGCCATCGCCACCGGTGCGCCGGTCGTGCCCATCGCCGTGACCTCGGCGCGCTGCTGGCCGCGGCAGGCTTTCATCAAGACGCCCGGGGTGGTCGATGTCTCCATCGGCAAACCCATCGCCTCGCAGGGCCGTCATCCGGCGGAGATGATGGTCGAGGTCGAGCAATGGATCGAGGCCGAGATGCGCCGTCTCGACCCCGAGGCTTACGGTCATGCCCAGCCCTGAATCGGCCCTGCGGGGCGCGCTGCGGCCAGGTGCGCAACTCGGGCTGTTCGACGCCCTGGAGCCCGCCCTTGTGGCCCCGCAGGCGGTGCCCGCGCCGTCGCCTCGGGCGGTTCAGCCTCCCAAGCCGCGGGCGACTGCCACGCCCGAGCCAAGCCGCGCGACGCAGCGCTACGACGATGGCACCCACGGTTTCGACTGGACGCTGCACCGCGCCGCGCGTCGCACCCTGGCGCTGCGGGTGGACGACCGCGGCGTCAGCCTGCTGGCCCCGCGTCTGGCCAGCGCTGCCGCCATCGCCCAGTTTCTGCAGCAGCACGCCGCCTGGGTGCAGCGCAAGCTGCAGCAGCGCGCGCAGCGCCTGCAGGCCTTGCAGGATGCGCGCATCGACTGGGCCGACGGCGGCCGCATCCCCTACCTCGGGCGTCATCTCACGCTGCGCTTGCGCGGCGCCACGCAATTGCAGTGGGACGAGGCCCGCGGCGAGCTTCATCTGCCGCTACCGCCCGACAGCAGCGCGCACCAGGTGCGCGACAGCGTCGCCGCCTGGCTGCAGCGGCAGGCGCTGGTGCTGTTCAACGCCCGGGTTGCGCACTTCGCCGCGCGGCTGGGGGTGCGTGTCACCGCCGTCAAACTCAGCGCCGCCGCCACCCGGTGGGGCAGCGCCAAGAGCGACGGCAGCATCCGCCTGCACTGGCGCCTGCTGCACTTCAGCCCGCAACTGGTGGACTATGTGGTGGCGCATGAAGTCGCCCATCTGCGCGAGATGAACCACAGCCCGCGTTTCTGGGCGCATGTCGGCGCGCTATATCCCGACTATCGGCAGGCGCGGCAATCGCTCAAGCAGGCCACGCTGCCGCCCTGGTCCTGAGGGTGCCGCCAGCAGGCAGGCGGCGGCGGTGGTACAAAACACTTCTTCTGCGGCCCGCTGCCGCGACGGCTCGGCCCCGCTCGGCGAGCCCGTCCTTCATCCCCCCGAGGATTTCCCATGCGTTTTCTCCACACCATGCTGCGCGTCGGCGACATGCAGCGCTCCATCGACTTCTACACCCGCGTGCTCGGCATGAAGCTGCTGCGCACCACCGACCGGCCCGAGCAGAAGTACAGCCTGGCCTTCCTGGGCTTCGAGCCCAACCCGGCGCAGGCCGAGCTGGAACTGACCTACAACTACGGGGTGGATCACTACGACCTGGGCAACGCCTATGGCCACATCGCGCTGGGCGTGGACGACGCCGCGGCTGCCTGCGCGCGCATCAAGGCGGCCGGGGGCCGTGTCACCCGCGAGGCCGGACCGGTGGCCGGGGGCAGCACCATCATCGCCTTCGTGCAAGACCCCGACGGCTACAAGATCGAACTCATCCAGCACGGCACGCTGTAACCGTTCGGCGGTTGCGCCGCCAGCGTCCACTGCCATGCACGCCCGCTATGCTGGCGCGATGCAATCCTGGTTTTTTCTGTTTGGCGCCATCCTCGCCGAAGTGATCGGCACCACCGCGCTCAAGGCCACCGCTGGCTTCACCCGGCTGGCGCCTTCGCTGGTCGTGGTGGTGGCCTATGCGCTGGCGTTCTACCTGCTGTCACGCACCATGCAGACCATACCCATGAGCATTTCGTATGCGGTGTGGTCGGGCGTGGGCATCGTGCTCATCACCCTCATCGGCTATGTGGTGTATCGCCAGACCCTGGATCTTCCGGCGCTCATCGGGCTGGGGCTGATCCTCGCCGGCGTGCTGGTGATCCACCTGTTTTCCAAGTCGGTGGCGCATTGAAATCAATCGATAGATTCGATTCATCTTATTGCAATTATCCGTTTGTTTTATAAGGGTGGCGCTCCTATTCTGTTCAGGGTTAACGCGCATGCCGTGTCATGCGCCCCTCAGGAGTTGTTCATGTCATCCACCACCCCCTCCCTTTCGTCGCGCCGCCGGGCGCTGCAATCCACCCTCGTCGCCAGCCTGGGGCTGACGGCGCTGGGCACCCGGGCCGCGCAGGCCGCCGCGGCGCAGGAGCGCCTGATGCCTGCAGGCGCCAGCACCCTGGCCGAGCTCGGCCAAAAGCTCGCCGCCGCTCCGCGCCGCCGTGACTTCAAGACCACGCAGATGATCCTCCAGCATCCCGACGAGTGGGACAGCGAGGCCCTGGATCTGGTGCTGGCGTATGCCGGCAAGCCGCGTCAGGCGTGGGACAACACCCAGCTCGAAGGCCCTTGGCTCAACCTGATGCGCAACGCCATGAACGCGCAGATCTGGTCGTTCAAGCACCCCGACTTTCTCGCTGTCTCGGCCACGCACGGCCCGGCGCACCTGGCCTTGTTCGACGACGCCCTATGGGCCAAGTACAAGCTGGGCAACCTGACCAAGGGCAAGGCCAAGACCAATGTCTGGATCAAGACCCCACCCGCCGCCGACGCCAACCCCAAGCAGATCGAAGACGCCAAGGGCGTGTACTCCCCGGCGGACAACTGCATTCCCGTGCTGCAGCGGCGCGGCGCCGTGTTCCTGGCGTGCCACAACGCCATCTGGGAACTCACCGGCCACCTGCATGCCATCGGCAACAACCCCGACAAGCGCAGTCATGCCGAGATGGCGGCCGAATTCACCAACCACCTCATTCCCGGCGTGGTGCTCACCCCCGGCGTGGTCGCCACCCTGGTGGAACTCGAAGACGCGGGTTATCGCTACATCGCCTGAAGGCGCCACCCCCCTGGAGACACAGATGCATCCTTCGACCAAGACCCAACCCCGCCGTCCGTCGCTGCGCCGCTATGCGCTGGCCGCCTGCGTCGGCCTGGCCTGCGCCAGCGCCGCCGACGCCGCAAACACCCCTGCCGAGTGGCCGATGTATGCCCTGAATCCGGGGCACAACGCCGTCGTTCCTTCCGACTTCCCGGCGGTGAGCTGGACGTGGCAGGTCCCCGGCGCGGCTGCCGCGGCCAAGTCCGATGTGCTCAACCCCACCATCATCCGCGACCTCGTGGGCTTTCCCATCGGCGTGGCCGTCGTCGATCAGCGGGTGTATGCCACCAATGACAACGGCTTCATCTATGCGATCGACGCCCAGAGCGGCAAACTGCTCTGGCAGTTCAACGCCTACAACCAGTTGATGAGCACGCCCATCGTGGCCACCGTGGGTGGCCGCAAGCTGGTGTTCATCGGCGCGGGCAACTCGGTCTTTGCCTACAGCCACGCCAAGCAGTTCGGTGTGCCCGGGGCGCAGGTGATCCGCGGCAACGGGGTTTCGGCGATGTACGCCCTCGACGCGCAGACCGGCGCCGAGGTCTGGGTTTACAAGACCCGGGGCGAGGACATGCCCACCCCAGCGCTCGATGGCGACAAGCTGCTGTTCGGCAACGGGGACGGCCACGCCTATGCGCTGGATGCGGCGACCGGCAAGCTGCTGTGGAAAACGCCCATCCGGTCGTTCGTCAGCATGTCGTCGGCCACCTTGGATCCGTCGCGCGGCGTTCTCGTCATGGGCGGCACGCACCCGAGCAAGATCTATGGGCTCGATGTGGCAACGGGCCGCCTGCTGTGGTCGGTGGCGCCGCCGGGCGTGTTCTCCAGTAGCGCGGGCGACGGCACCTGGGCCATGGACGGCAGCGGGCTGGCCATCGGCCAGATCGAAACGCGCACGGCCGCGCAACAGGCCGAGCACAAGTCGGCGTCCGAGGAACTGGGCATCGATGTGAAAACCGGCAAGATCGTCTGGAGCACCGAGCTGGGTGTGGGCAAAACCCCGCCGCGCAACAAGGACGCCGTGCCCACCGTGGTTGCCGGGGTGGTGTACACCGGCAGCCCGGTCACGCATACCGAATACGCCCTCGATGCCAAGACCGGCAAGCTGCTGTGGCAGCAGCCGTTGCAGGTCGGCATGAAAGCGGCGCCGGTGGTCACGGACAAGGCGGTGATTCAACCCACTGCATCGGGTGCGATTCTGACCCTGGACCGCGCCAGCGGCGCCGTGCTCCATACCTACAACGCGCATCAGGGTGGCTACGGCCCGCAAAACGGCGTCATCGTCGGCCATACCTTTTTTGAAGGCACCAACGCCGGGATGTTGCAGGCCATCCCCCTGCACGACCTCGGCATCCCCGGCTGACGCCCCGCGCCGGTCGGCGCTCGATTGCTCCTTCGTTCGCCCCGCCGCAAGGCCGGGGCGATTTTTTTGCCCGGCCGAAACCGCGGCCGAAGGCGCGAGGTGTGAACGCGACGTGTGAACCTTTGCACGTTTTGGCGAATGTCAGCAAAAACCCGCCGTCCGCGTCCGGTGAGGGCTTGATTTTGCGGGGGGGCAGTAGCACACTGACCCTGACAAATCCACCACAACAAGCGCCAGCGGCACCCGCCAGGCGCGCACGACAGGAGGTTCGCCACACCACAGACAGCACCCGGCAAGGCCCCGCGCCCTGCTGTTTCTTTCTTTCCGAAATCAGGAGCCTCACTATGAATCTGACCATCAGCGGCCACCATTTGGATGTCACCCCCTCGCTGCGCACTTACGTCGAATCCAAGCTCGACCGCGTGGTGCGGCACTTCGATCAAGTGGTGAATGTCAACGTGCTACTCAGTGTGGAAAAGCTCAAGGAAAAAGAAAAGCGCCAGCACGCCGAATGCAATCTGATGGTCAAGGGCAAGTCGATCTTCTGCGAAAGTCAGCACGAGGATCTGTATGCCGCCATCGACACCCTGGTCGACAAGCTCGACCGCCAAGTGGTCGAGCACAAGAATCGCCTGCGGGATCACCAGGCCACTGCGGGTAAGCACCTCCCGAGCTGATCGCTCCGACACACCACGGCGCTGCGGCCGTGGTGTGCTCCGCTGCGCACCCGGCCGCAGCGAAGTTCGGTCGCGGCGAACTGCCGCAAAACCCGTTTACACTCGCTGTCCTCCTTGGACCTCGCCAGATCCCATGAATCGTCTCGCCCAGATCCTGCCGCCGACGCATGTGCAGCTCGACGTCGATGTCAGCAGCAAAAAGCGCGCGTTCGAATATGCCGGACTGCTGTTCGAAAACAACCTGGGTCTCAACCGGGCGCTGATCACCGACAACCTGTTCGCCCGCGAGCGTCTGGGCTCCACCGGGCTGGGCCAGGGCGTGGCCATTCCGCATGGCCGCATCAAGGGCTTGAAGCAGCCCAGCGCCGCGGTCATCCGCCTGCATCAGCCCATTGCGTTCGAGGCGCCCGACAACCTGCCGGTGTCGCTGCTGGTGGTGCTGCTGGTGCCCGAGAGCGCCAACGCCAAGCATCTGGAGCTGTTGTCCACCATCGCCGAAATGTTGTCGGACACCGAGTTGCGCGAGCAGCTCCTGCGCGAGACCGACGCCGCCGCGCTGCATCACCGCATCAGCGTCTGGGCTCCGCTGCAGACAGCGGCTTGAGCTTGGCCGTTGCCCCCTTGGTTTGAAAGCCTCCACCCTCGCCGCGGAGCGCCTGTTCGAGGCCAATGCCGCGCAGCTCATGTGGCAGTGGATTGCCGGGCAGAGCAATCCTGAGCGCCGTTTCGACATGGCCGCCGTCGAGGGCGCGACCTCGGGTGCCGACCTTGTCGGCTACCTCAACTACATCCATCCGTTTCGCGTGCAAATCCTCGGTTGGCGCGAGGTGGACTATCTGAACCAGTCCAACCAGGACGACAGGCTGCGGCGCATTCGCCGCATCATCGGTCTGGAGCCCCCGGCGCTGGTGCTGGCCGACGGCAAGGAGCCGCCGCCCTGTCTGATCGACGAGTGCAACGCCGCGCAGGTGCCGCTGTTTCGTACGGCCGAGACCGCGGCCTTCACCATCGACGTGCTGCGCGCCTACCTGTCCAAGCACTTCGCCAACCGCGTCACGCAACACGGCGTGTTCATGGACATCCTCGGTCTCGGCGTGCTGATCACGGGCGAGTCGGGTCTGGGCAAGAGTGAGCTGGGGCTGGACCTGATCACCCGGGGTCACGGCCTAGTCGCCGACGACTGCGTCGATCTGCTGCGCGTGTCGCAGAACACCATCGAAGGGCGCTGCCCGCCGCTGCTGCAGAACCTGCTGGAAGTGCGCGGCATCGGCCTGCTCGACATCAAGACCATCTTCGGCGAGACCGCAGTGCGCCGCAAGATGCGGCTCAAGCTCATCTGCCACCTCATTCGCCGCGACGTGCTCGATCGCACGTTCGAGCGTCTGCCCGCGGGCAATCTGGAGGAAGACGTGCTGGGCGTGCCCATCCGCAAGGTGATGATTCCGGTGGAGGCGGGACGCCATCTGGGCGTGCTGGTGGAGTCGGCGGTGCGCAACACCATTCTGCAGCTGCGCGGCATCGACACCCTGCGCGAGTTCCAGGAACGCCAACGCCAGGCGATGCAGGACGGCGACGACTAGCTTGGGCGCAACGCCGCAGGCAGCTTCTTACTTGCTGGCCTCATCGTGCCCCTGCGGGCGCGCAGTCAGCGGCATGTGGTCGGCCTTGTTGTAATGCGGGCACGCGGCCTTCTTGGCGCAGCTGGCGTACAGCGACAGCGAATGCTCCTGCAGCTCGAAGCCGTGCTCGCTGGCGATTTTTTTCTGGCGGCGTTCGATTTCGGCGTCGAAGAATTCCACCACCCGGCCGCAGTCCAGGCAGACCAGGTGATCGTGGTGCTTGCCCTCATTGATCTCGAACACCGACTTGCCCGACTCGAAGTTGCTGCGCAGCAGAATGCCGGCCTGCTCGAACTGCGTCAGCACGCGGTACACCGTGGCTAGGCCGATGTCCTGCTGCTCGTCGAGCAGCACGCGGTACACGTCCTCGGCCGTCATGTGACGCTGCGTGCCTTTCTGAAAAATTTCCAGAATGCGCAGGCGCGGCTGCGTGACCTTCAGGCCGGTGTTGCGCAAACCTTGTGCGTTGCTCTGAGCCATGGGGCAAGGGCTTGTTTCAGTAGAATGCGCCGATGTTAAACGACCCCGGCCACGCTGGCAGCGTGAGTTTCCCGATGCGGTTCTTCCCCGGTTTTCGTCTCCATTTCCCTGTGCGTCTGGCGCTGGCAGCAGCAGCTCTGGGTCCGTTTGCCGCGCTCGCGGGCTGCAGCAGCGTGTCCACCCAGCACGATCTGACGGCCATGTTCAAGCCCTACCGTGCCGACGTCATCCAGGGCAACTTCGTCTCGCGCGAAATGGCCGACGAACTCAAACCCGGCATGACCAAGGCGCAGGTGCAGGCCATCATGGGCACGCCGCTGCTCGACACCGTGTTCAACCAGAACCGCTGGGAGTATGTGTTCAGCCTGCGGCAAGGCTATCAGGCGCCCATCGTGCGGCGCTTCACGGTGTCCTTCGACAAGGACGGCAAGATGGTGCGCGCCGACGGCGATCCGCTGCCGTCCGAGCAGGAATTCGTCGCCCAGATCAACACCCTGCGCGACGGCGGCAAGAAGCCCAAGTCGCTGACCGAGGCGCAGTTGCAGGCCGAAATCGCCGCCGCCGAAAAGACCCTGGCCGCGAACAAGAAGCCGGCGCCCGCAGCGTCGCAGCCGAGCAAGCTCACGGTGTACGCCTCGCCTGCCGACATTGCCGCGTTGCAGCAGGCCGCGCCGCTCGCGCCTGCGGCCGCATCCGCCCCCGCCAGCAACTGACCCCCGATTGCCCATGAGCGCCTCGCCGACTGATTCGCTGCGCATCGCCATCGCCGGTGCCAGCGGCCGTATGGGCCGCACCCTCATCGAAGCCGTGCTCGCCGCGCCCGACTGCAGCGTCAGCGCCGCGCTCGACATGCCTGGCAGTTCTGCCCTTGGCCAGGATGCCGGGGCCTTTGCCGGGGTGCACACCGGCGTGCAAATTCGCTCCGATCTGTACTCGGCCTTGCAGCACGCCCGCTTTTTCATCGACTTCACCCGCCCCGAAGGCACCATGGCCCACCTGGCCGCGTGCGAGGCCGCAGGTGTGGCCATGGTGATCGGCACCACCGGCTTCGATGACGCGCAGCTGGCCCGCATCCGTGCCGCGTCGCAGCGCATCGGCATCGTCATGGCGCCCAACATGAGCATCGGCGTCAACGTGGTGTTCAAGCTGCTGGAGCAGGCGGCGCGCGCCCTGGCGCAGGGCTACGACATCGAAATCATCGAAGCCCACCACCGCCACAAGGTGGATGCGCCGTCAGGCACGGCGCTGAAAATGGGGGAAGTGGTCGCGGGTGCCCTCGGGCGCGATCTCAAGCAGTGCGCCGTCTACGGCCGCGAAGGCGTCACCGGCGAACGCGATCCGTCCACCATCGGCTTTGCCACCGTGCGCGGTGGCGACATCGTCGGCGACCATACCGTGCTGTTCGCTGGCACCGGCGAGCGCATCGAAATCACCCACAAGTCCAGCAGCCGCGCCACCTACGCCCAGGGCAGCCTGCGCGCCGTGCGCTTTCTCGCCAGCCGCTCCCAAGGCCTGTACGACATGCAGGACGTGCTGGGCTTCAAGGGCTGACCCGACGCATGGGGGGACTGGCCCAGTTCTGGCAGCAGGGCGACGCCCTCAGCCATCTCGTTGCCCTGCTGCTGCTGGCCATGTCGGTGGCGAGCTGGTTCGTCATTCTGTGGAAGGCCGCCCTGCTGGCGCGCGCCGTGCGCCGCGTCCCGGCGGGCATCGCCGCTTACTGGGGGGCACCGTCGGCGCTGCAGGCCGCCGCCGCAGTGCAGGCGGCCGACCCCGACGGCTTGGCCAGCCTGATGGCCCAAACCGCGGCGCAGCTGGCCCGGCCCGATACCGCCCACCGCTGGCAATCGCATGACGACCGCGTCACCCGCGAACTGCGCGACGCCCTGCAGGCAGCGCAGCGACGGCTGCAGTCCGGGCATGTGCTGCTGGCCAGCGTGGGCAGCACCGCGCCCTTCGTCGGCCTGTTCGGCACGGTCTGGGGCATCTACCACGCCCTCACCGCCATCGCCGCCAGCGGCCAGATCAGCGTGGACAAGGTGGCGGGCCCGGTGGGTGAAACCCTCATCATGACCGCCGCCGGCCTGGCCGTGGCCATCCCTGCGGTGCTGGCCTACAACGCCCTGAGCAAGCGCGCCCGCCGCGTGCAGGCTGCGCTCGAAGGCTTTGCCCACGACCTGCAGCGCTTGCTGGCGGCCAACCCGGTGCTCTGAGGCGCGCGGCATGAGCTTCGGCAGTTTCGACTCCGGTGACGACGGCGAGGCGATGAGCGACATCAACATGACGCCGCTGATCGACGTCATGCTGGTGCTGCTGGTGATTTTCATCATCACTGCGCCGTTGCTCACCGGCAGCCTCAAGCTCGATCTGCCCAAGGTCGATGCCCCGGCGGCGCAGCAGACGCCCACCGTGCTGCAAGTGGGGCTGCGCAAGGATGGGCAGCTGTATCTGGCCGATCAGCCCATCAGCCTGCAACAACTCACGGCGCGCTTTGTCGCGGCGGCCAAGCAGTCGGACAAGACCGAGGTGCATCTGAGCGCCGACACCGCCGTGCCCTACGGCGACGTGGCGCGGGTGATGGGCGCGGCGCAGGCGGCGGGGCTGAGCCGCATCGGTCTCATCACCCAGCCACCGGCGGGGGCGGCGTCGACAGCCGCGCGTTGACCGCGCTGGTCACTTGAACTTGTAGTAGGTCTGATTCAGGTAGGCAGCGATGTCCTTGACCTCTTCCGGGAACAGGTCGTGGTTGAGCTGCGTCACGCACATCTGCGTGAAGGCCAGCAGTTGCTTGGGGTTGTGCACCTTGCGATCGGCCCGGGTGTACATGGCCGAGGCCTGACCCATCATGCGCTCGGCGTGGCAGGCGGCGCATTTCAGGTCGGTGTAGAACTTTTGGCCCTGGACCACGTTGGCGCCGTGGAAGGGATCGGTCTCGGCCGCCCCGGCGGCAGGGGCGCCAAGCGCGCCCATCAGAGCAGCCGTCGCGCAGGCGAGGCGCAAGATGCGTGATTGTGCCGTCATCGAAGTCTCCCTGTTGTTTGAGCGCAGTGTGCGGGAGCTGCCGTGGGCTTGTCCAGTGCAGCCCTGCGCCGCGCAGGGGTACCGCGCTCAGGTGCGCGCCGGTCGGGTGAACTGGAACAGCGACGTCTGCACGTCGGCCTCCATGTCGTGCTCCCACAGCACGTGGGTGTCGCGTCCCTGCGCCTTGGCGCGGTACATGGCAACGTCGGCCAGACGCAGCAGGTCTTCGAGCGACTGCGCGTGCTGCGGGTACAGCGCCACGCCGATGCTGCCCGAGGCGCGAAACTCGCGGCCGGAGAGGGCATAGGGCGCGCGCAGCCGCTCCAGGGTGTGACGCGCCAGATCTTCGGCCAGCCGGGGCGCCGGCAGGTTGGGCAGCACCACGGCGAACTCGTCGCCACCGAGGCGGGCGCACACGGCGTCGGGGCCGAAGGCTTCGCGCAGTCGGGCCGCGGTGGCCTGGATGAGCGCGTCGCCCGCGGCGTGGCCGAACTGGTCGTTGATGCGCTTGAGGCCGTCGAGGTCGATCCACAGCACGGCGGCATAGGCGCGGCTGTCGCGGGTGCGGTCGAGCTGGCGCTGTCCGGCGTCGAACAGACCATTGCGGTTGAGCAGCCCGGTCAGCGGGTCTTTGAGCAGCATGTCCTGCAGCCGGCTGGCGCGCTCGCGCAGTTGGGCGATGCGCACCGACAGACCGTAGGTGAGCACCAGTGCCAGCAGCACCGACACCCACTGCAGGGCGTCGGCGGTGAGAAAGGTTTCGGGCAGCCAGCCCAGGGTGCGGCCGATGTTGGCGAAGCCGACGACGATGAGGGGCACCAGACTCAACAGCAGGATCATGGCCGGAATGAAGCGCTGACGCCAGCGCACTGCCGCGGCCAGAGCGATGAGCAGCAGCGTGGCCGCGGCGATGAGCTGGGCCGGGATCAGCATCCAGCCGCTGCTGGGCAGCAGCGCGGTGATCGCCTGGGTGATGGCCAGCCACTGCATGATCTGCAGCGCCAGGTCGAGCTGCGGGGCATGGCGTGGCAGCAGCAGATACGCACGGATGAAGTACAGGCCACCGGCGCACATCAGCGTCAGCCCGGCGATCAGGCCGATGCCGTTCCACTGCGCCGAGCCGCTCCAGACCTGATGCTGCCCCATGCCCGAGAGCGTGAGCATGTAGAACAGCGTGGCCGACTGCCACAGGATGTAGGCGAAGTAGGCGCGGTCGTGCGTGCTGAAGAACAGGAAGGCGTTGTAGATTAGCAGGGCGATCATCATGCCGTAGAACAGGCCCTGCAGCAGGGCGTCGTCCACGGCGTGATGACGAAACGCCGTGGCGTTCCACAGGTGGAACTCGGGGGTGAGCGCGCCGTATTGCGCCACGCGGATCAGCAGGGTGCTGGCGCCTTCGGGCGGGCTGACCGCATACGCTTTGAAGCGCGAGTGCAGCGGCGTGAGCTGGCCCATGCCGGCCGGGCGCTCGCTGTCGGCTTGGGTCAGATCGGTGGGCAGCAGATAGGCGTCGGCCTCGCGCCACACCGGGCGGCCGAGCTGCAGCACCAGGTGCTCGGGCGACAGGCTGCTGCGGAACAAGCGGATGCGCACCCACAGCGCGCGATCGCTCAGGCCCAGATTGCCGCCGCGCACGGTCTGGAACTGGGCATCGGTGCGCGCGGCGACGTCGGCCGGTTCCAGCCGCACCGCAGTCTCGCGCAGGGTTTGCAGCGACGGCCGCAGACTCTGACGCACCAAGTCCTGCGGCACCAGCACCACCAACGGAGGGGCGGCGTTGGGCGTGTCAGCCCAGGCCATGGGGGTCGAGCTGGGCAGCAGAGCGAGCAGCACCGACAGCAGCAGCCCCCGCCACGCCCAGGGCACCCATGCCGCTGCCAGGCTGCGGCACGCGGCACGAAGGTGCAAGGGGTGGGGCGGACGAGCCATGGTGGGAGGGGCCCGGTGGCGGCAGGAGCACCACGGGCCGAACCAGTGTAGGCAGCGCGCCCCAAGCGCTTCAATCCCTCTCAGCAGGGGGGCGATAGCGCAGCGCCTCGACCACGACGGTCAGGGCCCGCGACGCCTGGCGGCGGCTGGGGTAATACAGGTGATAGCCCGGGTAGCTCGGGCACCAGGCCTGCAGCACCCGGCGCAGACGACCTGCGGCGATGGACTCCAACGCCTGGTCTTCCGGCACATAGGCCAGCCCGGCCCCGGCCAGGGCCGCGCGCAGGATGGGCGCACTGGCGTTGAAGGTCCACTGCCCCTGCACCTGCACCTTGATGGGCCGACCGTCGCGCGCGAACTCCCAGGGCAGCAGCTTGCCGCTGGGCAGGCGCAGGTTGATGCAGTTGTGCGCCGCTAGGTCCTGCGGGCGGCGCGGAGGCGGCCTGTTGGCGAAATAGTCCGGCGTGGCCACCACGGCCATGCGCTGATCGGGACCGATGCGCACCGCGACCATGTCCTGCTCCAGGCTCTCGCCGATGCGTACCCCGGCGTCGAAGCGCTGGGCGACGATGTCGGTGAAGCCGTAATCGACGTAGACCTCCACCTGCAGCTCCGGGTACTGTGCCAGCACCGGCCCGAGCTTGGGCCACAGCACGGTGTCCGCCGCATGCCCGGCAGCAGTGATGCGGATGAGTCCTGCGGGCTTGTCGCGCAACTCGCGCAGAGCGCCGAGTTCGGCTTCGATGGCCTCGAAGCGCGGCGCCAGGGTGCGCAGCAGGCGCTCTCCCGCCTCGGTTGGTGCGACGCTGCGCGTGGTGCGGTTGAGCAGCCGCAGCCCGAGCTGCGTCTCCAGCGCCCGCAGGCGATGGCTCAGAGCAGATTGCGAGACCCCGAGTTGCACGGCCGCTTGGGTAAAGCTCTGCTCGCGCGCCACTGCGACGAAGGCCAGAAGATCATTGAAATCAGGAGAGGGCATTGATGAATGCCGCGCATAGGCTCATGCCGATTATCCTGCCTTATCAACGGAGCGGCTGGCGCCTAAAGTCTGGGCATTCCCCGAAACGAGGTTCCCATGTCCGTAACCGTCCGCGGCTATGCCGCTTTTTCCGCCCAGCAGCCGCTGGGGCTGTTTCGCTTCGACCGCCGCAGTCTGCGGCCCACCGATGTGGCGATCGACATCCTGCACTGCGGGGTGTGCCACTCCGATCTGCACAACGCCCGCAACGACTGGGGCAACGCGGTCTATCCCATGGTGCCCGGGCACGAGATCATCGGCCGCGTGGCCGAAGTGGGCGCGGCGGTGACGCGCTTCAAGCCGGGTGACGCGGTCGGCGTGGGTTGCATGGTCGATTCCTGCCGCGCCTGCGCGGCCTGCGCCAAGAGGCTGGAGCAATACTGCGAAAACCAGGCCACCTACACCTACAACGGCACCGACCCGCACGACGGAACGCCGACGCACGGGGGTTACTCCGAGCGCATCGTCGTCTCGCAAGACTTCGTGCTGCGCATGCCCGACGGGCTGGACCTGGCGGGCGCCGCGCCGTTGCTGTGTGCGGGGATCACCACCTGGTCGCCGCTGCGGCACTGGCAGGTGGGCGCAGGCAGCCGGGTGGCCGTCATCGGCCTGGGCGGCCTGGGTCACATGGCGCTCAAATTGGCCAAGGCCCTGGGCGCCGAGGTCACGCTGTTCACCCGTTCGCCCGGCAAGGAGGCCGATGCGCGGCGGCTGGGGGCCGACCACATCGTGCTGTCCACCGACGCGGTGCAGATGCAGGCTCAGGCCGGACGGTTCAACCTCATCCTCGACACCGTACCCTATGTGCACGATGTCAACCCCTACATCCCCACGCTGAGCACCGACGGCACCCTGGTACTGGTCGGTTACCTCGGCCCGCTGGAGCCTGCGCTCAACACCGCGCCGCTGGTGCTGGGCCGCAAGGCGGTGGCGGGTTCGCTGATCGGCGGCATCGCCGAGACGCAGGAGATGCTGGATTTCTGCGGTCGGCACGGCATCACCGCCGATATCGAGACCATCAACATCCAGGACATCAACACTGCCTTCGAGCGCATGCAGCGCAGTGCGGTGAAGTACCGCTTTGTCATCGACATGGCGTCACTCAAGGCCATCGCATGACGCAGGCCCGCCACCGGGCCTGGCGTCGCGGATTGCGGTCGCCGCTGATGGCGGGGTAACGGCTTCATACCGGACTGCCGCGCGACTTCGACGGCCACACCGCGCAAATCGAAACATCAAGGACTACACACCATGCAAAACTCCATCGACAACAAAGTCATCGTCATCACCGGCGCCAGCAGCGGCTTGGGCGAAGCCACGGCGCGGCTGCTGGCCGCGCAGGGTGCGCGCGTGGTGCTCGGCGCACGGCGTACCGAACGCATCGAAGCGCTGGCGGCCGAGCTGAAGGCCAGCGGTGCGCAAGCCCTGGCTGTCACCACCGATGTGACCGACGCCCCGCAGGTGCAGGCGCTGGCCGACGCCGCGCTGCAGGCTTTCGGCCGCATCGATGTGATGCTTAACAACGCCGGGTTGATGCCGCACTCGCTGCTGGAGCGCCGCAAGATCGCCGACTGGGACCGCATGATCGACGTCAACCTCAAGGGCGTGCTCTACGGCATTGCCGCAGTGCTGCCGACAATGCAGGCGCAGAAGTCCGGACACATCATCAGTGTGTCGTCGGTTGCCGGGCACAAGGTGCGGCCGGGCAGTGCGGTGTACGCCGCAACCAAGCACGCGGTGCTGGCGCTGTCGGAGGGGCTGCGGCAGGAGGTCAAGCCCTACAACATCCGCACCACGGTGATCTCGCCCGGCGCGGTGGCCACCGAACTGCCCGACAGCATCACCGAGCCCGACATCGCCGCGGCAGTGCGCAAGCTCTACCAGATTGCCCTGCCCGCCGAGGCCTTCGCGCGGCTGGTGGCCTTTGCCATCAGCCAGCCGGAAGAGGTGGACATCAACGAAATCCTGTTTCGCCCGACCAGCCAGGAGGTCTGACGCGCACGCGCCACACGCGCAAGGCACGCGTCCAGACAACAGCCCCGCGAAGGAGAACATCATGCAACGCACACATCCCACTCCCCAAGCCCCGACGCCGACTCCGACCCTGAGCGTGGCGCGCGGCGGCTCGCAGGCATCTCGCCCAGGTCCGGCCGAATGGTTCACCGGCCGGGTGCGGGTCGATCCGCTGTTCGCCGCGCCCGAGCCGGCGCGGGCCTCGGGTGCGGCCGTCACCTTCGAGCCCGGCGCCCGCACCGACTGGCACAGCCACCCGTTGGGGCAGACGCTGGTGGTCACCGCAGGCTGCGGCAGGGTGCAGCAATGGGGCGGAGCGGTGCATGTCATTCACCCCGGCGACGTGGTCAGCATTCCGCCCGGGGTGAAGCACTGGCACGGTGCCGCGCCGACCACGGCGATGACCCACATCGCCATTCAGGAGCAACTGCACGGCCAAACGGCGGACTGGATGGAGAAGGTGGACGACACGACCTACAGCACCGAGCCCGCCGGTCATTGACCGCACTGCAAACCGAGGACACCATCATGCAAACACGCATACTGGGCCACAGCGGCCTGCAGGTCTCGGCCATCGGCCTGGGCTGTATGGGGCTGAGCTACGGCCTGGGCCCGGCGGTCGAGAAGGCCGACGGCATTCGCCTGATCCGCGCGGCATTCGAACGCGGCGTGACCTTCTTCGACAGCGCCGAAGCCTACGGTCCGTTTGCCAATGAGGAATTGGTCGGCGAGGCGGTCGCGCCATTCCGCGATCAAGTGGTCATCGCCACCAAGTTTGGTTTCATCGACGGCGTGGTGAGCAAGGGGCTGGACAGCCGCCCCGCCTCCATCCGCGCCGTGGCCGAGGCGGCGCTCAAGCGCCTGAACACCGACCGCATCGACCTGTTCTACCAGCACCGCGTCGATCCGAACGTGCCGATCGAAGACGTGGCCGGGACGGTCCGCGAGTTGATCCGCGAGGGCAAGGTTGGGTACTTCGGCCTGTCCGAAGCAGGGGCGCAGACCATCCGCCGCGCCCACGCGGTGCAGCCGGTGGCCGCGCTGCAAAGCGAGTATTCGCTGTGGTGGCGCGAGCCCGAGCAGAGCGTGCTGCCGGTGCTGGAGGAGCTGGGCATCGGCTTCGTTCCGTTCAGCCCGTTGGGCAAGGGCTTTCTCACCGGCGCGATCGACGCCCATACCACCTTCGACCCGAACGACTTCCGCAACGTCGTGCCGCGCTTTTCCGAGGAAAACCGCGCGGCGAATGCCGGGCTGGTCGAGGTGCTGGGACAGCTTGCCAACGACCGTGGCGTGACGCGGGCGCAGATCGCGCTAGCCTGGCTGCTGGCACAGAAGCCGTGGATCGTGCCGATTCCGGGCACGACCAAGCTGCATCGCCTGGAAGAAAACATCGGCGCGGCCAGCGTGCGCCTGTCCTCGCAAGACCTTGCCGCCATTGACACGGCGCTGCAGGCCATTGCCATTGTGGGCGAGCGCTACCCGGCCGCGTTACAGCAGCGGGTCGACCGCTGATGGTCTGCTTGAGGGGGGAACATGCCTCCCCCGCCCTGTGGGGGAGGTCGGGAGGGGGAGAGTGGCAGAGGTAGAAGCTGTTGCATCGCGCCGACCATCCACCCTTCATCCTGCTCCATGCCGGATCAATTGGCAGGTGGGGTGACGGTGGACAGGGCCAGCAAGTCTTGCAGCAAGGCATCGTTGACGTCTTGTGCATCACGAATGAGCTGCATGGCCAGGGCGTGATCGCCGGCGTCGGCCGCGGTGCGGGCGCGGCGGGCGAGTTCGTGAATCAGGGTATGGCGCCGGTGGAAGTCGGCGTAGCGCGGATCGGCGCCGTAGAAGAACTGGCCGGTGCCGTTGAGCCACTGGCCGAGATGGCAGTAGCGCTCGGCATCGCGCTGCGTGACGTGCTGCGGAAAACGGCCCGAACCCTGCGCCGCGACCAGCAGCCGCGAGAAGCGTTGACGCTGGATTTCCGGCAGGTTGGGCATGACGCGCATGATGGGCCGCGGCAGTGCCGGGGGTTTCCACTGCGCCAGCCAGTCGGGCAGGGCCTCGGCGGGCATGGGCCGGGCAATGCCGTAGCCTTGGGCGTGGGTGCAGCCCATGCTGGCGAGCAACTGCATGGCGCCCTCCGCCTCGACGCCTTCGGCCACGGTGATCAGCCCCAGCAGCGACGCCATGTCGAGCAGGCCGACGACGATGGCATAGTCGTGCGGGTCGTCGATCATGTCGCGCACGAAGCTCTGGTCGATCTTGATGGTGTGCGCGGGCAGGCGCTGCAGGTAGCGCAGCGTGGTTTCGCCCTGGCCGAAGTCGTCGAGGGCGATGCGCACCCCGGCGCTGGTGCTGAGCTGCATGACGCGCGCCGCCACCTCCAGGTCGCGCAGCGCCCCCGATTCGGTGATCTCGATCTTGATCTGCGCCGGTGTCAGCCCGGGGTGGGCGTTGAGCGCCTCCTGCAGATCGGCCAGCCAGTCGGGCGAGAGAAAGTGCACGGCGCTGATGTTGATCATCATGCCCAGCGACAGGCCGCGTGCGTTCCAGTACTGCGCTTGGCCCATGGCCTGCTGCAGCACCCAGCGGCCGATGGGCCGGGCCAGGTGCGGCGCGTCCAGCGCGCTGATGAAGGTCTGCGCCGCCAGCAGGCCCTGCTCGGGGTGCTGCACGCGCAGCAGCGCCTCGACCCCGGTGATGCGCCCGGCGTCGGCGCCGCTGATGCACAGAATGGGCTGGTAGTGCAGGCTGAGCCACTGCTGGCTCAGGGCCTGCTCCAGCAGGTCGTAGGCATTCTGCCGGGCGTGGGCCTGCGCCTCCATCTCGGGGTGATAGCGCTGCAGCAGGTTCTTGCCGGCCTGCTTGGCGGCGTACATGGCCTGGTCGGCGTGGCGCAGCAAGGCGTCGGGCTCGGCGCCGTCGTCAGGCCAGATCGCCAGTCCCAGGCTGGCCGTCACCTGGATGGCGTTCTGGTTGTTGAGCGCGATCAGCGCGCGGGCCCGGTCGAGCAGGCGCTGGCAGGCGGTCAGGGCGTCGCGCTCCTGGGCGATGCCGTGCAGGATCACGGCGAATTCGTCGCCGCCCAGACGCACCAGGGTGTCGTCCTCGCGCAGCACGTTCTGCAGCGTGGTGGCGAGGATCTTGAGGAACAGGTCGCCCTGCTCGTGGCCGTAGGTGTCGTTGACCCGTTTGAAGTCGTCCAGATCGAGAATGCCCACGGCAAAGCGCAGGCTGTGCTCGCGCTGCGCGGCGTCGCACAGGCGGCCGAGTTGCGCCATGAGGTAGCGGCGGTTGGGCAGCTTGGTGAGGTAGTCGTGCTCGGCCAGCTGGCGCAGGTGTTCGTTGTACGACAGCAGAGTCTGGTGCCGGGCGTCGATCGCTTGCGCCTCCACCCGGATGCGCAGCCGCAACAGCGCGTAGGCCAGGGTCAGCACAGACAGCAGGGCCAGCGCCGCCACGGTGGTGGGCACGATGGAGCTCCAGTAGGCCGCTGTCAGTTCGCTGGCGGGCAGGGTCACCGCCACGGTCAGGTCGGAGGCCTGCGGCTGCACGCGAATCCAGTAGCCCAGGCGATCCTGGTTGATCGAGTGCACCACGCCGCTGAACGGCATTTCGCTGCGGTCAGGGTGGGCCTGCAGCGATTGCATCAGCGCGCCGGTCTGCGGCCGGGTGTAGAACGCCTGGAAGCGCGACGCCGGCACATCGGGCCAGCGCGCCAGCACATAGCCGTCCTGCCGCACCAGCAAAAAGGCCTCCGACTTGCGCAGCGCGTCCTGCGTCCGCGCCCGGTTGGTGAGGCTGACCCACAGGCGGTTGAGGGCGTCGCGCTCGACGCCGATGCCGATCCAGAACGCCGGGGCGCCCTGACGCGCCGGGTAGTACTGCAACTGCGGCAACACCCAGCGTCCGCCAAGCGTGGGCAGGCGCACCAGCGGCCCGACTACGGTGCGGCCGGTCTGCCGGGCCGTGAGCAGTTGCGCCCAGATCAGGGGGTTGTTGCGCAGTTCGTACTCCGGCCCGAGCTGCGCCGTGGCCCCCAGGACCCGGCCATCGGCGTCGACCACGCGGATGACGGCAATCCCTTCGAGCGAGGCCTGCGCCTCCTGCAACCGTTGCTGCAAGTCCTGCGGCTGCTGCAACAGTTGCGGGTTGCGGCGGATGCTCATGGCCAGGCTGTTGGACAGCACGGCGTACTGCTGCAGGCGGCCGTTGGTTGCGCCGGTGAGCAACTGGGTGTTGAACGCCAGTTGCCGGTTAAGGCGCTGGTGCTGGTCGTGCCAGTGCCGCAGGGCGTAGTAGCCATACAGCCCCAGCGTCAGCAGCACCACCACGGCGTAGCTGATGGTGAACACCCGCTGCAGTCGCAGCAGATTGGTGCGCTCGCTCAGGCTGGTGTCGGTGGCCAGGGCCTGCGCGAGAAAGGGAGGAAGCGTTTCCAAGGAGCTGGCGAACCCGGTGAAACGTTGCGGAAGGCGAGAGGCGGCGCCCGGTGGGAAACCGCCGGAAACTGCGTCGCGCTACAGTGCCAGGGTCGTTGCGCCCCGGTTTTTGCCGCATGGTAAATGTAAAAACCCAGCGCACGAGTCGGACAATTCCCGAACATTGCCGTTTTTTTCACGCTTTTCGCCGATCCATGCTTCGCTATCGCATTCTTCCTGTCACCGCGTTCGCGCAAAACGCCTGCCTGCTGTGGGATGACACCACCGGCGACGCCGTCTGCACCGACCCCGGCGGCGAGGTCGACCGGCTGCTGCAGGCGGCGCAGCAAGCCAGCCTCACCCTGCGCGCGGTGTGGCTGACGCACGCCCACATCGACCACGCCGGGGGCGCGGCCGAACTGGCGCAGCGCGCCGGGGTGCCCATCGTCGGCCCGCATCCCGACGATCAGTTCTGGATCGACGCCCTGCCGCAGCAGGCGCAGCTGTTCGGCTTTCCTCCGGCGCAGGCCTTCACCCCCGACCGCTGGCTGGCCGACGGCGACACCCTGCAACTCGGCAGCCTGCAGTTCACCGTGCGGCACTGTCCCGGTCACACCCCGGGCCATGTGGTGTTTCACCAACCCGAGGCGCAGCGCTGCTGGGTGGGCGACGTGCTGTTCGCCGGGTCCATCGGCCGCACCGACTTTCCGCGCGGCAACCACCAGCAGCTCATCGACAGCATCGTGCACAAACTCTGGCCCATGGGCGACGCCACGGTGTTCATCCCCGGCCACGGGCCGGAATCCACCTTCGGCGAAGAGCGCCGCAGCAACCCCTTCGTCGGCGGCACCTGAGGGGGCGGGCCGGGGCTGCCATCGGGGCTGCGAAAAAAAACGCCACAGCCGCAGGGCTGTGGCGAACACATCCGTCGCCCATCGGGGGAGCGGGCGCGGCGTGCGAGGAGCGCGACAGGGTCGCAGGGGACGGCGCGGTGGCGCCGAATGCGGGGGTCAGTGCCGTTGCTCGGCGTGGTGCGCGCTGGGGCTGATCTGCCAGTCACTGCACACCGCCTCGACACCGTCGATGGTGAACACCAGCCATTCGGCGTGGGCGCGCAGGCGGGCATCGCGCAAATTGCCGCACAGGCGCACCAGGCCGTCGTGCACCTGGATCTGGATGCCCAGGTGGCGCAACGTGGTCTGGCTCAGGCGCTCCAGCACGCGGCGGCGCAGGTGCTGATCGGCCGCGCCGCTGGCATTTGCGCTCGGGACGGGCGATGCCGCGGGTGTGGCCGCTGGCGGCCTGGCGGTGGCGTGATGCGGAGAGGTGTGGGGCATGATGGCCTCGCTTTCAGGGTTCGACGGTCAGGGCTGGCTTGGCCGAGCGTGCGGTCGGCGCTGGGGTTCGGATTTGGGCCGCTGCGGCACGCTGCCACAGCTCGAACCCCACCATGCCGACCACCATGCTGGCGAAAAACAGCCACAGCGCCGGGTGCAGCGTGGCCAGCGCTGCCAGCGACGGGCCAGGGCACAGCCCAGTCATGCCCCAACCCACGCCGAACACCACGCTGCCCAGGATCAGCCGCGTGGTGATGCTGCGGGTGTCGGGGAAGGCGATGGGCTCACCCAGCAGCGACGTGCTGCGGCGCTGTGCCAGTTGCATGGGCACGAAGGCCACGAGCACGGCGGTGACCAGCACCAGCAGCAGGCTGGGATCCCAGGCGCCAGCGATATTCAAGAAGCCCAGCACCTTGTCCGGGTCGGTCATGCCCGAGAGCAGCACGCCCAGACCGAACAGCAGGCCGGAGATAAACGCGAGTTTGTTCATGGCAACTCCCTGCAGGCCGACGGCTTCAATACAGCAGCGCATGCACCGACACCGCCGTGACGATGCCGCTGGTGAGGAAGGCGCCGACTGCGGCGAACGACCGCCGCGACAGCCGCGCCAGACCGCAGACGCCGTGGCCGCTGGCGCAGCCCGAACTCAGCCGCGCGCCCACGCCCACCAGCAGGCCGCCCGCCAGCAGCAGCGGCCAGGGGGCTGCAAACTGCGCTCCGGGGACCGGCAGCGTCAGTGCCCAGAGCAGACTGGCGGCCAGCACGCCGACCAGAAAGCTCAAACGCCACGGCGCCGGGCGGCGCGCGGCCAGGGCGTCGCTAAGCGTGCCGCCCAGAATGCCGCTGATGCCGGCGATCTTGCCGCCGCCCAGCGCCAGCGCGCCGGCCGCGGCGCCGATCAACACGCCGCCGGCCACGGCGGAGTACGGGGTGAATGCGGGCCAGTCAATGGTGAACATGGCAGTCCTCCTGCGTCATCAAGGGTGGGAACGCTGCGCGCCAAGGTCAGGGCAGCGCGGGTTGTCGGGGAGGCTTGAGCAAGCCCTGTGCCACGACCCCGCTGTCGAGGGCAGGGCGCGGTGGCCGGTGCCGCTGCGGCCGATGGCGTGCGACCTGGCGGCGCGAAAGCGTCGGGCTGCGGCGACGGCAGCGCCGCCTGCGGCGCAAGTGCCTGATGGCTGAAGGGGTTTTTTGTCGCTGCGTGGCGACAGGGGCGGCGATGCCGGGGCTGCGGTGTCGGCGGTTCAGCCCTGCGGCGCGGCGTCTTCCGCCGACGCCTTGAACTGCGCCGGGTCGAGGTGGTGCTTGCTCAGCAGGCGGTAGAACTCGGTGCGGTTGCGCTGCGCCAGCCGGGCAGCCTGGGCCACGTTGCCGCCGCTCATCTTGAGCAACTGCGCCAGATAGTCGCGCTCGAACTGTTCGCGCGCTTCGGCCAAAGGCAGCAGGGTGACAGGCTTGAGCCGCAGCGCCCGCGCCACCGAACTGGCCGGAATGCGGCTGGTGGTGCTCAAGGCGCAGCATTGCTCGACCACGTTCATGAGCTGGCGCACGTTGCCGGGCCAGTCTTGTTGTTGCAGCAGGTCGAGGGCGTCGGGGGCAAAGCCGGTGATGCGGCGGTGCAGCCGCGGGGTGAGCACCTGCAGCGCATGCTGCGCCAGCATGGCAATGTCTTCGCGCCGCTCGCGCAGCGGCGGCAGGTGCAGGCTGACGACGTTGAGGCGGTAGTACAGATCGTCGCGGAACTGCCCCTGCACGATGGCGGCGTCGAGGTCGCGGTGCGTGGCGGAGACGATGCGCACGTCCACGTCCACCGCCTGCGCCGCGCCCAGCGGCCGCACCTGGCGCTCCTGCAGCACCCGCAGCAGCTTGACCTGCAGCGGCAGCGGCATGTCGCCGATCTCGTCGAGAAACAGCGTGCCGCCGCTGGCCTGCTGGAACAGCCCGGTCTGCGCCTGGCTGGCGCCGGTGAAGGCGCCCTTGGCGTGGCCGAACAGTTCGGATTCGAGCAGGGTTTCGGGAATGGCGGCGCAGTTGATGGCGACGAACGGCCCGGCCTGCCGCGGGCTGGCGCGGTGGATGGCGCGGGCCAGCATTTCCTTGCCGGTGCCCGATTCGCCGCGGATGAGCACGCTGGCCTCGCTGCGCGCCACCAGCCCGGCCTCGCCCAGCAGCGCCAGCATGCGCGGGCTGGCGGTGAGGATGTCAGCGCGCCAGGCGTCGTCCTTGGGCGACGGTGTCGCGGCTTGCGGCGGTTGCAGCGCCACGGCACGCGCCAGCAGCGCCAGCAGCTCGCGCGCCTCGATGGGCTTGGTGAGAAAGCCGAACACGCCGCGCTGCGTCGCGTCCACGGCGTCGGGAATGGTGCCGTGCGCGGTGAGGATGATGACCGGCAGCGACGGGTCCTGCGCATGGATGTGCTCGAACAAGGTGAGCCCGTCCATGCCGTCCATGCGCAGATCGGTGATGACGGCGGCCGGGCGGCTGGCGGCCAGCGCCCCCAGCGCCTCGGCACCGCTGGCGGCGGGGATGGGCGCGTAGCCCGCCGAGCGCAGGCGGATGGCCAGCAGCTGGCGCAGATCGGGGTCGTCGTCGACCAGGAGGACGGGGGTTGCGGCCATGGGCGGAGGTCAGCGGGTGCGGTTCTGCAGCTGGGTTTCGAGCGATTTGATCTGGTCGATCTGCTTTTGCAGCGCCTGGGCCGATTTCTGCGCCTGCTGCAGCGCCAGCAGCTGCGCGCCATCGCGTTGCAACAGCAGAACCAGGTTGCGGGCCACGGCATCGCTGGCGCGGCTCTGCAAGCCCTCTAGCAAAGACTGTGCAAGCTCGGCGTCGCCCGGGTCGGCGCGGGCCAGCAGCAGCATGGCGAGCTGCAACTGCTCCACCGGGCTGCGGCGCTTGCCCAACGCCAGCAGGCGCGCGGTCAGGGCTTGCTGCGCCGGGCCCGCGGTCTGCGGAGTGTCGCGCAACACGCGGCCGACCGCCTCGTCGTCCAGTCGCTCACTGGCGGCGCCGGGAACGGCGCGCGGCGGCTCGGGCAGGCGCGGCAGGTCGGCGCAGGCCGACAGCGCCAGACAAAAGACCAGGGGCAGCAAAGGCGAAGCCAGACGGCGCCGGGGAGCGAAGCGGACAGGGTTCATGCGGCGGGCGCCGGGGGCGCAAGCGGTGGATCGGGAAGAAAGACGCGGAACACCGCGCCGGGCCCGGCATGCGGCATCAGCTCGAGCGTGCCGCCGTGCATCTGCGCGTACTGCCGTGCCAGCGCCAGGCCCAGGCCGGTGCCGCGCAGCGCGCTGGCCGGCTGGTTGCGGCCCTGGAAAAACGGCTGGAACAGGTGCGGGCGGTCTTCGGCGGCGACGCCCGGGCCCTGGTCGCTGATGCGGATGTCCACGCCACCCGCCACCGCCAGCGCATCGAAGCCGATGCGCCCGCCCTGCGGGCTGAAGCGGATGGCGTTGAGCAACAGGTTTTCGAACAGGCTCTCGAGCTTGGCGCGGTCGCCTTGCACTTGCAGTGCCGAACAGCCGCAATCGACGTGCACGCCGCGGGCGCGCAGGGTGAGGTGATTGCGCCGGATCAGGCTGGCCAGCAACAAGCGCAGCTTCACCACGCTGAGTTGCAGCGGCTCGGGGGCGTGCAGCGCGCTGTCGTAGTGGATCAGGCTGTCGATGCGCTGGTGCAGATCGCGCACGTTGCCGCGCATGATGCGGGTGATGGACTGCTGCTCGGCGTTGAGCGGCCCGGGCACGCCGTCGGCCAGCAGATCTACGCCTTCCTTCATGGACGCCAGCGGGGTTTTCAGTTCGTGCGACACATGCCGCAGCAGTTGAGTCTTCTGTGCTTCCAGTTCGGCCAGACGGCGCCGCAGCCAGTCCAGCTGCACCCCCAGATCGACCAGGTCGCGCGGCCCGACCACGCGCGGCGCGGCGTCGAGCTGGCCTTCGCCCAGGCGACGGATGGCGCGCTTGAGCTGGCGCAGCGGCTGGCTCAGCAGCCACGACAGCAGCAGCGCCAGGCTCACCGACAGGCTGACGCTGGCCAGCGTCAGCCACAGCAGCACCGACCACACCCGGCCGGACACCTGCTGCAGCCGCGCCTCCTGCGCGTCCACCAGGCGGTTGCTGTGGTCGATCAGGCCCACGGCGGCCGTGCGCATGGCGTCGAATTGCGGGTTCAAACCGTTGAACACCCGCGCCCCATCCTTCATCCCGCCCGCGGCCATCACCTGATCGAACAGCCGTCCTTCCTGCGTGCGCAGGGCGTGCAGGGTGCGCAGGGGTTTGGCCGGCAGCGGCATGGCCTGGAGCTGGCTGGCGTCCTGGGCGAAGGCGGCGTGCGCCTGCCGCACCCCGCTGCACAGGGTGGCATCCTGCAACACCAGGCACTGGCCGCTGGCGCGCTGCAGGTTGTCGATGTCCTGCGCCAGCTGGCGCGAACTGCGCGTGAGTTGCACCGCCATCGCCACCGAGGTGCGCGCCTGCGCCGCCACCTGATCGAACAAATATGCCGTCACCGACAGGCCCAGCAGCAACGGCAGCCCCACCAGGGCGAAGCTCCACAGCAACATGGCGGAAAACGCCATGCGCAGCGGCAAACGCACTGCGGCCATGCCGTGCTCGCCGGTCAGACCCCGTAGGCCTCGCGGTAGCGCTGCACTGCCGGGCGCCATTGCGCCAGCTCCTGGTTGCCGCTGTCGGTCAGGTAGCGCAGCAGGGCGTCGAGGTTGGCGATGGCGATGACCGGCAGGCCGTAGGCCTGGCTGACGTGCTGCACCGCCGAGATCGGCAGCGTGTCGCCGTGGATGGCGGCCTTCTCCTGCCGATCGAGGGCGATGAGCACGGCAGCGGGCTCGGCCCCGGCGGCGCGGATCAGCCGCACCGATTCGCCGGTGGCGGTGCCGGCCGAAATCACGTCATCGACGATGACCACCCGGCCGCGGATGGGCGCGCCCACGGTGGTGCCGCCTTCGCCGTGGTCCTTGGCTTCCTTGCGGTTGTAGGCGAAGCCGACGTTGCGGCCCAGCCGCGCCAGCTCCACCGCCACCACCGCGCCCAGCGGAATGCCCTTGTACGCCGGGCCGAACAGCATGTCGAACGGCACGCCGCTGTCGAGCAGCGCGCGGGCATAGAACTGCGCCAGCCGACCCAGCATGGCGCCGTCGTTGAACAGCCCGGCGTTGAAGAAGTAGGGCGACTGCCGTCCCGCCTTGGTGGTGAAGTCGCCAAAGACAATCACGCCGCTGTCGACGGCAAAGCGGATGAAGTCCAGGGCATTCTGCTCGGCCTGGGGCATGCTGGGGGAGGAAGACATGGCGTGCAAGGGAAAAAGAGGTGGGCCGCGCGGGCTGCGCCACTGCGCGTTTTCCCGCATTGTGCCGCAGCCCTCGTCGCCACCCGAGGGTGCCGCCCGCGTGCGGCGGGCCGAACGGCTACAGTCTGCCCATGCTCGCCTACCGACACGCCTTCCACGCCGGCAACCATGCCGACGTCCTCAAACACCTGGTGCTGGTGCAGGTGCTGCGGCACATGAACCACAAAGCCAAACCGTACTGGGTCATCGACACCCACGCCGGCGCCGGGGGCTACGCCCTGCACGACCCGGCCGCGCAAAAGCATGCCGAGTACGCCGAGGGCATCGGGCGGCTGTGGCCGCGCGACGACGCACCGCCCGCCGTGGCCGACTATCTGGCGCAGATTCGCGCCTTCAACACCGGCGGACCGCTGCTGTATTACCCCGGCTCACCCGCCATCGCCCACCAGCTCATGCGGCCGCAAGACAAGCTGCGGCTGTTCGAATTGCACCCCAGCGACCACCGCCTGCTCGACGCCAGCTTCGGCGCCCAGCCCGGCGTGCAGGTGCGCTGCGCCGACGGCTTTGTCGCCCTCAAGAGCCTGCTGCCGCCGCCCGACCGCCGCGCCGTGGTGCTGCTCGATCCGTCGTACGAGCTCAAGACCGATTACGCCGCGCTGCGCAACACCCTGAGCGACGCGCTGCAGCGTTTTGCCGTGGGCACCTACGCCGTGTGGTACCCGGTGCTGCAGCGCCGCGAGTCGCACCTGCTGCCGCAGCAGTTGCGCCGCATCGCCGGGCAGGCCGACTGGCTGGATGTGCGCCTGCAAGTGCGCGAACCCGACGCCAGCGGCTTCGGCCTGCTGGGCAGTGGCATGTTCGTCATCAACCCGCCATGGACACTGCACGCCACGTTGCAGGGCCTGCTGCCCTGGCTCACCGGCGTGCTGGGCCAGTTCAAGGGCGCGCATTTCCAGCTTGAGCAGCAGGCGAGCTGACGCCAGCCATCCCCCCTGGATGCAGGTCGGGATGGGGCCGATGTGTGAAGGATTGTCAAATTCTGTCGCCGCAGTCTTGCATTTGTCACGCAAGCCACGGACCATTGCGACGAGCGGCGGGGGGATCCGCCGCCAGTCCACCTGGGAGTCCTCATGGCCATCAGTTTCGCGTTGCACAAGAACGACAAGGGGCAGTTCCATTTCTCGCTCAAGACCGCCGACGGCGCCACCGTGCTCAGCAGTGAGCAGTACGAGAGCAAGGCTTCGGCCGAGAACGGCATCGCCTCGGTGAAAAAGAACAGCGTGTTGCCCGAGCGGTTCGACAAGTTGACCGCCAGCGACGGCCGCGCCTACTTCACCCTCAAGGCGGCGAACCATCAGATCGTCGGCACCAGCCCCATGTTTGGCACCACCGACAAGCGCGACGCCATGCTCGCCATGGCGCATGCCGAGGCCGAGCACGCCCCGGTGCACGACCACACCTGATGGCCTGCCGCCGCGCGGCTTGACCCTGCCCAAAACAGCGGTCTTGCCGCGCCGATAGACTGCCACGGAACCCGCCATTTCCGGAGCTTTCCGTGCGTCACGTCCGATTCGCCATTCTGGGCGCAGGCACAGCCGGTCTGACCGCGCTGTCGCAGGTGCGCAAGCACACCGACGACTTCGTCATCATCAACCACGGCCCTTACGGCACCACCTGCGCGCGCGTGGGCTGCATGCCGTCGAAGGCGCTGATCCAGGCGGCCGACGATCTGCACCGCGGCAGCCAGCTGGCCACCCTGGGCATCGAAGGCGGTGCCGGGCTGCGCGCCAACCTGCCGGCCGTGCTGCAGCGCGTGCGCGACTACCGCGATGCCCGCGTCGCCGGGGTGCTGGGTGCCACCCAGAGCCTGCAACCCGCGCAAAGCCTGGCCGGACGGGCGCGCCTGGACGGCCCGGGCCGCGTGCGCGTGGTGGACGCGCAGGGCCAGGAGACGCTGCTCACGGCCGACCACGTTCTCATCGCCACCGGCACCCACCCGGTCGTGCCCGCCGAGTGGCTGGCGTTTGGCGACCGCGTCCTCACCACCGACACGTTGTTCGAGCTTGCCGACCTGCCGCGTCGCATCGCCATGGTCGGGCTGGGGGTGATCGGCGTGGAGTTGGGCCAGGCGCTGGCCCGGTTGGGGGTGCAGGTGCACGGCTTCGAGCTGCGCACCAGTCTGGGCCCGCTGACCGATCCGGTGATCCAGGAGGAGGCGCTGCGCCGCATCGGTGCCGATTTCCCCTTGCACATGGGCCGTGCCGTGACCTTGCACGAAGGCACCGCCGGCGCGCTGCGGGTGGACAACGGCCAGACCGCGGTCGAAGTCGATGCCGTGCTCGCCGCCCTGGGCCGACGTCCCAACATCGACGGCCTGGGGCTGGAGACCCTGGGCGTGCCGCTCGACGCCCGCGGTCTGCCTGCCTTCGACCGCAACACCCTGCAGATCGGTGATCTGCCGGTGTATTTCACTGGCGACGTCAACGGCGAACTGCAGGTGTTGCACGAAGCCTCCGACGAAGGCTTCATTGCCGCCTACAACGCCCTGCACGGCACCACCCGGTTTCGCCGTCGCGTGCCGCTGGCCATCGCCTTCACCGATCCGCAAATCGCCGTCGTCGGCCAGAGCTGGCAGGCGCTGCAGGGCCAGGCGTTCGCCACCGGGGGCTTCAACTTCGCCCAACAGGCGCGCGCCATGGCCATGCTGCGCGCCGCCGGGCAACTGCATGTGTATGCCGAACCCGGCAGCGGCAGGCTGTTGGGGGCCGAGATGTGCGTGCCCGGCGCCGAGCATCTGGGCCACCTGCTGGCGCTGGCCATCCAGCGCGACATGACCGTGGCTGAGCTGCTCACCCTGCCCTTCTACCATCCAGTGCTGGAAGAAGGCCTGCGCGCCGCGCTGCGCGTGCTGGCGCGCGCCGTGTACGGCGACGCGCCGCTGGAAATGGCGCGGCTGTGAGCACAGGCCGCAGCGGTTTGCCATGCGCCGCACGTGCCCGTGATTGCGGGACGTCGCGGCCGTTGTCTTTTGTCAGGATCTCACCATGACCTTCGATCTCGCCATCATCGGTGCCGGCCCGGCCGGGTTGTCCATGGTGCGCGCGCTGGCCGACAGCGGCCTGCGCATCGCCCTCATCGAGCAGCAAAGCGCCAGCGCCCTGGCCGACCCGCCCTTCGACGGCCGCGAAATCGCCCTCAGCCTGCGCACCTTGCGCCTGCTGCGCGAGTCCGGGGTGTTCGACCACATTCCCGCCGATCAGGTGTTTCCACTGCAGAACGCCGTGGTGCGCAACGGCAACGACCCGCATCCCATGCGGGTCTCGCCGCTGCGCGGCAAGAGCGCGCTGGGGGCGCTGGTGCCGAATCAGCAGATCCGCCGCGCCGTCTGGGCCGCGGTGCAGGGCCAGACGGGGCTGACGCTGTTCGACAGCAACCGTGTCGGCGCCATTCACACCGACGCCGACGGGGTCAGCATCGAGCTGCTGCCGGTGGCCGCGCTAACCCCGCCGGGCCAGCCGACGCCGCCGCAGCCCGATCTGGCGCCGGTGTCCATCCGCGCCCGGCTGCTCATCGCCGCCGACAGCCGCTTTTCCGAAACCCGGCGCAAGCTGGGCATCGGTGCCGACGCGCACGACTTCGGCAAGACCATGCTGGTGTGCCGCATGCGGCACGAGGTGCCGCACCAGCACACGGCGTGGGAGTGGTTCGGCGTCGGCCAGACGCTGGCGCTGTTGCCCTTGTCCGAGCATCTGTCCTCGGTGGTGCTGACGCTGCCGCCGCATGCCATGCAGGCCTTGCTCGAACTGCCCGACGCCGAGTTCGAGCGCGACATCACCCAGCGCTACCAGGGCCGCCTGGGCACCATGACCCGGGCCGGCAGCCGCCACACCTACCCGCTGGTGGGGGTGTATGCACAGCGCTTCGTTGCCCCGCGCGCGGCGCTGATCGGCGACGCCGCGGTGGGCATGCACCCGGTGACGGCGCACGGCTTCAACTTCGGCCTGCATGGCGTCGATCTGTTGGCGCGTGAAATCCTGGCCGCGACCCGTGCCGGTACCGACATCGCCGCGCCCGAGCGGCTGCAGCGCTTCGAGGCGGCGCACCGCCGCGCCACGCGCCCGCTGTACCTCGCCACCCAGGCCATCGCCACCCTGTACACCGACGATCGCGGCCCGGCCCGCCTGGTGCGCCGCCTGGTGCTCGACGCCTCCAGCCGCATCGGCCCCTTGCGTCTGGCCATCGCCACCGCGTTGAGCGAAGAGGGTCTGAGTCTGCGCGGTCTGCTGCCCCGCCTCGGCTGAGGCCCGCGCAGCGCTACAGCGCGTCGTGCAGCGCGCGGAAGGCGCCGGTGGGCCGCGCCAGCAGCTCGGCCGGGCTGCCGCGTTCCACCACGCGCCCGGCTTCCATCACCAGCACCTGGTCCACCGCGGCGGGCAGCGCGGCAAGGCGATGGGTGATGAGGAGCACCGTGCGGCCGTGCATCAGCGTGGCGATGTCACGCAGCAGATCGCGTTCGGTGACGGCGTCCAGACCCTCGGTGGGCTCGTCGAGGATAAGCAAGGGCGCATTGCGCAGCAGCGCCCGGGCAATGGCCACACGCCGCGCCTGGCCGCCCGACAGCCGCATTCCGGCCTCGCCCACCCAGGTGTCGTAGCCCTCGGGCAGGGCGGCGATGAAGTCGTGCAGCTGCGCCGCCTTGCAGGCGGCGATCACCTCCTCGGGCGTGGCGTCGGGCTTGGCCAGCATCAGGTTGTCGCGCACCGTGGTGTTGAACAGATAAGTGTCCTGCGACACCACGGCGATGTGGGCGCGCAACGCCTCGCCTGGCCAGGCGCGCAGATCGTGGCCGCCGATGCGCACGCTGCCCTGCTGGTACTCCCAGAACCGCAGCAAGGCCTGGACCAGGGTGCTCTTGCCCGCGCCGCTGGGGCCCACCAGCGCCACCCGCGCGCCCGGCTGCAGGTCCAGGCTCAGGCCGTCGAGCGCCCAGGCGTCGTCGCCGGCGCCGGGGTAGCGCAGGCGCAGGCCGTCGATGTGCAGGCTGGACTCGGTCCAGTGCGGCACCGGCATGTCGGCGGCCTCCTCGATCTGCGGCCGGGCGTCGAGGATGCCGAACACCCGCCGCGCCGCTGCCAGCGTCTCGCCCAGCATCTGCAAGGCCAGCGGCAGCGGCATCACCGCCTCGAAGCTGGCCAGCACGAACAGCGCCAGCATGGGCAGTTGCGCCGGGGCCAGCGCGGTGGCGTGCACCAGCGGCACGGCCAGCACCAGGGTGCACCACATCGCCAGATTGGCCGCGAGCCCCAGCAGCCCCTGCGCCAAGCCGGTGGCGCGGCTGAGCTGGCGCTGCTCGGCAATCATGGCGTCGGTCAGGGCGCCGATGCGCTGCGCCTGCGCCTGCGTGCCGCCATAGACGCGCAACTCGCCCAGGCCCTGCAGCCCGTCCACCGCGGCGCTGCGCAGATCGGCGCGCAGTGCCACCAGCCGCCGTCCCGGCGCATGGCCCAGCCGCAGCGTGAGCAGCGGCACGGCAACCCCGGCCAGCAGCAGGAACAGCAGCGCCACGGCGGCCACCCGAACGCTGAACAGCGCCATGGTGGCGATGATCAGCGCCCCGCCCACCGTCGCCACGGCCACCGGCACCAGCACCCGCAGGTAGAGGTGGTTGAGGGCGTCGATGTCGCTGAGGATGCGGCTGCTCAGATCGGCGCTGCGCAGTTGCTGCAGCCGGGCCGGCGCCAGCGGCTCCAGCTGCCGGTAGAACCACACCCGCAGCGCCTGCAGCAGGCGGAAGGTGGCTTCGTGTGTGACCAGGCGCTCGACGTAGCGGCCGCCGGTACGGGCGATGGCCATGGCGCGGATGAAAGCGGCCGGGGTGAAGTAGTCCATGGCCGCGCCCGTCAGCCCGACCAGCGCCATCTGCGCGATGAACCAGCCCGAGGTGGCCATCAGCGCCACATTCGCCAGCAGCGTCAGCAGCGCGGCCACGCCGCCCCACAGCATCCAGGCGCGGTAGGGGCGAAACAGCGCCACCAGCCGTCGCAGATCGGCGCGGGCTTGCGGGCTGGCGAGGTCGGGAGGCAGGAGTGGGCGGCGCATGACGCGTTACTCCGTGACGGCAGAGGCGGCGGGTTCGTGGGCCCGCACCAGCGCGGCGAAGGCGCCGTCGGCCGCCAGCAGCGCCTGCGGCGTGCCTTGCTCGACGACGCGACCGGCATCGAGCACGATGACCTGATCGGCCTGCAGCACGGTGCTCAGGCGATGCGCCGCCAGCAGCACGCAGCGCGTGCGCGCCAGCGCCAGAATGGCCTCGCCCACCAGCGCCTGGGTGTGGGCATCGAGCTGCGCCGTGGCTTCGTCCAGCAGCACCAGCGGGGCCGGCTTGAGCAAGGCCCGGGCCAGCGCCAGCCGCTGCACCTGCCCGCCTGAGAGTCCAAGGCCGCGCTCGCCCAGCGGCGTGTCGTAGCCCTGGGGCAGCGCGGCGATGAAGGCATGGGCCTGCGCCGCCCGCGCGGCGCGCTCCACCGCGTCCTGCGAGGCGTTCGGCTGGCCCAGGGCGATGTTGTCGCGCACCGTGCCCTCGAACACATGCGGACGTTGCGGCACCCAGGCCACATGGCGCAGCCAGTCGGCGGTGTCCAAGGCGTCCAGCGGCACGTCGTTGATGCGGATGACCCCCTGCTCCGGCTGCACCAGGCCCATCAGCGCGTGCAGCACCGTGCTCTTGCCCGCGCCGCTGGCGCCCACCAGGGCGGTAAGGCCGCGCGCTGGCGCGGTGAAACGCACGGCGTCGAGCGCGGGCGGCAGATCGGCGGCATGGCGCACGGTCACGTCCTCGAACTGCACCTGCACGCTGGTGGGGTCGTCCAGGCGACGCGCATCGGGGCGCGGGCGCTGGGGCTGCGGCACCGGGGTGTCGAGCAGTTGCAGCAGGCTCTGCGCGGCGCCGATGGCCTCCATGCGGGCGTGGTAGTAGGTGCCCATGTTGCGCAGCGGCAGGTAGAACTCGGGGGCGAGCAGCAGCACGAAAAAGCCGTTGAAAAACGCCATCTCGCCGTAGAACAGCCGAAAGCCGATGAGCACGGCGACGATGGCGATGCTGATGGTGGAGAGAAACTCCAGCACCACCGACGACAGAAACGCCACGCGCAGCACTTTCATGGTGCCGAGGCGATAGTCTTCGGTCAGCGCCGCCACGACCTCGGCCTCGTTGCGGCTGACGCCGAACAGCTTGAGCGTGGTCAGCCCCTGCAGCGAATCGAGGAAGCGCGCGCTCATGCGCGCCAGCAACTGCCATTGCTGCTGGTTGAGCAGTTCAGCGCCCTTGCCCACCAGGATCATGAAAACCGGGATCAGCGGCGCCGTGCCCAGCAGCACTAGACCGGAGATCCAGTCCTGCGGCAACACGAACACCAGAATCGACAGTGGCACCAGCGCGGTGAGCGCCATGTTGGGCAAGTAGCGCGCGTAGTAGGCCTCGAGGGCGTCGATG
>JAKAFC010000129.1 GCA_021818065.1 Pseudomonadota bacterium
CAAAAACTTCTCCATGTACACCGCCGGGTTGCCGAACGCGGCCCCGGCCTCGCTGCGGGTCATGGTGACGGCGTTGATCAGCGCGGCCTCGGTGTGCACCACGCGCATGCCGCGCCCGCCACCGCCGCCCGCCGCCTTGATGATGACCGGATAGCCGATGGAGCGGGCGATGCGAGTGATTTCGCGCGGATCGTCGGGCAGGGCGCCGTCGGAGCCGGGCACGCAGGGCACGCCGGAGCGGATCATGGCCTGCTTGGCGCTGACCTTGTCGCCCATCAGCCGGATCGACTCCGGGCGCGGGCCGATGAAGGCGAAGCCCGACTTCTCCACACGCTCGGCAAAGTCGGCGTTCTCCGATAAAAAGCCGTAGCCGGGATGAATGGCCTCGGCGTCGGTGACTTCCGCCGCGGAAATGATGGCCGGCATGTGCAGATAACTCTGCGCCGACGGCGCCGGGCCGATGCAGACCGCTTCGTCGGCCAGACGCACATACTTGGCCTCGCGGTCGGCTTCGGAGTAGACCACCACGGTCTGGATGCCCATTTCGCGGCAGGCGCGTTGCACCCGAAGGGCAATCTCGCCGCGGTTGGCAATGAGGATTTTTTTGAACATGCGCGTTGTCCGTTCAAGAACAGGGAAGGGCAGGACGCCCGCATGGCGCCAGGAGCGCAGCCCTTGCCGCAAGCCGCAGGGCTGCAGGCTGGGGCTCGCCGCGCAGGCCGATCAGGCGATGACGAACAGCGGTTGGCCGAATTCGACCGCCTGCCCGTTTTCGCCCAGGATGGCCTTGACCACGCCGTCCTTGTCGCATTCGATCTCGTTGAGGATTTTCATGGCCTCGATGATGCACAGCGTCTGGCCGACCTTGACCGTGTCGCCGACATCGACAAACGGCGCTGCGCCCGGGGACGACGCCCGGTAGAAGGTGCCGACCATGGGCGACTTCAGCACATGCCCCTCGGCGGCGGCAGGCGCGGCCGGGGCTGCGGCGGCTGCCGTGTCGGCGGCGGGCGGCATGACCTGTGGCGCGGCGTACTGCACCGGCATCTGCGTCGGCATGGGGGCGTACTGCACGATGGGTTGGGGCTGCGCCTTGACGATGCGGACCGTGCCCTCGGCCTCGGTGATTTCCAGTTCGGAAACGTTGGAGTCGGAGACCAGGTCGATCAAAGTCTTGAGTTTGCGTAAATCCATGATCTGTCGTTAAGTCGCTGATAAGTGTCGCATTAGACCATCAAATTTTACGAATCCCCAGATTTCGCCAGTTCCGCCGCGGCGTGCCGCAATGCCAGCGCATAGCCCAGCGCGCCGCAGCCGCTGATGACGGCAACGGCCAGATCGGAAAAATAGGAGGTGTGACGGAAGACCTCGCGCCGATAGACGTTGCTGAGGTGCACCTCGATGAAAGGCAGATCGGTGGCAGCAATGGCATCGCGCAGCGCCACGCTGGTGTGGGTGTAGGCCGCGGGGTTGATGATGATGAAGCGTGTGCCGTCTTGGCGGCAGGCGTGCAGGCGGTCGATCAGCGCGCCTTCGTGGTTGCTCTGGAAATGCACCACCTCAACCCCGAGCGTGCCGGCCAGTTGTTCCAGTGCGGTGTTGATGTCGGCCAGGGTGGTGGCGCCGTAGATGTGCGGCTCGCGTTGCCCTAGTAAGTTGAGGTTGGGGCCGTGGAGAACGAGGATGCGGGGCTGGCTCATGGCTGGGTGCGGTGCGGCGCTTAGTTGCGCAAGGGTACAGCGTCCTTGAGTTCATCGAGCGAGGTTCTGCCCAGCTTCTGGAACACCACGTCGCCCTTGCCGTCGAGCACCACGGTGAAGGGCAGGCCGCCCTGCTTGTTGCCCAGGCTGGTGCTCAGGGCAATGCCGTTCATGCCGCCGAGCAGAACCGGATAGCTCACCGGGTGCTCTTTGAGGAAGTCGCGCACGGCGGTGGGGTTGTCGAGGGCAATTCCCACCATCTGCACGCCTTTGTCTTTGTTTTGCTGGTAATACTGCGAAAAATCGGGCATTTCCGCAATGCAAGGCGGACACCAGCTGGCCCAGAAGTTGACCACCAGCGGTTTGCCGCGGTATTGGGAAAGATCAATGGTTTTTCCCTGCAGATCGACGAGCTTGTCGTCAAAAAACGATTTGACGGCACTGTTGTCGACGGCTACGGGCACGCTGCGTTCACGCTGGAACCAGGCATTGCCCAGCACGGCGGCGATCAAGGCGATGATGGCGGCGAAGATCCAGACGTTGATGCGATTCATGGGGCGCGGCGGAGTGGAAACACGGCAGCATTGTGCATGGCGGCCATGGCGGTTCAGATTGTCGGGTTTTGCCTGGCGTCTGCCTCGGCTTCGAGCAGGCGACGCAGGGCGGCGAGGGTGCCGCGCGGGGTGCGGCCCTGGGCATCCGGCAGCAGGGCGCCGCGTTGTTCCTTCTCGGCGTACAGACTGAGGTGGGCGCGCACCGATTCGCCGCGCTGCAGCGGCCAGTGCAAGCTCAGACGCTCCACCCGGCCGCGCCCGGCATAGTGCGGGGCGTCACCCACCTGGACCTGCAGGCCGTGGTCGATGCAATGGATTTCCACGGCCTTGGTGTCGTCGGTGAACAGCAGCACATGCAGGTCGGACAGCGCGGTGGCCGTGCCGTTCCATACCGCCCCGGCCAAATGCGGGTTGAAGGCGGCGAAATGCTCCATCAGCCGCAGCGCGGCGTGGCGCAGCAGTTGCAACTGCGCGGGCTGGGTGTCGGCATGGAACAGCGCCAATTCTTCGCGCACCTGCTGCTCGACTTCCTCGTTGCTCGGCAACAGGTCGTGGGCCACACGCTCGCCCAGCAGGCGCCGCGCCGCTTTGCGCTTGGCACTGCCGTAGTCGAGTCCGTCTTCCACCACGAGGCGCGCGGCCAGTACGGCGAGTTCGGCACGCAAGGAGTCCATCCGAGGCATGGTAGCGCGCTGCGGCGCAGGCACAATGGATGCCCCGCATCCCTGGTTCCTGGCACCGCATGGCTGTTCTCTCCGTTTCCGATTTGTCGCTTGCCTTCGGCCATGTCGCCTTGCTCGACCATGCCGCCATGGCGCTGGAAACCGGCGAGCGCGTCGGCCTGATCGGGCGCAACGGCACGGGCAAATCATCGCTGCTGCGCATTCTGGCCGGGCTGGAGCCGCCCGACGACGGCCTGGTGCAGGTGCAGCAGGGCTTGCGCCGGGTGTATGTGCCGCAGGAGGCCGACTTTGCTGCCGACGCCACGGTGTTCGACGTGGTCAGCGAGGGGGTGGCCGAGGCTCGTGCGCTGCGCGACCGCTTCGAGCGCCATGCGCCCGACGACGACCTTGACGCCTTGCAGACCCGCATCGAACTGCTCGACGGCTGGAATTGGGAGACGCGGGTGGATCAGACCCTGCAACGCCTGCAGCTCGACGGTGCCATCCGCGTGGGCAGTCTGTCGGGCGGCATGCAAAAGCGCGTGGCGCTGGCGCAGGCGCTGGTGGCGGCGCCCGACGTGCTGCTGCTCGACGAGCCGACCAACCACCTCGATCTCGACGCCATCGCCTGGCTGGAGGAATTGCTCACCGGCTTCCGCGGCAGCCTGGTGTTGATCACCCACGACCGCGCCTTTCTCGACGACGTCGCCACCCGCATCGTCGAACTCGATCGCGGCAGCCTGCGCAGCTACCCCGGCAACTTCGCCGCGTATGAGGCGCGCAAGGAACAGGAGCTGGCCGACGAGGCGGTGATGAACGCCCGCGCCGACAAGCTGCTGGCGCAGGAAGAGGTGTGGATCCGCAAGGGTGTGGAGGCGCGGCGCACACGCAGCGTCAGCCGCATCAACCGCCTGGAAGCGCTGCGCAGCCAGCGCGCGGCACGGCGCGAATCGCTGGGGCGGGTCAGGCTGGAGGTCGACGGCGGGCAGTCCAGCGGCAAGATCGTGGCCGAGCTACAGCATGTCACCAAGGCCTACGGCGAGCGCGTCATCGTGCGCGATTTCTCCGCCACCATCCTGCGTGGCGACAAGGTTGGTCTGATCGGCCCCAATGGCGCCGGCAAGACCACCCTGCTCAAGCTCATCCTGGGTGAGATTGCGCCCGACAGCGGCTCGGTGCGCCAGGGCACGCGGCTGCAGGTGGCCTATTTCGATCAGATGCGCGCGGTGCTCAACCCCGAGGCCACCTTGGCCGACACCATCAGCCCGGGCAGCGAGTGGGTGGAAGTGGCCGGCCAGCGCAAGCATGTGATGAGCTACCTGGGCGATTTTCTGTTTTCCCCGGCGCGGGCGAATTCGCCGGTCAAGTCGCTCTCGGGTGGCGAGCGCAACCGTCTGCTGCTGGCCCGGCTGTTCGCCCGCCCCGCCAATGTGCTGGTGCTCGACGAGCCGACCAACGATCTCGATATCGACACCCTGGAGCTGCTGGAGCAACTGCTGCAAGACTTCGCGGGCACCGTGTTCCTCGTCAGCCACGACCGGCGCTTTCTCGACAACGTCGTAACCAGCACCATCGTCAGCGAATCCACCGCCGATGACCCCGGCCGCTGGCGCGAGTACGAGGGGGGCGTCACCGACTGGCTGACGCAGTCGCAGCGCGCTCGCGCCCTGCAGGCGCAGCTTGGCAAGGCCAGCGGTTCCGGCGCCGACAAGCGCGCGCCGACTCCGCCCAAGCCCACCGTCGCAGCCCCTCCCGCGCGGCGCAAGCTCAGCTACAAGGAGCAGCGCGAATTGCAGGAGCTGCCCGGCCGCATTGCTGAACTGGAGGCCGAGCAGAAGGCGCTGTCCGACCAGCTTGCCGACCCGGCCAGCTACACCACGGCGGCGCTGCGCATCAGTGAAATGCAGGAGCGCTACGCGCAGATCGACGAAGAACTGCTGCACGCCCTGGAACGCTGGGAGGTGCTCGATGGCAAGTGACCACAGCCCGGACGCCTCCGCGCCGCCGCTGCTGCAGGCGGTCGACTTGCGCACCGACCCGCAGGCTGCGGCCTACGTCAAACACGAGATGGTGCAGGTGCAGTTCGCCACCGCCGCCGGAGAACTCATCAGCCGCGAAGGTCCAAACCGTTACGCGGCGGGGGATGCCATCGTCACCGGTTCCACCGGCGACCGCTGGAGCGTGGCGCGCGCACGCTTCGAGGCCCGCTACCAGCCCGTTGCGCCAACTGCGTCGGGCGGCGACGGCACCTACGTCAACCGGCCCATTCCAGTGCTGGCGCGACCGATGCCCACAGCCTTCCGCATGGCCCGCAGCGCAGGTGGTGACCTGCTGAGCGGCAAGGCGGGCGACTGGGTGCTGCAATACGCCCCCGGCGATTACGGTGTGGTCGAGCAGGGCCGCTTTGCGCAGGTTTACCGGAAGCTGGACGGCGTTTGAGCGGATGCGCGCCGAGGCGCGTATCCGCAGGCAACACCAAGCCGCTTTACGGCTTGGACGCCCCTCCCGGGCCCATCCCTCCGCCGCCGGGCCCCATGCCACCACCCATGCCGCCACCCATGCCGCCACCCGGACCCATGCCGCTACCAGGCATACGGCCTTGATGCATGCCTTGCGCCGGCGGCGCGTCCGGCAGTTTCACGCCGCGCTCCTTGGCGCGCTCCTGCATTTGTTTGTGGTGTTCGGCGCGGATTTGCTCGCGTTCTTGCGCGGTTTTGGCCTCGCGCAGTTTCAACCGGTATTCGCGGCGCTCTTGCTGCGTCATCAGCTGGCTGCCGTAAATGGTTTCCTGCTTTTGCGGCTGGGCGAAGACTGGGGTGGCGGTCAGCCCGCTGCCGGCCAGCACGAGGCTGAGGGCGAGGACGCGCAACAGTGGCTTGGTGGATGTCATGGCAATCTCCTGGTGATGAGAAACAAAGCCGTCAACGGCTCGCTGTCAGGCTAGGCGTCTGCGTCCGCATCGTATTGATACAGGTCAAGCATCCACGATCTGCAGCGGGTGCTGCCTCCGGCCATGCCTTCGGCGCGCCTCGGCTGGCCCCCAGGCCACGGTGGTCGACCCGGCTGCCTACAATCGGCGTCACGCTGGGGGTGCGACGCCGCGATGCGCGGCGCCGCTGAGAGAGTCCCTTCGAACCTGATTGAGATCATCCTCGCGCAGGGAAGCATTGCCAACGGCCCGGGCGCAGCAGCGCCGCTGGGTCTGGCCAGGTTTCCGCTGCGCGTTCACGCACGCAAACGGACCACACGCCATGGCAGCACAGACCGCGACGCACGACGCCGCCCACGCCTCCACCGCCTCGGTGCCGCCGGGCGAACGCATCCTGGGCTTCGGCGACGCGCTGGCCTTGTGGTTCAGCCTGGGGGTCGGCCTGCTGGTGATGCAGGTGGGCGCCTACCTGCGTCCCGGGCTGAGCCTGCCGCAGGCCTTGTTGGCCATCGTCGGCGGCTCCGTGCTGGGCGCCGGGCTGCTGGCTGCGGTGGCGGGCATCGGCAGCCGCCACGGGCTGTCGAGTTCAGCGCTGATCGGGCGCAGCCTGGGGCAACGCTTCGCGCTGTTGCCGGTGGCGCTCAATGTGGTGCAGCTTCTGGGGTGGACCGCATTCGAATTGGTGGTGATGCGCGACGGCACCCGCACCATCGTCGCGCACGTCTGGGGTGGGCATGCCGCCTGGATCGGCACGGCGGCGACGCTGGCCTGGGGGGCGCTGCTGCTGGTGCTGGCCAGCGGCCGCATGGTGGGGCTGGTGCGGCGCTTCGTCAGCCGCGCGGCGATGCCGCTGATCGTGCTGTCGCTGCTCTGGCTGACCCTGCAGTTCGGCCTCAAGGCCCAGGCGCTGGGGTTGGAGGCACTGTGGGCCAGACGGGGCGACGGCTCCATGACCCTGCCCGCGGCGATCGATCTGGTGGTGGCGATGCCGGTGTCGTGGCTGCCGCTGGTGGCCGATTACGCCCGCTACGGCCGCCATGCCGCAGGCACGGCGCGCGGCACCTGGATCGGCTACGCCTTGGCCAACATCTGGTGCTATGCGCTGGGGGTGCTGGTCATCAGCGTGTCGCCCAGCGAGACCGACATGCTCAGCACCCTGCTGCTGGCGCAGGGCGGCTTGCTGGCGCTGGGGTTCATTCTGGTGGACGAGCTGGACAACGCCTACGGCGACGTGCATTCGGGGGCGGTGTCGAGCAACTTTCTGTGGGGGACGTTGAGCATTCGCCGTGCCGGCATGGGGCTGGTGGTGCTGGCCACGGTAGCGGCCTTGGTGCTGCCCATGCATGCCCTGGAGCCGTTTTTGCTCACCCTGAGTTCGGTGTTCGTGCCGCTGTTCGGCGTGGTCATTGCCCAGCTCGCGCCGGGCCTGCCGCCGCAGCGTCACTGGCGCTGGGGGGCGATGCTCACCTGGTTGCTGGGCATCGCGGTGTTTCAGGCCGGGACGGTCTGGTGGCCGAACTGGGGCTCGGCCTTGCCGAGCCTGGCGTTCACCCTGCTGGTCGCCGGGCTGCTGCGCTGGCGCGAGGCGCGCACGACTTGAGCCTCAGCTCAGGGGCAGGCGGTGCGTGGGCTGCGGCGCGTGGCCATGGTTGAGCGGCCCGTGGCCGTGGCCGAGCTGCATGTCGGCCCCGGCCAGCAGCGCGGCACGGATGGTGTCCCGGCCCTGTTCCACCGCCTGCTCCAGCGGCTTGCCCAACGCCAGATAGGCAGCAATGGCGGATGACAGGCTGCAGCCGGTGCCGTGGGTGTTGCGGGTGGCAATGCGCGGTGCCGTCCAGCGCC
>JAKAFC010000130.1 GCA_021818065.1 Pseudomonadota bacterium
ACCGGGTGATGGCTGGGGTTGCTGCGCGACTTTGCGGGCAGCGATTCGGGCAAGCGTAGTGCCGCCGCCAGGCACAGCGCGCCGAAAGCCATGAGCAGCACAAAAATGGCCCGCCAACCCCAGGTCTGCACCAGCGCCGCACCCACCAAGGGCGCCAGAATGGGCGCGGCGCCGAGCACCAGGGTGAGGCGGGAGAACACCCGCGCGGCGTCCACCGGGGCGTAAAGGTCGCGCACCATGCTGCGGGCGATCACAATGCCGGCGCATCCCCCCAGCGCCTGCAAGCCGCGCCACAGCAGCAGGGCGTCGATCGAGCCGGCCAGCGCGCAGCCTGCCGAGGCCACGATGTACAGCGCAATGCCCGCGAACAGCGGCCGCCTGCGGCCATAACGGTCGGATACCGGGCCCCACACCGCCTGGCCGAGCGCCAGTCCGAGAAAAAACACCACCAGCGTGCGCTGCACCGCCTCGGGCGAGGTGTGCAGGTCGTGCTGCAGGGCAGTGAAACCCGGCAGGTACATGTCGATGGACATGGGGGCAAAGGCGGTGAGCGCCCCCAGGGTGAGAATGCGCCGCAGCGCGCCGCATGGGCTCATCCGGCGCATTGTCGCAGCGCCGCCAACCGTCGGTTGCGGCGCGCGGCGGGCTCGGCTCAGTGCTGCGCGATGGCGCGCCGCAGTTCCCGCACCTGCTCGGCCGACACCGGCTCGGCGTCGTTGCCCCAGTGGGCGCGGATGAAGGTCACCAGATCGGCGATCTGCTGGTCGTTCAACTGCGCGCCGAACGGCGGCATGACCATCGGCGCCGGTGCCGACGCCGTCACCGCCGTGGTCGCGCCGGCAAGGATGGCGTGGATGGCGTTGGTCGGATTCAGGCAGCGCACCGACGGATTGCCCACCAGGCTGGGAAAGGCCGCAGGCACGCCCTGGCCGCTGGGCTGATGGCAGGCCACGCAGTGCTGCGCGTACAACGCCTTGCCACGCTGCACCGCCGCCGGATCGGGCTTGGTGCTGGCCACTTGCGCGCTGGTTTCAGGCGGCAGCGATTTGAGGTAGACGCCCATGGCGAGCAAGTCCTCGCGCCTGAGGTGTTGCGTGCTGTGGTGGATGACTTCGGTCATGCTGCCCGCAACGGTGAAATTCTTGGCGCTGCCCGTCTGCAGCAGCAGGGCGAAATCCTCGGCGCTCAGGGTTTTTTGCAGGCAGTCGCTGCGCAGATTGCTCGCGTACCAATGCTCGACGGTGCCGCCGGTGAGGTAGCGCGCGCCGTTCGGGCCGTTGGCGCTGAGCGCCTTTTCCTGGAAGAACAGCCCGCGCGGCGTGTGGCAGGCGCCGCAGTGCCCCAGGCCCTCGACCAGGTAGGCGCCACGGTTCCACTGCGCGCTTTGCTTCGGGTTGGGGGTGAAGGTGGTGTCGCGCACGAACAGCCCATTCCAGATCGCCAGCGGCCAGCGGATGGTCAGCGGCCAGACCATGTCGGGTTTGCGGTTGGGCACCGCCTCGGCGGGCACGCCCTGCATGAAATAGGCGTACAGCGCCCGCATGTCCTGCGGCGTGATGCGCACGTACGACGGATAGGGCATCGCCGGGTAGAGATATTTCCCCCCCGGCGCCACGCCGTGGCGCACCGCACGGTCGAACTCCTCGAAGCTGTAGTTGCCGATGCCGTGGGTCTTGTCGGGCGTGATGTTGGACGAATAGATCGCGCCGATGGGCATGATCATTTTCAGCCCGCCTGCAAACGGTTTGCCGCCGGGCGCGGTGTGGCAGGCGATGCAATCGCCGGCCTTGGCCAGATACGCGCCGCGCTGCACCTCCTGATCGGAGAACCGTGCGGTTGCTGTCGCCGTCCACGCCAGCCCGCTCTGCACCGCCATGGCGGCAACCAGGACCAACTGTCCCATCGTCTTGTTGTTCATCCCCGCTCCCGAAATTGCGCAGAGCGCGGCCGCGCCCGCCCTGCACCTGTTGGCAAGCAGGGTACGCAGCGGCGCGTTGGGAGCGATTGACCCAGGCCAAACCGATGCGACACACCGTCGCACCGCAGCACTGACTGTTGCGGGCAAGCCCGTGCGGGCGTCTCAGCGCAGCAGCGCCACCACGGCCAGCACCAAGGCCACGAGACCGCAGCCGAGCGCCGCCAGGGCCCAGCGCTGCTGCCGCTGCTGGGCGCTGGCGAGTTGCACCCCGGCCTGCTCCAGCGCAGCCAGGGTGGTTTGCAGTTGCTGCGCCAGCGCCCGCACATGCTCGGCGTTGTGGGTCACGGCGGTCTGCAGTTCCTCGATCTGCTTCTGCAGCGACTCGGCCGCCTCCTTGTCGGACTTGCGCTGCTTGAACACCGGCAGCGCGATCTTCGCCACCGACTCGATGTACGGCAGAGCCGCACCAATCACACTCATCCAGGCGGCGGGCATGGCTCAGAGCGCCGCGGCGTTGAAGGTGTCGCACACCTGCGGCTGACCGCTGGCGAACCCCGTCTGGAACCAGCGGGCGCGCTGCGCCGAAGTGCCGTGGGTGAAGGAGTCGGGCACCACATAGCCTCGCGCCTGCTGCTGCAGCCGGTCGTCGCCCACGGCCTGCGCGGCGGCGATGGCCTCCTCGGCGTCGCCCGGCTCCAGCACCTTGCGTTCATGCTGCGCGTGGTAGGCCCAGACCCCGGCATAGCAGTCGGCCTGCAACTCCAGCCGCACCAGCAGCGCATTGGCGCGCTGCGGACTGCTGCGCTGCATGGCCGCGCGCACCTTGGCCTCCACCCCAAGCAGGTTCTGCACATGGTGGCCCACCTCGTGGGCGATCACATAGGCCTGGGCAAAGTCGCCCTGCGCCCCAAGGCGTTGCTGCAACGCCTGGAAGAACTGGGTGTCGAGGTAGAGCTTCTGATCGCCCGGACAGTAGAACGGCCCGGTGGCCGCCTGGGCATAGCCGCAAGCTGATTGCACCGCGCCCGAAAACAGCACCAGCTTGGGGTCGACATACTGCCGCCCCGCCTGCTGGAACAACGCGCCCCAGGTGTCTTCGGTATCGGCCAGCACCACCGACAGAAACGCCTTCTCCTGCTGATCCGCGGGGCTGAGCGCAGCCGGGGCGTGCTGCGCGGTTTGGGTCTGCTGTTGCGCCACCTGGTTGAGCACCACGCTGGGATCGACGCCGAAATACAGCGCCACCAGCGCCAGCACGATGGTGCCGATGCCACCGCCCACCAAGCCGCCGCGCCGCCCCGGGCCCGAGGTGCGCTGGTCTTCGACGTTATCGCTGCGTCGGCCGTCTTTCCACAGCATGGCGTTCTCCCTGAAACCGCGTTGGACTGCGGGCGATTATGCCCGCCGCGTGCGGCGGTCGCGCCGTACATCAGGGCTGCAGCCGGCTCCACGCCAGCAGCAACACCGCGGCCGCGAGCAGCCAGGCGACGGTGGCCAGCGCAAGCGTCGCCGCCAGCGGCAGGCGCGGCGCCAGCCATGCGACCAGCCCCAGATACACCGCATACGGCAACAGCGACCACAGCCCGAACACCGCCGTTTCGCGCAACGCGGCGGCACCCTGCTCGCGTCCGACCAGCCCATGCGCAATCAGCGCAAAGGTCGGAAACAGCGGCACCAGCCCGGCCACCACGTAATTGCGGCTGGACGCCAGCCAGGCGATCAGCAGCGCCGCGGCCGCACCAGCCGCGGCCTTGAGCGCAAGCCCTGCGCCACCCATTCAGGCTGCGGCCGTCGCGCCGGTGCGCGCGGTGGACACACTGCCGGAGCCGCTGCCCGCGGGCCATTGCGCCAGCAGCGCCTCCCACTGCGGCATCACCGCGGCCTGGCTGCGTGCGCGCACATGGCCGTAGCCGCGGATCTGCTCGGGCAGGCTGGCGATGCGCACGGCAAGCTCCAGGTTGTCGGCGCGCAGTTCGGCGATCAGCCGCTCGACCACCGCGAGGTAGCGGTCGCGCAGTTCGACTTCGGCGCGACGCTCGGCGGTGCGGGCAAACGGGTCGAGCCAGGTGTTGCGTATCGCCTTGCCGTGGCGCAGCAGCTTGAATGCCCAGCCGACCCACGACCCGAACTCGCGCTTGACCAGTTCGCCCTTGGCGTTGCGGCGCGAGAACGCGGGCGGGGCGAGGTGGTAATGCAGCTTGAAGTCGCCGCTGAACTGCTGCTGTAGCCCCTGCAGAAACACCGGGTCGGACTGCAGCCGCGCCACTTCGTACTCGTCCTTGATCGCCATGAGCTTGAACAGCGTGCGCGCCACCGCCTCGCTCAGCCGCGTGCCGCCAAGCGGTGCCTCGGCCGCACGCACCCGCCGCACCAGGTCGGCGTAGCGCTGGGCGTACGCGGCGTTCTGATACGCGGCGAGAAAGTCCACGCGGCGCGTAACGACTTCGTCGAGCGATGGCCGCTTGACCAGGTTGATGACCTGCTCGGTGGCGATCAGCGCGGCAAAGCCCTGCGGGTCGGTCGCGGCGCGGCGGCCCCACTGGAACGCGGCCTTGTTCTTGTCCACCTGCACCGCGTTGAGCTCGAACGCGCGCATCAGCGCCGGCAGACCGATCGGTATCCACCCCTTTTGCCAGGCAAACCCCAGCAGCATCGGGTTGGCGTAGATCTCGTCGCCGAGCAGCCGCAGCGCCGCGGCGTCGGCGTCGAACCCGGCGACCTGCTCGCGCCCGGCCGCCTGGTCGATCGCCGCGCGGCAGGCTGCGCCCGGGAATTGCCAGTCCGGCTGGTGCACGAAGGTGGCGGTGGGCGTGCCGTGGGTGTTGAGCGCAACAAACGTGTGGCCCTCGCGCACCCGTGAGAGGGTTTCGCGGTCGGCGGCGACGATGGGGTCGCAGCCCAGGATCAGCTCGGCCTCGGCCATCGCGATGCGGGTGGTGTGAATCTGCTCCGGGGTGTCGGCGATCAGCACATGGCTCCAGGTCGCACCGCCTTTTTGCGCCAGCCCGGCTGCGTCCTGGGTGACGATGCCGTTGCCTTCGATGTGCGCGGCCACGCCCAGCAACTGACCGATGGTGATGACCCCGGTGCCGCCCACACCCGCGACCAAGATGCCGTAGCAGCCGCCGCCGGCGCGGTCGACCTGGCCCGGGTCGGGAATCTGCGGCTCAGGCAAAGCGGGCAGTGCGTCCAGGCTGGGCGCGGCTTTGGCTTCGGGTTTGCGCAGCTCGGCGCCTTCGAGGGTGACGAAGCTCGGGCAGAAGCCCTTGAGGCAGGAGTAGTCCTTGTTGCAGGTGCTCTGGTTGATGGTGCGCTTGCGGCCGAACTCGGTGTCCAGCGGCTCGACCGACAGGCAGTTGCTCTGCTCCGAGCAGTCGCCGCAGCCCTCGCACACCAGGGGGTTGATCACCACCCGGCGCTTCGGGTCTTCCATCTTGCCGCGCTTGCGCAGCCGGCGCTTTTCGGTGGCGCAGTATTGGTCGTAGATGATGACGGTGGCGCCCGAGACTTCGCGCAGCCGCAGCTGAATGGCGTCGAGCTCGTCGCGGTGATGCACGGTCACGCCCGGAGCCAGATCTGTCACGCCCTCGTACTTCTGCGGTTCGTCGCTTACGACGACGATCTCCTTCACCCCTTCGGCGGCCAGTTCGCGGCTGATCTGTGCCACGCTCAGGTGCCCCTCGACCGGCTGACCGCCGGTCATCGCCACCGCGCCGTTGTACAGAATTTTGTAGGTGATGTTGACCCCGGCCGAGATGGCCTGGCGGATCGCCAGCAGCCCGGAGTGGTAGTAGGTGCCGTCGCCCAGGTTGGCGAATACATGCGGCTCCTTGCTGAACGGCGCCTGCCCGACCCAGGCCACGCCTTCGCCGCCCATCTGGCTGAAGGTGGTGGTGTTGCGGTCCATCCAGACCACCATGTAATGGCAGCCGATGCCCGCCAGCCCGCGCGAGCCTTCGGGCACGCGGGTGCTGGTGTTGTGCGGGCAGCCCGAGCAGAACCACGGCGGGCGCTTTTCGCCCACCGGCATCGCCGCCAGCGCGGTTTCCTTGGCGGTGATCACCGACACCCGCTCGGCGATCTGCCGCTGCACGTCCACCCCGGCCTCGCGCAGGATGCCCAGCTTGTCCAGCCGGCTGGCAATCGCCCGGGCGATGATCGCCGGGTTCAGGTCGGCCTTGGCCGGCAGCAGCCAGTTGCCCGCCGGGTTGGGCTGGCTCCACTCGCCGCCGGTGCGGTCGCCCGGCAGTTCGTCGAACTTGCCGATCACGTTGGGCCGCACGTCCTCGCGCCAGTTGTAGAGCTGCTCCTTGAGCTGGTACTCGATGACCTGGCGCTTTTCCTCGACCACCAGGATTTCCTGCAGACCGGTGGCGAACTCGCGGGTGATGCTCGCTTCCAGCGGCCACACCACCGCCACCTTGTGCAGCCGGATGCCCAGCCGCGCGCACGCGGCGTCGTCCAGCCCGAGGTCGGCCAGCGCCTGCCGGGTGTCGTTGTACGCCTTGCCGCTGGCCATGATGCCCAGCCGCGCGTGCGGGCTGTCGATCACCGTGTGGTTGAGGCGGTTGGCGCGGATGTAAGCCAGCGCCGCATACCACTTCACGTCCATCAGCCGCGCTTCCTGCGACAGCGGATCGTCCGGCCAGCGGATGTGCACCCCGCCAGGCGGAATGACAAAATCTTCGGGCAGGCGGAGGGTCACGCGGTCGGGCGACACGTCGACCGACGCCGACGACTCGACCACCTCCTGAATCGTTTTCATCCCCGCCCACACCCCGCTGTAGCGGCTCATCGCAAACGCGTGCAGGCCGAGGTCGAGGATGTCCTGCACATTGCTGGGGAAGAACACCGGAAAGCCCACGGCCTTGAAAATGTGGTCGCTCTGATGCGCGGCGGTGCTGCTCTTGGCCACGTGGTCGTCACCGGCCACCGCGATCACCCCGCCGTATCGGGCGGTGCCGGCCATGTTGGCGTGCTTGAACACGTCCGAGCAGCGATCGACCCCCGGCCCCTTGCCGTACCAGATGCCGAACACCCCGTCGAAATTGTTTTTGTCCGGGTACAGGTCGAGCTGCTGCGTGCCCCACAAGGCGGTGGCCGCCAGTTCCTCGTTGACCCCGGGCTGGAACACCACGTTGTGCGCCGCCAGTTGCGCCTTGGCCTTCCACAGCGCCTGGTCGTAGCCGCCCAACGGCGAGCCGCGGTAGCCGGAGATGAACCCGGCGGTATTCCGCCCGGCAAGCTGGTCACGGTGCTGCTGCAGCATCGGCAGGCGCACCAGCGCGTGGATGCCGCTCATGAAGGCGCGGCCGGTTTCCAGGGTGTATTTGTCGTCGAGACTGACGGTCTCGAGGGCGCGGCGGATGGCCTCGGGTAGAGGGGCGTTCATCGCGTTGTCTCCTTGTGAGGCGCCCAGGACTCGATGGCAGGCGCCGGTTGATCACCGATCGGCCGCCGATCAGGCGCGCCGGGCAAGGGCGGTGCCCTGCATGCGCAAGGCCCGCGCGCCATCTTGTGGACGGCGACCGGCTCTGGGCCAGTGCGTCGATGCTAGTGCCGCACCGTCCCAGTGAACAGAGGGAGAAGCGATAGGGTGGAGGCGATTGCGGACATGCAGCCGCAACGGTTCATCCGAACGCTGGCAGGAAGAGCACGTAGGTGTCGATGGCGGCGTTGGGGTTGACTGTGGGGTTGCTGGGGGTGCCGTCGCCCCAGTCGCTGTTGAACAGAATGCGCGTGCCGCTGGTGCT
>JAKAFC010000131.1 GCA_021818065.1 Pseudomonadota bacterium
GGCCCAGGCGAACTTGTGCGCGGCAATCGCCACGCGAAAGGTGTTGCTGTACCACTGCGGCACCGAGTACCAGCCGCACACCAGCACGCGGTCGAGCGCGCGGCAGGCGGCCTGCAGCGCCTGCATGGTGTCGGCCTTGACCACATGCTCGATGAGCGCATCCACCGCCGGGTCGCGCAGGCCCCAGACATTGTCCGAGCCCTGCACGCCGGCGGCGCGGGTACCGAAGCGATCGAACAGTTCGTTGCCCGGGCTGGTGCTGCCGCCGTAGCGGATGGTGGTCATGTCGAAATCGAAGGTGTCCATGCGCTGCTGGTACAGGGCGAAATCGACCAGGCGGTAGTTCAGGGTGATGCCCAGGCGCTGCAAGGCCTGCGCGTACACCGTGATGATGCGCGACATGGCGCCTTGGGTGTCGAGATAGTCGATCACCAGCGCCTGCCCTTGGGCATTGCGCAGCGCGCCATCGCGCCAGTGCCATCCGGCCTGTTCCAGCAGGGCACGCGCCTGAAGCAGATTGCCGCGCAGACTGCCTGGTGGCGTGGTGCTGGGCATGCGCGGCAGCACCCCGAACACCGCGGGCGGCAACTGCTTGCGCAGCGGTTCGAGCAAGGCCAGCTCGGCGGCGTCGGGCAGGCCATGCGCCTCGAACGGCGAATTGGCGAAGTAGCCTTCGATGCGCTCATAGGCGCTGTAGAACAGCATGCGGTTGAGCCACTGGAAGTCGAGCGCCAGCGCCAGCGCCTGCCGCACCCGCACATCCTGAAATTGCGGGCGGCGCAGGTTGACGACAAAGCCCTGAAATCCGGCCGGATTGTGGTTGGGCAGTTCGAGTTTGACGAGCGCGCCGCTATCGAACCCCGGGCCGCGGTATTGCCGCGCCCAGTTGCGGGCGATGAATTCCTGCAGCAAGTCGTACTCGCCGGCCTTGAAGGCTTCCAGCCGCGCGGTGCCGTCGAGATAGAGCTTGTAGCCGACTTCGGCAAAGTTGAACTGCCCGCGACGCACTGGCAGGTGCCAGCCCCAGTAGTCGGCGCGGCGGGCGTAGCTGATGTCGCGCTGCTGCGCGGTCCGGGCGATGCGGTAAGGGCCGCTGGCGATGGGGGTGTCGATCACCTCGCTGAACTTGCGGCCCGCCGCCCACTTGGGGGAAAACACCGGCAGCCCGGCGAGCAGGATGGGCATTTCGTGGCTGCGCCGCCGCAGCGTGAAGCGCACCTGACGGGCGTCCAGCGCGCTCACGCCGGCCACATCGGCGAACAGGCTGGCGAACTGCGGCGCGGCGGCATCGCTCACCAGGGTGTTGAAGCTGTAGGTGACGTCGAGCGCGGTGACGGCGTCGCCGTTGGAAAAGCGTGCCAGGGGGTTGAGGCGAAATTCCACGGCCAGGCCGTCGGCGGCCAAGGCGATGTCCTCGGCCAGCAGGCCGTACATGGTGTTGGGCTCGTCCCAGCTCGGGGTCATCAGGCTCTCGAACACCAGGGTGTTCAAGCCCGGCGCGGCGCTGCCCTTGAGGGTGAAAGGGTTCAGCTTGTCGAAGCTGCCGCCCACGGTGGGCGGGGTGAGGATCAGGCTGCCGCCCACCGGCGCGGCCGGGTTGGCATAGTCGAAATGACGGAAGTCTGGCGGATATTTCGGCTGGTCGTACAAGGCGAAGGCCGGCTGCATGGGCCGTGCGCCCCAGGCCGGGGGCAGTGCCAGCAAGCCCAGCGGCAGAGCTTGCAGCAGGCGGCGGCGCGCGGGCGACAGCGGACGGGACAGGGCATGGGCCATGCGAGAATTCTGCATGACGCTGCCGCACGCGGTGGCAAACCCTTGCAAACTGAAAGCGCCCACTATGGCATTCCTCCAAGGCAAACGCATTCTCATCACCGGCCTGCTGTCCAACCGCTCCATTGCCTATGGCATCGCCCAGGCTTGCCACCGCGAAGGCGCCGAACTGGCGTTCACCTATGTGGGCGAGCGCTTCAAGCAACGCATCACCGAATTCGCCGCCGAGTTCGGCAGCAGCCTGATGTTCGACTGCGACGTGAGCGACGACGCGCAGATCGCAGCCACCTTCAGCGGCCTGGCCGCGCACTGGCCGCAGCTCGATGGGCTGGTGCACTCCATCGGCTTTGCCCCGCGCGAGGCCATTGCCGGCGACTTCATGGACGGCCTGTCGCGCGAGGGCTTTCGCATCGCCCACGATATCTCGGCCTATTCCTTCCCGGCGCTGGCCAAGGCGGCGCTACCGCTGCTGAGCGAGTCGGTCGAGGCCGGCAACATGCCCTCGCTCATCACCATGACCTATTTGGGCGCCGAGCGCGTGGTGCCCAACTACAACACCATGGGCGTGGCCAAGGCCGCGCTCGAAGCCACGGTGCGTTTCATGGCCGAGTCGCTGGGGCCGCGCGGCATGCGCGTGAACGGCGTGAGCGCCGGCCCGATCAAGACCCTGGCCGCCTCGGGCATTGCCGACTTCGGCAAGATGCTCAAGTTCAACGAAGCCAACGCGCCGCTGCGTCGCAACGTCGATACCCTGCAGGTGGGCAATGCCTCGGCCTTTCTGCTGTCGGATCTGGCGGCCGGCATCACGGCGGAAATCCTGCATGTCGATGCCGGCATGCACGCGGTGGTGGGCGGCATGGCGTCGCTCGGCGCCGACTGAGCAAGCCACCAGCCGTCTGTAGCCTGGCGTATCGGGCGCCGCCCCGGCCTTGCAGTGTTGGATGGTCTGTCGCCGCACCGGGAGCCTGCCATGCCCTTTCTGCCGAGCATCACAACCCTGCGTCGCTGCGCCATGGTCTTGGGAGCGGCGGTGCTTGGCGCCTGCGGCCAGCGCGACCCTGCGGCATCGATCGCCGGCGCGGCGGGGGTGCCCGGCTACCTTGCCGGGGCCACGGCCTACACCCTGCCTCCCCAAGCCGACGACGTGGCCGTCGCCGCCCACGCCTATGCCGCCAACGCGGCGGGTACCGTTCTGCCAGTGCTGAGCACCCCGCCCGTCGCCACCCCGGCGCGCGGCGCGCTGGTGCTGGTGCAGGTACTCACCCAAAGCCCGGCCACGCTGCAGTCGGTGCAGGACAACCTCGGCAATGTGTACCGCCCGGTGGGCAGCATGCAGACCTATTCCCAGCAGCACGCGGGCACGGCGCTGTACGCCAGTGTCGATGCCAAGGGCGGTGCCGGGCAAAGCTGGAGCTTGGTGAAAGCCGCGGGCCACGCCGCCGACGAGGCCAGCCTCTACGTCGTCGTGTTGCACGGGGCACATGCCATCGGCGCCTGGGCGTTCAGCAACACCGCACCTTACGGCCTGCGCACACCGCTGACCACTACCACAGCGGGCAGCATCGTGGTGTCGTTCTGGGGACCGGCCGACTACAGCGGCTCGGCGCGCGACCCCCTCAACCCTTACGCCCCTCCGGCCGGGTGGACGCTGGGCGGGCAGAACGACAACGGCTACAACCAGTGCTCGGGGGCTTACGCCTGGACCCGCGTGCCCGCGGCGGGCACGGTGCTCGACCCGCAATGGCGCGCGAAAAAGAGCGTCGAGGCCGACGGCTCGATGTGGCTGGTCGAGGCCCGCCGCTGACCGTCATTGCAACACCAGCCCGATCCTCAATACACCTGCGGCACGTACATGTCGGCCGGCACCGGCTTGCGGTAATACTCGGGGTTGTGCACCCGTTCAGGCAACACCACCGGGGCGTGCTCGATCTCCTGATACGGAATCTGCGACAGCAGGTGATGGATGCAGTTCAGCCGCGCGCGCTTTTTGTCCACGCCATCGACCACCCACCACGGCGCCTCGGGGATGTGGGTGCGCTCGAGCATGTCTTCCTTGGCCTTGGTGTATTGCTCCCAGCGCACGCGCGATTGCAGATCCATGGGCGAGAGCTTCCACTGCTTCAGCGGGTCGTGGATGCGGCTGAGGAAACGACTGTGCTGCTCGTCGTCGGTGATCGAGAACCAGTACTTGATGAGGGTGATGCCCGAGCGCACCAGCATCTTTTCGAACTCCGGCACGCTGCGGAAAAACTCTTCGAGTTCGTCGTCGGTGCAGAACCCCATCACCCGCTCGACTCCGGCGCGGTTGTACCAACTGCGGTCGAACAGCACGATCTCGCCGCCGGCAGGCAGGTGCTGCACATAGCGCTGGAAATACCACTGGGTCTTTTCGCGCTCGCTGGGCGCGGGCAGCGCCGCCACCCGGCAGACGCGCGGGTTCAGCCGCTGGGTGATGCGCTTGATCGCTCCGCCCTTGCCGGCCGAGTCGCGGCCCTCGAACAGCACCACCACCTTGAGCTGGCGCGCCACCACCCAGTCCTGCAGCTTCACCAGCTCGCCCTGCAACCGCAACAGTTCGCGAAAGTAGGTCTGGCGGTCCACGTCCGGCGTGGCTGTGGCGGCGTCTGTGGCCTCGCGGATGAGCGCATCCATGCGATCGTCGTCGAGCTCCATCTCCAGTTCTTCGTCGATGCTGTCCATGCGGTCGTCATGGATGCGGCGTTCGATGTCGTTCATGGTCCGAGTCCTCTCCTGCGTTGTGCCAATGCGGCACATTACACCGCCTGCATGACAGCGGCGCACGCGTTCGCGTTCATTCGTCCCGTCGCGCCCGGAACAACAGCCAGGCCACCACGCTGGAGAGCAGCAACACGATGGCCAGCATGAACCAGAATCCGGTCTTGTTCTCGGCAAACGGAATGCCGCCGACATTCATGCCGAACAGCCCGGCAATGACGTTGATGGGCAGGGCCACCACGGTCACGGCGGTGAGGACGAATAAGGTGTAACCGGTGCGCTCGTTGATGCCTGCGGCGATCTCCTCCTGCAGCAGCTTGATGCGTTCTTGCTGCGTGCCCAGGTCACGCAGCACCAGCGAAAACTCTTCGGTCGACTGGCGCAGCCCCTCCCAATCCTGTGCGCCCAGCGCAGCGGGCGGGCGGCTCAGCAAGCGGAACAACGCCGACGGCTCGGGCGCGAGCAGGCGCTGCAGGCGCAGCAGATCGCGACGCAGCTCGCCCAACTGGGCACGGCCATGGCACACGCGGCCGCCATGCAGACGGTCTTCGATGGCATCGACCTTGCGCGCACCGGTACGCAGCAGGTCGATGAGTTCATCGGCCTGATCGCGCAGCAGATGGTCCACCAGCGACAGTGGCGTCGGGAAGCGTTCGCCGTTTTTCGCCGCCAGCCGCAACCGGTCGACGGCACGCAGGGGCTGCAACCGCACGCTGATGACGCGCTGGCACTCGACCTGCATCCACAGCGGCGCCACCTGCAGCGACTCGCGCCGGGTGAAGTCGAACACCACGTCGTTCATCACGGCGATCAGCACCGCATCGACCACCTCCAGGCGCGTGGCCCGCACGCCTTCGAGCAGCGCCTCGAAACAGTGCTCGGCCTGGCGCAGGTTGTCGCGCAGCCAGCGTTCCGCGCTCACGTTTGCGGCATTGAAGTGCAGCCAGACGAAGGCGCCCTCGGGCAGGGCATCGCCGCGCAGCCAGGGCGCGGCCTGCGGCAGATCGAGGGCGGTGCACTGCCCCTGCGCATCGAACAGGTAGCCGCAGATGAGGCCGGATTGGGCCGGGGCGAAGACGGACTCGGGAACAGGCCTGGCAGCAGGCTGGCGAAAATGGCGGGCAAGACAACCCCGATGATGGCAGAGCCGAGTGACACGTCCGGCCCACGATCCCGGCCGGCAGTGCAACAATCGGTTGCAACACCACACCAAGGAGACAGCCATGCTCGGGTTGATGCAGAGCCACCCTCTGATGATTTCCAGTCTGCTGGAATTCGCCGCCCGCTACCACGGCGACACCCCGATCGTTTCGCGCCGGGTCGAGGGCGACGTGCACCGCACCACCTACGCCGAGGCCCTGGGCCGGGCCAAGCGGGTGGCGCGGGCCCTCGACGCCCTGGGTTTGGCAGCGCATGAGCGCGTGGGCACCCTGGCCTGGAACGGCTACCGGCACTTCGAGCTGTATTACGGCGTCTCGGGCAGCCAGCGCATTTTGCACACCCTGAACCCGCGTCTGCATCCCGATCAGATCGCCTGGATCGTCAACCATGCCGAGGACCGGGCGCTGTGCTTCGACCTGAGCTTCGCGCCCATCATCATGGCCATCGCCGGCCGCTGCCCGCAGGTCAAGCACTGGATCGCGCTGTGCGATGCCGACGCCATTCCCCCAGCCCTGGCGCAGGCGGTGCCCGGCGTGCACAGCTACGAGGCGCTGCTGGCGGCGCAGACCGACGACTACGACTGGCCGGTGTTCGACGAGAACACCGGTTCCTCGCTGTGCTACACCAGCGGCACCACCGGCAACCCCAAGGGCGTGCTCTACAGCCACCGCTCCACCGTGCTGCACGCCTACGCCGCGGCCCTGCCCGATGTGATGAACCTGTCGGCGCGCGACAGCGTGCTGCCGGTGGTGCCCATGTTCCACGTCAACGCCTGGGGCATCCCGTACGCCGCGGCGCTCACCGGCGCCAAGCTGGTGTTCCCCGGCCCGGCGCTCGATGGCAAGTCGCTGTTCGAGCTGATGCAGGCCGAGGGCGTGACCCTGGCCGCGGGCGTGCCCACGGTGTGGCTGGGTCTGCTCAACTTCATGCGCGACAACGCCCTGCGGTTGCCGACGCTGCAGCGCACCGTCATCGGCGGCGCGGCCGCGCCTGCCTCCATGATCCGCGCGTTCGAGGAGGAGCTGGGTATCCATGTGTTGCACGCCTGGGGCATGACCGAAACCAGCCCGCTGGGCGCGCTGTGCAGCCTGAAGAACAAGCATCTGGCGATGGACCGGGCGTCGCAGTTCGCCATCCAGGTCAAGCAGGGGCGACCGATCTTCGGGGTGGAGGTGCGCGTGGTCGATGGCAACGGCGTCGAGCTGCCGTGGGACGGCAAGAGCGCGGGCAATCTGCTGGTGCGCGGGCCGTGGATCGCCAGCGACTACTTCCGCAACGACGGCCCCAGCCCGCTGCGGGACGGTTGGTTCCCCACCGGCGACGTCGCCACCGTGGACGCCGACGGCTACATCCAGATCACCGACCGCACCAAAGACGTGATCAAGTCGGGCGGCGAATGGATCAGTTCCATCGAGCTGGAAAACATCGCCATGGCCCACCCCGGCGTGGCCATGGCGGCCTGCATCGCCCGCCCCGACCCGAAGTGGGACGAGCGCCCGCTGCTTGTCGTGGTCAAGCGCGAGGGCAGCACGCTCGATCGCGACGAACTGCTGCGCTTCTACGACGGCAAGGTGGCCAAGTGGATGATCCCGGACGACGTGGTGTTCGTGCCGTCCATCCCCCTGGGTGCAACCGGCAAGATTCTGAAGAACCAGTTGCGGCAGCAGTTCTCCGCAGGCAAAGCGCAGCCCGGGGCCTGACGCGCAACACCCCGGCGGCTGCGCCCCCAACCTCTTCAGTGGCCGTTCTTGGTCGCCGGGGTGTTGAGCGCCCCGGCCATCCGCGCCAGGGTCTGGATGCCGTGTTGCACGTCCTTGTCGCGCAGCATGTGCATCAGACCGCCAAACCCACCCAAGTGCTTGGCGTCCACGC
>JAKAFC010000132.1 GCA_021818065.1 Pseudomonadota bacterium
CCCAGTCGCGTGCTGCTGCACACCGATTCGCAATACGTGCTCAAAGGCATGACGGAATGGATCGTCGGCTGGAAGCGGCGCGGATGGACCACCGCCGACAAAAAGCCGGTGAAAAACGTCGATCTGTGGCAGCGCCTGGAAAAAGCCGCCGCGCCCCACACCCTACGCTGGGTGTGGGTGCGCGGCCACACCGGCGACCCCGGCAACGAACAGGCCGACGCCCTGGCGAACCAGGGCGTGGAGGCGGCGGGGCGCGGGTAGGCGCGGGCTGTCAGGGGTTGCGCGACAGGCCGCCGAACAGGCGCTTGACGAAGCCGCCCTTGGCTTTGGCGGTGGCTGCGACCTCTTCTTGGGGCATCTCGTCGTAGTGCCGTGAGATTTGCTCAAGCGATTCAAAGATGAGCAAACGCGCGTTGCCTCGCTTACCAGTGCGCTGATACATGCCCTGGACGGCCTGCATGGCCGAGAGGGAGTCGCCGCCCAGATCGAAGTAGTTGTCGGAGAGCGCAATCTGCTCGGGTTTGAGCCCCAGCAGGGTTGACCAGACCTCGGTCATGGTCTGCTCGGTAGGGCTGCGCTCGCGGGTGGTTGCAGAGGCCGCTGACCTGGATCGGGTGGGCGTCGCTTGCCCGGCTGCTTCGGTAGTGGCCAGATGTCGCAGTGCCAGCGCGGAGTCGGATTGCTCGGTCTCCAGCAATTCGCCCAGGGGCTGCTGCGGGTTGCGTATGAGGCGGCCCACCAGTTCGAGGAAGCGCGCCTTGAAGGCTGAAGCCGTTGCCTCGGTGTAGATATCGGCGTTGTAGGTGAAGCCGCCTTCCAGGCCCCCCGGAACTTCCATCAGCCACAGGCCCAGGTCTTCCGTGGCGCCCTTCTGGAAAATCAGAATGCTGCTCTGTTCGACATCGCCCCAGCGTCGCGTGCGCTCCCTCGCGTCCTGGAAGGAGAACAAGGCTTGGTAAATGCCGGCACGTTGGGAACGCGCCATCATTTCCGGCTCCATGGCGAGGCGCTCGAACGGGATGTCCTGGAAGTTCAGAACGTCGAGGAATTCCTGTTTGACACTGCGCAGATAGTCTGTGGTCGTCTGGCCCGGCACGAGGCGCAGTTGCAAGGGCAGCAGGTTGTTGAAGAACCCCATGACAGGTTCGACTTCGGCCATCATGCGGCCACGCACCGGTACACCGATGACGATGGTTTCGCTACCCGAGGCCTGCGCCATCATGGCCCCGTACAAAGCCAGCGCCAACATGTTGAGGGTGAGGTCGGTCTGGCGTGCGATGTCGCGCAACTGCTCGGTGTCTGCCTTGTTGATCCGAACCCATTCTGTGGCGCCTTCACCGCTCATGCCCGCACTTCGGGGTTTATCGGTTTGCGGCGCCTTGGGCTGCGGCGCCTGGGCTATGCGCAGCTTCCACTCCTGCAATTGAGCCGCAAAGGCGGGACTGCTCAGCCATTCCTGTTGCCAATGGGCGTAGTCGGCATAAGTGACGGGCAAGGGGGGCAGGGTGTTGACGGCGCCCTGTTGGCGGGCGCTGTAACAGGCGGCCAGATCGCTGTAAAGCAGATCGAAGGACCAGCCGTCCCAGATGATGTGATGCGGCATGAACAGCAGGGCATGTTCGTCCGGCGCGAGCTTGAATAGCGCCGCGCGAAACAGTGGCGCCTGATGGATGCCGATCGGTTGGTCGACGACGGCTTGCATGCGTCGCATCAGTTCACCTACGCGCGTTTCTGGCGCCCACGCCGACAGGTCGATGAGCGGGAGGTCGAACGCCACTTCCTCTAGTACCACTTGCTCATGCTGGCCGTTGACCGTTTGAATGACGCTGCGCAGCACGGGCTGGCGCAGCACCATGTCGTGCAAGGCCTGCTTGAACGTCTCGATCTGCAGCGGCCCCCGCAGGCGGTGGGCAGATGGGGTGTTGTAAACCACACGGCCCGGATGCAGCTCTTCCATGAAGGCGATGCGCTGCTGCTGGGCGGTCAGCGGCGCAGACTGACGGCTGGGATCGTGACGGATGGCGATGCGGCCGCCACCGCCCTTCGCTTTGGCTTTGTCGATGGCCACGGCCATGCGCTCCACCGTGGGCGATTCAAAGACCAGCCTGAAGGGCAGGTTGAGATCGAGTGTGGCGTTGAGTTGAGCGATGAGGCGGGCCGCGAGAAGGGAATGGCCCCCCATGGCGAAAAAGTCATCGAGCACACTCATCTCGGGCAGCTTGAGCACCTGTTCCATCAGACTGAGAACCGCCTGCTCGGTGGCGTTGCGTGGAGGCACGCGTTGACGCCCGGCGCTGTTCTGCGCCGGGTTTGGAGCAGGCAAGGCGCGGCGGTCGACCTTGCCGCTGGACAGCAGCGGAATGGCGTCGAGCTGGACGATGTTCTGCGGGACCATGAAGTCGGGCAAAACCTGGCGCAGTTGATCTCGCAGCGCTTCGCTGTCGACGGTGGAGCCCTCGGCTGTGACATAGGCGACGATGCGAAGGTCTCCCGGCTGATCCTCACGGGTGATGGCCACCGCATGCTGAATGCCCGGCAAAGCGAGCATCTGATTCTCGATTTCGCCCAACTCGATGCGGTAGCCGCGCACTTTGACCTGATGATCGCTGCGCCCCAGGTAGTCGAGTGCACCGTCACCGCGCCAGCGGGCAATGTCTCCTGTCTTGTAAAGACGGCCACCGCTGCGGAATGGATCGGCGATGAAGCGCTCGGCCGTCAGATCGGGCCGCTTGGTATAGCCCATGCCGACCTGGTCCCCGCCGATATACAGATCTCCCGGCGTGCCGATGGGCAGTGGCCGCAGATGGGCGTCAAGGACGTACAACTGGGTGTTGGCAATGGGCGCACCGATGGGGACCGTGCCCGAGGGTTCGCCGGGGCGGCACTCCCAGGCGCTTACATCGACCGCCGCCTCGGTCGGGCCGTAAAGATTGGCCAAGCGCGTCTTCGGAAGCAAGGTGAAAAAGCGCTCGACCAGATCGAGCGGCAGGGCTTCGCCAGAGCACACGACTTGCCGCAGGCGCCCGCAGGCCGTTGCGCCGGGCTCGTCCAGGAAGAATCGCAACATGGACGGAACGAAATGCATCACGTCAATGTGCTCGCGCTGCACCAGATCGACCAGGTAAGCGCTGTCTCGGTGACCATCCGGCCGCGCGACAACCAGGGTGGCACCGACCGTGAGCGGCCAGAAGAATTCCCACACCGACACGTCGAAGCTGAACGGGGTTTTCTGCAGCACGCGTTCGCCAGGTTGAAGTGCGTAGGTCTCCTGCATCCAGAGCAGACGGTTGACGATGCCGCGATGTGCGTTCATGGCCCCCTTGGGCCGCCCAGTGGAGCCCGAGGTGAAGATGACATAGGCCGGGTCTCGTTCATTGCCGACGGCTGGCAGCGGTGGCACGGCCCCATGCGGCTGCCAGGCCATGTCGTCCAGGTACAGCGCCTGCGTCTGCATCGGGAAAGCATGGGCGCGGCTCGCGTATTCGGCGTGCCGCGTGAGCAGCAGCTTGATGTCGGCGTCCTCGGCCATGCCGCTCAGACGCTCAGCGGGCAGGGATGGGTCGAGCGGCACATAGGCGGCGCCGCTGAGCATGATGCCCACCAGGGCCACGACCAATTCCAGGCTGCGCTCCACGCAGACACCAACGAGCACGCCAGGGCCTGCGCCCCGTTCACGCAGTACATGCGCGAGCTGCCGTGCACGCGCGTGCAGGTCTTGGTAGCTGAGGCTCTGTCCTTCGAACACCAGCGCGGTGGTTTCGGGCGCGATCTGCAGGCCTTGGGCCAACATCGTGTCCAGACGTTGACCGGTCGGGTAATCGCGTGCTGTGTCATTCCATTGCGCCAAAAGGACTTGTTCGGCGGGGGAGGGCGCCAGAAGCGAGGCCAAGGTCTGGGCTGGGTCGGCCGTGGCGCGCACCAGCGCTTCCCGGTAGAGCCTCAGCCAGCGCTGGACGGTGGCTTGATCGAAAAGGTCGGTCTTGTACTGGCATTCCAGAAGAAGGCCCTCGGCGTCCTGCGTGACATTGAGGTAAAGCTCGAAATTCTCGGCACTGCGCGGGTTGGAGAAGATCTCGGCTTGCAGGCCCTGGGCTCTGTAGACGCTGGTGTCGAGCCTTGCATCCAGATTGAACAGGACTGAAACGAGGGGCAGCCGTCCCGGTTCGCGGCGGATCTGCAGGTGCTTGAGCAAGCCGCCGAAACTCACGCTTTGATGGTCGTAGGCGTCAAGTACGGCACTGCGCGACTTCTCCAACAGACTGGCGATATCGGACTCGGATTCGATCTGGAGCCGGATGGGAAGCAGGTTGACGCAGTGTCCGACCAGGTTTTGGCTGCCTTCAGCGGATTGGCCCGCCGCCGATACGCCGACCACAACGTCGTCCTGCCCGGACACGCGGGAAACGAGCGCGGCGTAGATCCCCAGAAGGGTGGCGAAAAGGCTGGCGCCGTGGCGCGCACCGAGCTTGCGCACGGCGTCCAGCAGGCTGGGCTCGATCCGCAGGTCTTCCCGGCGCGATGCAAAACTGCGCACCGGCTGTCGTGGGCGCACTGTAGGGAGATCGAGCGCCAGGGTCGAACGGTCGTAGATCGAGACCCAGTAGTGTGTGTCGAGATCGGTCTGTTGCTGATGCGCCGAGTCGTACTGGCTTTCGGCGTAGTCGGCATAGCCATCGGGCGCGGGCAGGTTCGGCGCTGATCCGGGAGCGCGTAGCAAGGCTGGAAGCTCGCCCAACAGAACGCCGAACGACCAGCCATCGCAAATGATGTGGTGCGCGGTCAGGATCAGAACGACCTCGTCCGGCCCGAAGCGGACGATACTGGCGCGCAGCAGCGGACCCTGTTCCAGATCGAAGGGCTGGTCTACCTCAGCGCGGATGTGCGTCTGCAAGGCGGCATCGCGCGCGTCCTGACTGAGCGTGTCAAGGTGCAGTTCCGGAATATCGACCGCCAGGCTTTCGGCGATGAACATCTTCAGCCCGTCGGCGCCGAAGGTGGCGCGCAAGGCGTCGTGTCGCGCGACAAGGCCCAGGACGGCCCTGCGCAGCGCATCGGTTGCGATGGGCCCGCGCAGACGCACGCTGACCGACTCGTTGTACGCCAGCGTGGCATCGCCGCCGAGCTGACAGGCCAGCCAGATTTCGCGCTGGGCTTCAGTGGTGGGAGCGACGCGGGCGACGGGCGCGGCGTCGGCGAAGGGGTCGTAATCGACCGCGGTGGCGGTAGAAGTATCCATAGCTTTTTAGGCGTCGAGGCGAAGGTACTTGCCGGGCTGCTCGGGGTTGGGGACGAACCAGGCGGGGTTGCCGCCGGGGTCTTTGCCGATGCGTGCGCCGGGCACGGGCGGGTGGCTGGCGTCGAAGGCGGCGGGGGCCGCATCGATGTGGCGGGGTATGAAGTCGGCTTCCTGCAGTTCGGCCACGGCTTCCTTGAACGCGGTCTTGATGACGGCGATGTCTTGCGGGGTGTGGGCGGTGGTGAAGAAGCAGGGGAAGTTGTCGAGGATGTGCACGCCGCGGCTGCGCATCATGGCGAACAGCAGGTCTTGCATGGGGTGGTCTTCGGTGAAGAAGATTTTCCACACGGAGGAGAACGATTTGAGAACGATGGGCGCGCCGACTTCGCGGCAGTAGGCGTTGAGTTCGTCCACCATGGCGGCGGTGGAGGTGGTGAGGGTGTGCTGCAGTTCGGGGCCTGCGGCCTTGAGGTGCAGCAGCACGGCCTTGGCTGCGGCCAGGGCGAGGGGGTGGCGCACGAAGGTGCCGGCAAAGTAGGTGACGCCCACGGTGGGCACGGAGTCGTCGCCGTATTGCCATTGGCCGCCGTCGAGCGCGTCCATGTACTCGCGTTTGCCGGCGATGACGCCGATGGGAAAGCCGCCGCCGACGACCTTGCCGTAGCTCACCAGATCGGCGCGGATGTCGAACAGGGCCTGGATGCCGCCGGGGTGCGAGCGGAAGCCGGTGACCACTTCGTCGAAGATGAGCAGGGTGCCGGCCTGGGCGGTGATGTCGCGCAGGGCGTGGAGGAATTCGCGCGGCTGGAAGTCGGGGCGGCGGCTCTGCACGGGCTCGACCACGATGGCGGCGAATTCATCCATGCGCTCTTTGAGCGCGGCCAGGGTTTCGGGGGTGCCGTAGTCGAACACGACGACGTTTTCGGAGGTGTTGGGCATGATGCCCGGCGCCGCGGGTATGGAGCGACCCTTCTTGGTGCCGCGCACGATGACTTCGTCGAAGATGCCGTGATAGGCCCCGGCGAAGATGGCGATCTTGCTGCGGCCGGTGATGGTGCGGGCCACGCGTACTGCGCCCATGACGGCTTCAGAGCCGGTGTTGCACAGCGCGGCGCGGTCGGCGCCGGTGAGGTCGCAGATGAGTTCGGCCACTTCGCCGGCCAGGGGGTGCTGGGGGCCGATGTCGTAGCCGTCGTCGAGTTGTTTGCGCACGGCGTCATTGATGAAGGGCGGCTGCCAGCCGAACAGGCTCATGCCGAAGCCGCTGAGGGCGTCTACGTACTCGTTGCCGTCGAGATCCCACATATGGCAACCGGCGGAGCGGGCAATGACGATCTGATAAATGATCTCTTTGAGCTGCGGGCGGAAGCCGTTGACCACGCGCGGGTCGGCCAGATGCGGGCGATGGCGCACGGTGTAGGCCTTGGATTCTTTGGTGCGCTCGATGTAGCGGCGCATGAAGGCGTCGAGCCGCGCCTGCTGCCGGGCGCTGAGTTCGCCGGTGGGCGTGGTGTGGATGCGGGCGATGGCGCCGAAGGCCTTTTTCACGTCGTACTTGGCGTTGGCGTTCGGGCCTTCTTCGTCGGCCGTCGGGGCAGCCGCCGCGACGGGGGCGGGGTCTGGTGCGGGGGCGGGTGGGGCAACGGCCGCAGGCGCTGCGGCCTGAATGTTTTGCGGGGCGACGGGTGCTTCGGCCACAGCCGGCAAGGCGAACGTGGCCGGGGCGCTGCCTAGCAGCGCGAGCTGCTGCGTCATGAGCTGCATCTGCTGGGCGATGAGTTGCTGCATGAAGGGCGCGTTCGCGGCCAGGGCCAAGGGGGTGGGCATGGGCTGCGGGGCGAAGCTCGGGGCGGGTTGGGTCATGGCGAAACCTCCTGCGGGTGGCGCGAGCGGGGCTTGCGGTGCGGCTTGGGGCGCGATTGCGGGCTGAGTGGCGGGCTGGGCAGCAGGTTGGGCCACTTCGAGCGGGAGCTGGCTGTCGATGTGACGGGCCAACGCGTCGACGCTGCGGTAGCGTTCCATCAGGTCGCGGAAGGTGATGGGCAGGCGGAAGTCTTTTTTGATCTGCAGCGCGGCCTGGGTGAGGGTGAGCGAATCGAGCCCCAGTTCGACGAAGGCGGCGGTCGGGTCGGTGTCGGCCAGCTCGACGCCCGAGCTGTCTTCGAACAGGGCGTTTAGGCGGGAGATGAGCGTCGGCAGGCGAGAGGCGGCTTGGGTCATGGCGGCGGTCGTCGGAATGGGAAGGGAAGGGGC
>JAKAFC010000006.1 GCA_021818065.1 Pseudomonadota bacterium
CAGGCTGTGCTTGAGCGTCTTTTTGCCGACCTTGCGCGCGCTCCACTCCGCGCCATCCAGGCGGATGCGGGCGAGTCGGTCGCCTTCGACCTTGCGCTCGATCCACATGAAAATTTCGGTGTAAACGGTCTGCGGGCAGGCATAGCCGCAGAACAGACGTCCGGCGACTGCCGTGAACAAAAACAGGCCGTAAGCCGAGATGATGAGCAGCAGCGCGAGGAAGATCACGTCCTGCGGCCAGAGGATCATGCCGAAGAAATAGAACTTGCGCGTCGACAGATCCAGCAGCACCGCCTGCCGCCCATCCCATTGCAACCAGGGCAAGCCGTAGAACAGGGCTTGCGTCGCCACCACCATGAACACGCGCCAGTTGTTGAACCAGCCGGTGACCGACCGGGAATAGATTTTCTTGCGGACCTCGTACAACCATTCCTCGGAGGCCGAGATGTCTTCGTCGTGGGGGTCGGGCGCCTTGGCGTTCATGGGCAGTGGAGTTGTTGCTCGATGGGTGATTCAAACGCTGACGGGGCGCAAACCGTTTGCGCCCCGTCAGCGAAACCGTCAATCAGTCGCGGCCGACCCGCGCGTCACTTGGCGGCCGCCGGGCCATGGCTGATGCTGTAAACGTAGGCGGCCAGAAGGTGAATCTTTTCCGGCGAAAGGAAATCCTTTTGCGCCGGCATCTGACCCGCCCGGCCCTTTTCAATGGTGTGCGAAATGGTCTCGATGCTCGAGCCGAACAACCACTGGCGCTTGGGATCGGCCAGATCGGGCGCACCCAGCGCCTTGTTGCCGGTGCCGTCGGCGCCGTGGCAGGCGGCGCAGGCTGCCGCGAACAACGGCTTGCCCTGCGCCGCCAGCTTGGCGTCGTTGGACATGCCACTGAGGCTGCGCACATAGTTCGCCACCGCCACCACCCCGGGCTTGCCACCAACCGCCGCTTCCATCGGGGGCATCATCCCGAGGCGGCCGTTGGTGATGGTTTCCACCAACACGTCGGGGCTGTTGCCGTAGAGCCAGGCGTTGGCGTTATGGATGGTCAGATTGGGAAATCCCTTGGTGCCCCCGGCATCCGAACCGTGGCATTGCGAGCAATAGGTCAGGAACATGCGCTGACCCGTGGCCATGGCCGTGGGGTTGGCAGCGAGTTCGGGAATCGGCGTTTTCATGTAGCCGGCGTACAGCGGCTCGATGCGCGCATCGAACGCGGCCGATTCCTGCTGGTACATCTTGTCGCTGGAGAAGCCGAGGTAGCCCTTGTAGAACGCCAGGCCGCCATACAGGCTCAGATAGACGATGCCGAACACCAGCGTCAGGATGAACAGCCCCATCCACCAGCGGGGCAAGGGGTTGTTGAACTCCTGCAGATCACCGTCCCAGACGTGGCCGGTGGTGGCGATGGGATTGCCTGCCTTGTCCCGGAACACGGTCTGGCGCGCCGTGCCGCGCAGGAACAGGAACAAGGCGATGATGGACACGATGGTGACGCCGCCGATCCAGAAGGCCCACCCGGGGGAATAGAACTGGTTCATGATTGGGACTTGTCTGAGTGCTTGGACGCATCGCCCTTGTCGAAGGACTCGGGCGGATGGTTTTTGGAGTCAAGGAAGGGGATCATTCCGTCCTTTTCGTGCGTCTTCTTGAAACGCGGGGAAAACGCCCACCACACAATCCCGGCGAAGACCACCATGGAAAGAACGAGAACGATCGAGCCGAACGACATGATTGGCCTCAGTAGTTGATGTAGTTGGCCTTGGACTTGTAATTGCTCAGCGCCGTCCCAAGCCCTTGCAGGTAGGCGATCAGCGCGTCTTCCTTGGTCTTGCCTTCGAGCTCCTTGGGCGCAGCGGCAATCTCGGCATCGGTGTAAGGCACACCCAGGGTGCGCATGGCGCGCATCTTGGCCTGGATCTCACCGGCTTCGGCCGGCTGATGCTGCAGCCAGGTGTAGGCCGGCATGATGCTTTCCGGCACCACATCGCGCGGCTGACGCAGGTGCAGGCGTTGCCATTCGTCGGAATACTTGCCGCCGACGCGCGCGAGGTCGGGGCCGGTGCGCTTGCTGCCCCACTGGAAGGGGTGGTCGTACACCGACTCACCCGCCACCGAGTAGTGGCCATAGCGTTCCACCTCGGCGCGCAGCGGGCGGATCATCTGCGAATGGCAGAGGTAGCAGCCCTCGGCCAGGTACACGTCGCGCCCTTCGAGTTGCAGCGCGGTGTAGGGTTTGACGCCAGGGATGGGTTGCGTCGTGCTCTTGTCGAAGAACAGGGGCACGAGCTGCACCAGCCCGGCAATGCTGACGACGATTGCCACCAGCACGATCATCAGACCCACGTTTTTCTCGATGGTCTCGTGACTGAAAGAAGCCATGAATGTCTCCGTGAATGATCAGGCGTGGGCGTGGCTGAGCGCGGGAACCGGCGCATCCACGGGCTTGCCCTGACGGATGGTGCGGTAGGCGTTGTAGACCATGAGGCACATGCCGAAGAGGTAGATCGAGCCGCCAATGGCGCGAATGACGTACAGCGGAATGACGGCCTTGACGCTCTCGATGAAGCTGTAAGTCAGCGAGCCGTCGGCCTGCATGGCGCGCCACATCAGCCCTTCGGTCACGCCGGCAACCCACAGCGAGGCGATGTACAGCACCACGCCGATGGTGGCCGTCCAGAAGTGGACTTCGATGAGCTTCTTGCTCCACATCTGCGTTTGGCCCCACAGCCGCGGAATCAGGTAGTACAGGCTGCCCATGGTGATCATGCCGACCCAGCCCATGGCGCCCGAGTGCACGTGGCCGATGATCCAGTCGGTGTAGTGACCCAGGGCACTCACCGTCTTCACCGACAGCATCGGCCCTTCGAAGGTGGACATGCCGTAGAACGACAGCGCGGTGATCAGGAACTTGAGAATGGGATCTTCACGCAGCTTGTACCAGGCACCCGACAGCGTCATCATGCCGTTGATCATTCCGCCCCAGGAGGGTGCCAGCAGGATGAGCGAGAACACCATGCCCAGCGATTGCGTCCAGTCGGGCAGCGCGGTGTAGAGCAGGTGGTGCGGGCCGGCCCACATGTAGGTGAAGATCAGCGCCCAGAAGTGGACGATGGACAACCGGTACGAATACACCGGGCGCTCGGCCTGCTTGGGGATGAAGTAGTACATCATGCCCAGGAACGAGGTGGTGAGGAAAAAGCCCACTGCGTTATGGCCGTACCACCACTGGATCATGGCGTCTTGCGCGCCGCCATAGACCGAGTAGCTCTTCCACGAGAACAGGCTGATGGGCAGCTTGATGTTGTTGACCACGTAGAGCAGCGCGATGGTGATGATGTAGGCGCCGAAGAACCAGTTGGCCACGTAGATGTGTGGGGTCTTGCGCTTGAACACGGTGCCGAAGAACACGATCGCATAGGCGACCCAGGTGACGACGATCAGCAGGCTGATGGGCCATTCCTGCTCGGCGTATTCCTTGGCGCTGGTGATGCCCAGCGGGTAGGTGATGGCGCAGAGCACGATCACCGCAGTCCAGCCCCAGAAGGTGAACTCGGCCAGCTTGGGCGCGAACAGCGGCACCTGGCAGGTGCGCTGCACGATGTAGTACGAGGTGGCGAACAGCGCCGTCCCACCGAAGCCGAAGATCACCGCGTTGGTGTGCAGAGGGCGCAGACGACCCCAGCTCAACCACTCCATGCCATATGTCATGTCGGGCCAGACCAGTTGCACCGCGATGAACACGCCGACCAGCATGCCCACCACGGCCCAGACCAGGGTCATTACCGTGAATTTGCGCACCAGCGCGTAGTTGTATGTCTGTTTAAGCGTCAGATCGCTCATCTGCTCCACCTGTTGATAAAAAGAAACGAACCATCAAACTGTCATAAAGAACATCGTCATTTACTTATGGACACACTGCGTTGACATGTATCAACACATTTCTATCCGTAAGGGTAAGCACTAGGAAGCGGGGTGTGTCAATGCGACACCCTGCCGCACGACGCCCTCAGTTCCGCGGTTCGGTCTGAGGGTGCTCGGCCTCGTCTTGCGTCGGCTTCGTGCTGGCTTTCGGCCGGTCGTCATCCATCAGAATTGCGTGCGCCGGGCCTTCCATATCGTCGAACTGGCCGCTGCGCGCGGCCCACCACAGTACGCCCACGATCAGCAGCACCAGCAGCACGCTGATGGGGATGAGAATGAGCAGGGAACCTTCCATCAGCGGCTTTCAGTGCGTCGCGTCGCCGCTGTGCGCTCGCGTCGCGCCAGACGGGCGGCGTTGAGCACCACCAGCAGCGAGGAGGAACTCATGCCCACTGCGGCCCACACCGGCGTAATGAATCCGGCCACCGCCAGAGGGATGGCGATGAGGTTGTAGACCACGGCCCAGATGAGGTTCTGCCGCATCACCCCCACGGTGCGGCGGCCGGTGGCCACCAGTCGTGGCAGGGCCCGCATGTCAGGGTGGTGCAAGATGACGTCAGCCCCGGCGCGGGCGATGGGCGCGGCGCCGGCAAAGCTCACCGACAGGTCGGCGGCGGCAAGCACCGGCGCATCGTTGACGCCGTCACCCACCATGGCCACCACCCGGCCCTGGGCACGCCACTGCCGCACCCGCGCCAGTTTGTCTTCCGGGCTGAGCCCACCCTCGGCATGCTTGAGCCCGAGTTGCGCCGCCCAGGCCGCCACGGTGCGCGGTGCGTCACCGGACAACATCGCCACCTCGGCGCCGCCTTGCTGCAGCGCCTGCAGCGCCTCACGCGCACCGGGGCGCAAGGTCTCGGCAATGTCGAACACCGCCAGCGGCCGTCCATCCAGGCTCAGGCCGAGACGGGTGAGGGCGATGTCAGCATCCTGCGGTGCCGCGGCCTCGGCCACGCCGCTGAACGCGGCATGCCCCAGCCGCAGGGTCTGGCCCCGCCATTGCGCCTGCATGCCACCGTGCGGCACGGCCTGCAAATCGACCAGCGGCTCCAGGCGCTCGCCTGGCACCGCACCCGCCAGAAAGGCGCGTGCCAGCGGGTGCTGCACACCTTGTTCCAGCGCACGCGCCAGCGCCAGCACCTGCTCGCGATCGAACGCCGGGTCGCATACCCGCACCTGCGCCACCACCGGCTCGCCGGTGGTCAGGGTGCCGGTCTTGTCGAACAACCAGAGATCGATTTTGGGCGCGCGATCGAGCGCATGGCCACGCGCCAGCAGCACACCGTGGCGCGACAGTTGCGCGGTGGATGCAGCCAACGCGGCCGGCACGGCCAGCGACAGCGCGCACGGACAGCTCACCACCAGCACAGCCACCAGAGTGGGCACGATGCGCGCCGGATCCAGCCACCACCACAGCAGCACGGTGAGCGCCGCAACCACCAGCAGTCCCAGCGTGAACCATTGCGCGGCGACGTCGGCGAGTTGCGCCGAGCGCGGCTTACTCGCCAGCGCATGCTGCGTCAGCTCGACCATCTGGGCGATGCGGGTTCCCGCCCCGGTCTGCGTCGCCCGCACGACCAGGGGCGACTGCCGGTTCATGCTGCCCGCGAGAATGGCATCGCCGACCTGTTTGACGACGGCGCGACTCTCGCCGGTGAGCAAGGCTTCGTCCACGTGCGACTGGCCAGTCATCACCACGCCGTCCACGGCCGCGGCGCTGCCGCTGGGCAACTCCACCTCGTCGCCTGCCCGCACCTGGGTGATGGCGACGCTGCGCCAGTCGTCCTGCGCGCTGGTGCGCACGCGCACGGCCGCGGGCAACTGCTCCATCAGTTCTTCGGCGGCGTTGAGGCTGCGCTGGCGCAGGCCGTCTTCGATCAATCGCGCGGTGAGCAGCAACGCCAGGAACATCACCACCGAGTCGAAGTACACATGGCTCTGGCCCTGCGCCACGCTCCACACGCTGGCGGCGAAGGCACTCCACAGCCCCAGGGTGACAGGCACGTCCATGCCCAGGCGACGGTTGCGCACATCGCGCAGCGCTCCCATCAGAAACGGCCAGCCCGAGAACAGAAGGGCGGGCAGGGTGAGCGCCAGACTGCCCCACTGAAAGATGCCTTGTTCGGCACCGTTCAAGCCCTCAGGGTCGATGTAACCCGGCCAGGCAAACATCATCACCTGCATCATCGCCAGCCAGGCCACCAGCGTGCGCAAAATGGCCAGGCGGCGCGCCCGACGGTGGTTCAGCTCGCTTTGATGGCGGGCATTGGGCAACGGCCGATAGCCCACTTCGGCCAGCGCCTGAAACACCTGGGGCAACTGCACCACACGCGCGTCCCACTGCAACGCGACCCGCCGCGTGGAGTAGTTGACGGTGGCGGCGAGCACACCCGGAATGCCGCGCAAGCGTTGCTCGATCAGCCAGACGCAGGCACCACAGTGGATGCCGTCCACGGCAATCTGGGTGCTCCATTTGGCGTCGCCCAGCGCGGTGGCGTAGGCAGTGAGGAAGGCGGGATCGGCCAGCGCCATCCACTGCTGGTGCAGGCGGTGGATTTCTTCCGGCGGCAGCGCGGCCATCGCGCCCTCGCCTGCGGTGCGGCGGTCGTAGTACGCGCACAGCCCGCCCTGCACGATGATCTCCGCCGCCGCGGCGCAGCCCTGGCAGCAGAAGCTGCGCCACTGGCCGTCGAGCTCCATGCGCACCGGGGCATCGCCCAGCGGCAGGCCGCAGTGATAGCAACCGACATCGGCAGATGGCACGGTGGGTGCAGGCGCTGACACCGCGGCGTCGGGCAAGGACAGACTGGAACTGGACATGCCGTCATCCTAGAAGCCGGGGACGGCGCCGCCTTGAGATGTATCAAGAAGTTTCTATCTATGGATACGGGTCAACCCGCATGCCACTGCGCCCAGACCTTTTCCAGTCGTTTGAAGGACACCGGCATCGGCGTACGCAACTCCTGCGCGAACAGCGAGACCCGCAACTCCTCCAGCAGCCAGCGCAACTCCTGCAGGCGTGGCGGCAGAGCCCCGCGATATTGCGCAGCCTCACGCTGCCAACGCGCCAACCACGGCGCCAGTTGAGCGCTGAGTTGGGCATCGCGCGTCGGGTCGGTGCGGAATTTGTCCAGCCGCCGCAAGATGGCCTGCAGGTAGCGCGGCAGATGGCCGATCTGCGTCGCCGGGGTGTCGGCGATGAAGCGCGTGGGCACCAGGGCCTGCACCTGAGCTCGGATGTCGGCAAGCAGTTCAGGCTGCTGTTTGAAACCGCCGAGCTTCTTTTGCACCTGCGCCAGCGCGTCCAGGATTTGCGCTGCCAGCCGCGCCACTTCGGCGGCGAGAAGCTGAAAGCGCGGCTTGCCCTCGTTCAGGCGCTGGGCGAAGGCGGCCTTGTCGGTTGGCAGCGGCTCGACCAGGAAGGCGCGATCGAGCGCGGCATCGATGATCTGGGTGCGCAGCACCTCGGCCGTACCCAACGCCATGAATTGCATGGCCGCCTGCTGCAGCCCGGGCAGACTCTTTTCCGCGTGCTTGATCTGCTCGCGCAGTTGCAGCGCGAACAGTCGGCGCAGGCCACCGCGGTGCAGCCGGGCGGCCTCGTCGGCGGTGTCGAACACCTCGACGTCAACGCTGCTGCCTTTGTCCACCAGCGCGGGAAAGCCGATCAGAGTGTGCGCGCCGCGGCGCAGTTCGAGCAACTCGGGCAAGGCGTCGAAGCTCCAGTCGGTCAGGCCGCGCAGGGTGTCGGCGGGCGCGTCGGCTGCGGCGGGTGGCGCCGCCGACGCCCCGGGTTTTGTCGCGGAGGCCGCATCCGCATGGCGTTGCGATGCCGGGGTGCGCAGCTGCGCCAGGGCGGCGAAAGCGCTGCGCGAGGCCTGGCCGTGGTCGGCGCGCAGTTTGTCGATGTCGCGACCAGCGTCGATACGGCGGCCATGGGCGTCGATCACCTGCACGTGGAAGAACAGGTGCGGCCCCAGGGTTTCGAGCTTGAAGTCGGTGCGCTGCAAGGCCAGTCCGGTGTGCTCGCGCACCAGGTCGCGCAGGGCGTCGAGCAGATCGCCCTGGCCGAAACGCTCGGGCGCGGCGAGCTGCGCGGCAAAGGTTTCGGCGGTCTGCGGCAGGGGCACCAGCCGGGCGCGCGGGCGCTGCGGCAGGCTTTTGAGCAACGCCAGGGTCTTTTCCTTGAGCAAACCGGGCACCAGCCATTGCAGCCGCTGCGCCGGAATCTGGTTGAGCGCGGCCAGCGGCGCCAGCACCGTCACCCCGTCGCGCGCGCCACCCGGGTCGAAGGTGTAGTCGAGTTGCAACTCCAGCGCCCCGAGGCGCAGGCGATTGGGAAAGGCCTCGGTGGTGATGCCCGCCGCCTCGTGCCGCATCAGCTCGTCGCGTTGCAGGAACAGCAACTTGGGTTGCGAGCGCACCGCGTCGCGGTACCAGCGGTCGAAACTGGCGCCGCTGTGCACGTCGGCCGGGATGTGCTGGTCGTAGAAGGCCTCGATCAGCGCGTCGTCCACCAGCACGTCGAGACGCCGCGCCTTGTGCTCCAAGCGCTCGATGTCGGCGATCAGCGCCCGGTTGTGGGCGAAGAACGGCCAGCGGCAATCCCACTCGCCCTCCACCAGCGCCTGACGGATGAAGATCTCCCGCGCCTGCACCGGGTCGAAGCGGCCGAAGTCCACGCGCCGCTGGTTGTAGACCACCAGACCGTAGAGCGTGGCGCGCTCGAACGCGGTGACCTGGGCCGGGCGCTTTTCCCAGTGCGGGTCGAGCAGACTGGTCTTGAGCAGATGCGCACCCACGCGCTCCAGCCACTGCGGCTCGATGCGCGCCACGCCACGGGCGTAGAGCCGGGTGGTTTCAACCAGTTCCGCCGCCATGATCCAGCGCCCGGCCTTGCGGCCCAAGGGAGACGACGGGTGGATGGCGAAGCGGATGCCTCTGGCACCCAGGTATTGACCACCCCCTGGCGCCCACCGGGCGCCTCCCCCCGCGGGGGCCGAACCCCCTTGGGACGGCCCGGCGGGGTTTCGGTGCGGATCATCATCGCCCATGTAGCCCACATTGCCCAGCAGACCACTGAGCAAGGCGCAGTGAATCTGCTCGTAGGTGGCTGGCGCGGTATTGAGCCGCCAGCCCTGCTCGGCCACCAGGGTGTGCAACTGGCTGTGCACGTCGTGCCACTCGCGCAGTCGCAGCGGCGAGAGGAACTGGCCGCGCAGTTCGCTCCAGAGCTTGCGCTGCGACTTTTTGTGCTCCACCGCCGCGTTGTAGTGCGCCCACAGCTTGAGCCAGCCGAGAAACTCCGAGCGCTCGTCGGCGAACTGGCGATGCGCCTCGTCGGCCGCCTGCTGCGCCTCGGCCGGACGCTCGCGCGGGTCCTGCACCGAGAGCGCGGCGGCGATGATGAGCACTTCGGTCAGGGCCTCGCGGCTGCGGGCTTCGAGAATCATGCGGCCGATGCGCGGGTCCAGCGGCAGGCGGGCGAGTTCGCGCCCCAGCGGCGTGAGCGCATTGCGCGCATCCACCGCCCCCAGTTCGGTGAGCAACTGGTAGCCGTCGGCGATGGCCTTGCCGGGGGGCGCGTCGAGAAACGGAAAGTCCTCGATGGCGTCCAGCCCCAGCGACTTCATGCGCAGAATCACCGCCGCCAGCGACGAGCGCAGCACCTCGGGCGTGGTGAAGCGCGGCCGCGCCAGAAAGTCGGCCTCGTCGTACAGCCGGATGCACACGCCGTTGGCCACCCGGCCACAGCGCCCGGCGCGTTGCTGCGCCGCGGCCTGACTGATGGGCTCGACCTGCAGCATTTCCACCTTGTTGCGGTAGCTGTAACGCTTGACCCGGGCCTGTCCGGCATCGATGACGTAGCGGATGCCCGGCACCGTCAGCGAGGTTTCGGCCACATTGGTGGCCAGCACGATGCGCCGGGCGCCGCCGCTGGCGAACACACGGTCTTGCTCCGCCTGCGACAGCCGGGCGTAGAGCGGCAGGATGTCCACCGCCTGTCGCCCGGTGTCAAGGTGATGCTTGCGCAAGGCCGCCTCGGCCTCGCGGATTTCGCGCTCGCCGGGCAGGAACACCAGGATGTCGCCCGAACCCAGGCGCCACAGCTCGTCCACCGCGTCGCAAATGGCTGCGGCCTGATCGCGGTCGTCGCCCTTGTCAGTGCCGAACGGCCGCCAGCGCACCTCCACCGGGTACAGCCGTCCCGAGACTTCGATCACCGGCGCCGGGCGTCCGGCGACGTCGGCGAAATGCTGGGCAAAGCGCTCGGCGTCGATGGTGGCGGAGGTGACCACCACCTTGAGATCAGGCCGCCGCGGCAGCAACTGCCGCAGATAGCCCAGCAGCACGTCGATGTTCAGGCTGCGCTCGTGCGCCTCGTCGATGATCAGGGTGTCGTAAGCGCGCAGCAACGGATCGGTCTGCGTCTCGGCCAGCAGAATGCCGTCGGTCATCAGCTTGATCGAGGCGCCGGGCTGCAACCTGTCGTTGAAGCGCACCTTGTAACCGGCGTGCACCCCCAACTCGCTGCCCAGCTCCTGCGCAATGCGCCGGGCGATGCTCACCGCCGCGAGTCGCCGTGGCTGGGTATGGCCGATCAGCCCCTTGCCGCCCGCGCCCAGCCCGCGGCCGATGGTCAGCGCAATCTTGGGCAGCTGCGTAGTCTTGCCCGAGCCGGTTTCGCCGCAGACGATGACCACCTGGTGCGCCTGCATGGCTTGCGCAATGTCCTCGCGCCGCAAGGACACCGGCAAGTCCTCGGGAAAGCGCACCGTCCCAACCGGCGTGGCGGGCACGGGCGGCCGCTGCGCGGGCGGGCGGCGTGGGCGGAGCGTCTTGGCTGGGGCGGAGGCAGGCATGAAACGGCAGGGCAAACCGGGGGGCGGTCGAAGGCAACCTCACATTCTCGGATAATCAGGGCATGATCGCCACGCAGGAACAATTCGTCGATTGGCTGCGCTCCGTTGCGCCCTATATCCACGCCCACCGTGGCAAGACCTTCGTCGTCGCCATCGCCGGCGAACTCATCGCGGCGGGTCGCCTGAACGCCCTGGTGCAGGACGTGGCGCTGCTCACCGCGATGGGCGTGCGCATCGTGCTGGTGCACGGCTTTCGACCGCAGGTCGAGGCCCAGTTGCGCGAGAAGGGCGTGGGCTCGCGCTACTCGCACGGCATGCGCGTGACCGACGAAATCGCCCTCGATGCCGCCCAGGAAGCCGCCGGTCAGCTGCGCTTCGAGATCGAGGCCACGTTCTCGCAGGGCCTGCCCAATACACCGATGGCAGGCGCCACGGTGCGCGTGGTGTCGGGCAACTTCATCATCGCCCGGCCAGTGGGCGTGATCGACGGCCTGGACTTCCAACACACCGGCCTGGTCCGCAAGGTGGACGCGCCCACCATCCAGCGCGCTCTGGAGTATGGCGCCGTGGTGCTCATGTCGCCCTTCGGCTACTCGCCCACTGGCGAGGCGTTCAACCTCAGCATGGAAGACGTAGCCAGCAGCGTGGGCGCGGCCGTCAAGGCGGAAAAGCTGCTGCTCATCACCGAAGTGGCCGGCGTCATCGACGACGCCCAGAACCTCATCCCCGAACTCACCGTGGCCCAGGCCGAAACCCTGTTGGCGCGACTGCCCGATCCGCAGCAGCCCACCGACACCGCGTTTTACCTGCGGCATGCCGTGCGCGCGGTGCGCGGCGGCGTGACACGCGCGCACATCATCCCCTTTGCACTCGATGGTTCGCTGCTGCTCGAACTCTTCACCCATGACGGCGTGGGCACCATGATTGCCGACGAGCATCTGGAACACCTGCGCCAGGCCACGGCCGACGATGTCGGCGGCATCCTGCAACTCATTGAACCGCTCGAGGAACAAGGCGTGCTGGTCAAACGCAGCCGCACCGAAATCGAGCGCGACATCAGCAACTACACCGTGCTGGAACACGACGGCATCATCTTCGGCTGCGCCGCCCTCTACCCCTACCCCCAGGAAAAGACCGGCGAAATGGCCGCCCTCACCGTCCATCCCTCGGCGCAGGGCCAGGGGGACGGCGAGCGCATTCTCAAACACATCGAACAGCGCGCCCGCGCCCAGGGGCTGCAGAGCATCTTCGTGCTCACCACCCGCACCATGCACTGGTTCATCAAGCGCGGCTTCGTGCTGGTGGAGCGCGAATGGCTGCCGCCGGAGCGCCGTCTGCGCTATGACGATCAGCGCCGCTCGCGCGTGCTGGTCAAACATCTGAACTGAGGGCACGCAAGCCCTTTTTCTTCTCCGCCGCACGGCCAGCGCCGTGATGGCACCTCGCAAAGGAATGCTCATGACACGCATGGTTCACTGCATCAAACTCGGCCGTGAGGCCGAAGGTCTCGACTACGCCCCCTACCCCGGCGAACTCGGCGCACGGATCTACAACAACGTCTCCAAGGAGGCTTGGGCAGCCTGGCTCAAACACCAGACCATGCTGGTCAACGAAAACCGCCTGAACCTCGCCGATGCGCGCGCCCGTCAGTACCTTGCGCGGCAGATGGAGAAATACTTTTTCGGCGAAGGCGCCGAGATGCCCCAGGGGTATGTGCCGCCAACGGCGTAAAGCGCCAAGACGCTACTCGCGGCGCTCGGTTGAGCACATACTCTATGCAGTATTTTTCTACACCTTGTTGGCCGCGGCTACAACAATTCACGCAATCATGCAATCAACACTAAACACAATGTGGTGTATGCGCGGGGCCCAATAGGATGGCTGCAGTCACATCAATACTCATTTCAGTATTTTTGGCCGTTGGCTGTGTTGCACGAGCATGGCCAGCGTTTCATCCACCAGCGGAGGCCGGGCGTCACCCGGCGGGAGACATTTCAATGCAATTCAAAAAATTGGCCCTTGCCATGGCCCTGGGAAGTATCGGTTTTATCCCGGCTGCACACGCGACCAACGGCTATTTCCAGCCTGGTTTCAGCGTCAAATCGGTCGGTATGGGTGGGGTCGGCATTGCCTTTCCGCAGGATGCCCTGGCGCCTGCCATGAACCCCGCGGGTAACGCCTTCCTCGGCGACCGCATCGACTTTGGCACGACCTTGTTCCGCCCTGACCGCAGTGCAACGTTCACAAACCCGATGGGTTCGGCGACGTTCAGCGGCAACGACCAGCAAAACTTCATCATCCCCGAGTTCGGGGTGAATAAGGTGATCAATTCGGATCTCGCTGTCGGCATCTCCATGTACGGCAATGGTGGCCTGAACACGGGTTACAGCACGCTGAACTCTGGAACACAAGGGGCACAATGCCAGAACCCTCTGGTTCTGCAGCAGTTTGGCGGGAGCCAGCAGGCCTGCATGCAGTCGCCAGCCGGGCAACTGGGCGCGTTCGGCATGGGCCCAATGGGCGTTGACCTGCAGCAACTGTTCATTTCCCCTACCGTCGCCTACAAGATCAACCCGGACAACGCCATTGGTGTTGCGATCAATATCGTGCACCAGAGTTTCCGTGCCAACGGGCTGCAAGCCTTCGCACCGCTCTCGACCAACCCTGCCAGCTTCAGCAACCCTGGGCATGGTTCATCCAACGGCGTCGGTGTCCGCCTCGGCTGGCTTGGCCAGTTGACCCCGACCTTGAGCCTGGGTGCGACCTATGAACCCAAGACGCACATGGGCAAGATCAGCGCTTACAGCGGTCTTTTTGCCAATGGCGGCTCCTTCGACATCCCGGCGAATTACGGTGTGGGTTTTGCTTGGAAGGCAACTCCTGCTCTGACCGTTGCGGGTGACGTGGTGCGCATCGACTACGCCGGAGTGTCCGCAATTGCCAACCCGTCCGACTGCGCCTTCATGGGAACCTGCCAGTTGGGTGCCAGCAACGGTGGCGGTTTTGGCTGGAAGAGCATCACCGTGGTCAAGTTGGGGGCCGCGTACCAGGTCAACCAAGCGCTCACGGTGCGCGCCGGTTGGAACCACGGCGACAACCCCATTCCCAGCAGCCAAGCCTTGGTCAACGTCCTCGCCCCGGGTGTGGTGCAGGACCACCTCACGTTCGGCGCCACCTATGCTCTGAATGAGCGCACCGAAATGTCGTTTGACTACGTTCACGCCTTCAAGAAAACAGTCACCGGCACAGGTCTGAGCCAAGGCGTCGCGATCCAGATGAGCCAAAACGTTCTGGGTGTGTCCATCGGGTATAAGTACTGATCCGGTTTCAACCGAAACCCGCACGCAACCGCAGCCTCGGCTGCGGTTTTTTATTTTGTCCCGCCACGTTGCTGTCCATGCTCCCGTGCTACGTCCTGCTCGACCTCGAAACCACTGGGTCTAACCCCGTGCATGACCGCATCACCGAAGTCGCCGCCATGCGGGTTGAACATGGGGTCGTGGTGGCGAAGTGGAGCAGTCTGGTGCAGCCCGGGCAGCGCATTCCGCCGTTCATCCAGCAGCTCACAGGCATCACCGAGGCCATGGTGGCGGAGGCGCCGAGCTTTGCTGCCGTGTTGCCGACCTTGCTGGAGCTGCTCGACGGTGCCGTGCTGGTGGCCCACAACGTGCGCTTCGATCACGGCTTTCTCAAGCAGGCCGCGGCGCGCGAAGGCGTGGATCTGCGGGTCAAGACCTTGTGCACCGTGCGGCTGTCGCGCAAGCTCTATCCGGCCGAGCGCGGCCATGGGCTCGATGCCTTGATGCGCCGCCACGGCCTGCACACCATGGCGCGCCACCGGGCATTGGGCGATGTCGAGGTGCTGCACGCCTGGCTCGACGCCGCGCACGCCGAGTTGGGAGCAGACGCGCTGCAGGCTGCCGCACAGCAGTTGCTGCAAGGCAGTGCGGCCTTGCCGCCGCAGCTCGACACGCCAGTCGACGCCATACCCGAAGGGCCCGGGGTCTATCTGTTCTACGGCGAGGGAGACATCCCGCTCTACATCGGCAAGAGCGTGCGGCTGCGCAGCCGCGTGCTGTCGCACTTTCAGGCGGATCACCGAGACGCCCGTGAGCTGCGCCTGTCGCAAGAGGTCCGCCGGGTGGAATGGCGCGAGACCGCCGGAGAGTTTGGCGCGCTGCTCTTGGAGATGCACCTGATCAAGACCTTGCAACCCTTGCTCAATCGCCAACTGCGGCGCGAGCGTGCACTCTGCGCCTGGCAGCTCGCCGACGATCCGCACGCCCGTCCATTGCTCTCGCTGGTTCGCGGCGATGCCTTGCAGGCGCAGCAACTCGCGCATTGCTATGGCCCCTACCGCAGCAAGCGGCAGGCGACCGACAGCCTGCGGGCATTGGCGCAGCGCCATGGTCTGTGCCCGCGGGCGCTGGGGCTGGAGTCGGGCAAAGGGCGATGCTTTGCGCAGCAGATCGGCCAGTGTCGGGGCGTCTGTTGCGGTCTGGAAACGCCCGAGCAGCATCACGCCCGCCTGCAGCTGGCGCTGGCCGCGGAACGGCTGCGGGCCTGGCCTTATGCGGGCCCGATCGCGCTGCGCGAACACGATGCGCAAACCGAGCGCACCGATGTGCATGTGTTCGACCAATGGCGCCATCTCGGCACGGTGCACGATCCGGCGGGGCTGGCCGACCTGCTGGAAGGCCGCGGCGAAACCGCGTCCGCGGGTTTCGACCTCGATCTGTACCGCTTGTTACTGGCCAGGCTCGGCGGCACCAAGGGCCCCAAGCCCGAGCTGCTGCCGATCAGCCGTGTTCCTTGGCGTGATTGATCGAGTATTTCGGAATCTCGATGGTCACATCTTGGTCGGACAGAATGGCCTGGCACGACAGCCGCGAGGTGGGCTCCAACCCCCAGGCGCGATCGAGCAGGTCTTCTTCGCTCTCGTCGGGTTCGCCCAGGCTGTCGTAACCCTTGCGCACCACCACATGGCAGGTGGTGCAGGCGCATTGCATGTCGCAGGCATGCTCGATGGCCACGCCGTTTTCGAGCAGGGCTTCGCAGATGGAGGTGCCGCGCCCGGCGGCCACCTGCTTGCCTTCGGGACAGTATTCAGGATGCGGCAAAACGGTGATGGTGGGCATGATGCGGTGGGCGCGGATGCGGAGCCAGTCCTCAGGATCTGGCCGGAGAAGGCGTCTGGGCAAGTTGGGCGATGTGCTCGACCGACTGGCCTGACAGCGCCCGCTGGATGCTGCGATTCATCCGCCGCTCGGCAAACGCATCGGTCTGGCGGCTGAGCGCCTCGGTGGCCTGACGCAGACGGTCGAGGTCGCCTGCCGCGTCGGCCTGCGCCAGCGCAGCCATCGCCGCATGGATCGCGGCGTCTTCTTCAGGGCTGAGCAGGTCGCGGTCGAGCTGCATGGCGGTACGGGTGGCGGCCAGAAGGCTTTGGGCGTCCACCCTCGCCTCCTGCAACATGCGGGCGTCGCGGTCGTCCTGCGCGTGCACCAGGCTGTCCTGCAGCATGCGGGCGATCTGCGCGTCGTCGAGGCCATACGCGGGTTTGACCTGCACTTGCGCCTGCACTCCGGTGGTCAGCTCCTGCGCGCTCACTTCGAGCAGGCCGTCGGCATCGACCGCGAAAGTCACGCGGATGCGCGCGGCTCCGGCCACCATGGGGGGAATGCCGCGCAACTCGAAGCGTGCCAGCGAGCGGCAATCGCTGACCAACTCGCGCTCACCCTGCACCACATGAATGGCCATGGCCGTCTGGCCGTCGCGGAAGGTGGTGAAGTCTTGCGAGCGTGCCTGGGGGATGGTGCTGTTGCGCGGCAGGATGTGCTCGACCAGGCCGCCCATGGTCTCGATGCCCAGCGACAGGGCGATGACATCGAGCAGCAACACATCGTCGGCCCCGGCATTGCCCGCCAGAGCATTGGCCTGAATGGCCGCCCCCAGCGCCACGACTTGGTCTGGATCGAGGTCGGTCAGCGGCGCCTTGCCCATGGCGCGCTCCACTGCGGCGCGAATCATGGGCATGCGCGTGGCCCCGCCCACCAGCACCACGCCCTGCACGTCGGCAGGCTGTACCTGGGCGTCGCGCAGCGCCTGGCGCAGCAGGCTCAGGGTGCGCTGCACCAGATCAGCGCTGGCCTGCTCGAAGGCTTGACGGTGCACGGTACCTTGCGCCATGCTGCCATCCGGCAAGGGCGCTGACCAGGCGGCGGTGTCGTGTTCGCTCAGCGCCTCTTTGGTACGGCGCGCTGCCATGCGCCAAGTCCGCTGCGCCCCTGGCGACAACGATGGCGTGTCGGCCTGGGCCAGCATCAAGCCGAGCAGACGCTGATCGAAGTCGTCGCCGCCCAGCGCGGTGTCGCCGTGTGTAGCGACGACTTCGAACACCCCCTTGGTCAGTCGCAGCACCGAGAGGTCGAAGGTACCGCCACCGAGGTCGTAAATAACGTACAGGCCTTCAGCGCCATGATCCAGGCCGTAGGCCAGGGCGGCGGCTGTGGGTTCGTTGATGAGGCGCAGCACATGCAGGCCGGCGAGCTGGGCGGCGTCTTTGGTTGCCTGGCGCTGGGCGTCGTCGAAATAGGCCGGCACGGTGATCACGGCGCCCACCAACTCGCCACCCAGGGTGTCTTCGGCGCGCCAGCGCAGCACGCGCAGGATGTCGGCTGACACTTGCATGGGGGTCATTTCGCCTGCGGCCGTCTGCAACCGGACCACGCGGGCGTCGTCGGCCACGTGGTAATGCGCCAGGGTTTGCGGCGGCAGATCGGCGGGGCTGCGGCCCATCAACCGCTTGACCGAGACGATGGTGTTGGCCGGATCGAGCGCCTGCTCCTCACGGGCGCGCAGGCCCACTTCGGCCCGGCCATCGGCCGTGTAATGCACGACCGAGGGCAGCAGCACCGCACCCTCGGCATCGGGCAGGCAGACCGCCGAGCCACTGCGCACGGCGGCGACCAAAGAGTGCGTGGTGCCCAGATCGATGCCCACCGCGCGGCGATGCCGGTGCGGGTCGGGCGATTGTCCGGGTTCGGAGATTTGCAGCAGAGCCATGAGGGAGAGTGAATTGTCGCCCCGGTCGCCGCGCACATGTCCCTGCGTGCGGCTGGGCCCGAGACAGGCGTGAAATCAGTCTGGAGATTGCACCAAGGCCTCGTCCACGCGGCGCAGTTCTTCGGCGAAGCGGTCGAGGAAAAGCAAGGCCCGCACCTGCTCGGCGGCAGTCTGCGGGGCTTGGTCGACGTCGAGAGCCTGGGCGATGCGAGCGAGACGCTCGGCGCGTTGGGCCTGCACCGCATTTTGCAGCGCGTGCAGGCCAGCGGCGTCGGGCGCCTCGCGCAGGTCGTCCAGGGCTTCGCGCCACTCCATCTGCTGTTGCAAGAACGCGGCGGGCATGGCGGTGTTGCTGTCCGCCTGCACCGGGGCGCCGCGGCGTTCGCACAGATAGGTCGCCCGCTGCACGGGGTTGTTCAGCGTCAGGTAAGCGGCATTGGCCTGGGCCGCCCATTGCATGGCAAGGCGCCGGTCGCGCTCGCTGCCTGCGGCGTAGCGGTCGGGGTGCACCTGCGACTGCACCGCCAGCCGCGCCCGCTCCAACTGGGCCAGATCGAGTGCGAAGGTCTCGGGCAGGCCGAACAGGGCGAAGTACGACTGCGACACGTCCATCAAAGCGCGCGTCTCAGACGCGGAACGATTCGCCACAGCCGCAGCGGTCTTTTTCGTTCGGGTTGTTGAACTGGAAGCCCTCGTTCAGGCCTTGGCGCACAAAGTCGAGTTCGGTGCCGTCCACATAGGCCAGGCTCTTGGGATCGACCAGGATCTTGACCCCATGGCTTTCGAAGGCCAGGTCTTCATCCTGCGCCTGATCGACGAACTCCAGCTTGTAGGCCATGCCGGAGCAGCCGGTGGTTTTCACGCCCAAGCGCACGCCCACGCCAGCACCGCGCTTGGCAAGATGGCGCTGCACCTGCTGGGCAGCGCGCTCGGTCAAGGTGACGGACATTCTGCAGTTCCTCGGAGCTTGGGGTGCGTCTCAGGCGGTCTGCGCCTGCTCGGCGGGTGCCTGCTTGGCGCTGCTCAGGCCGTGACGCTGCTGATAATCGCTGACTGCGGCCTTGATGGCGTCTTCGGCCAGGATGGAGCAATGAATCTTCACCGGCGGCAGCGCCAGTTCTTCGGCGATCTGGCTGTTGCGAATTTCCAGCGCTTGATCCAGCGTCTTGCCCTTCACCCACTCGGTGACCAGCGACGACGAGGCGATGGCCGAGCCGCAGCCGTAGGTCTTGAAGCGCGCATCTTCGATGACGCCCTGATCGTTGACGCGGATCTGCAGCTTCATCACGTCGCCGCAGGCCGGAGCACCCACCATGCCGGTACCCACCTGGGGGTCATCCTTGGCAAAGGAGCCCACATTGCGCGGGTTTTCATAGTGATCCACCACTTTGTCGCTGTAAGCCATGATGCTGTCCTCCTCGTTGCGTTCACCTGGCGTGGCGAACGTCGCATTCCATAATTCCGACATCTATTGTCGGCTATTTGCACAACCCTGATGCAGGCAGGCCAATGGCGATCAGTGCGCCGCCCACTGAATGGTGCTGAGGTCGATGCCTTCCTTGTACATGTCCCACAGCGGCGACAGATCGCGGAGTTTGGCCACGCTTTCTCGCAACTGGCGCACAGCCGAGTCGATTTCTTCTTCGGTGGTGTAGCGGCCGATGGTCATGCGCAGCGAGGAATGCGCCAGTTCGTCGCTGCGCCCCAGGGCGCGCAGCACATACGAGGGCTCCAGGCTGGCCGAGGTGCAGGCCGAGCCGCTGGAGACGGCGATGCCCTTGATCGCCATGATCAGCGACTCGCCCTCGACGTAGTTGAAACTGATGTTGAGGTTGTGCGGCACACGACGCTCGAGATCGCCGTTGACATAGACCTCCTCGATGTCCTTCAGACCATCGAGCAGGCGCTGTTGCAGCATGCGGGCGCGCTCGATGCTGGCGCCGAGTTCGGCCTTGGCAATGCGGAACGCCTCGCCCATGCCCACGATCTGATGCGTGGGCAGCGTGCCCGATCGCAGACCGCGCTCGTGACCGCCGCCGTGCATCTGCGGAATCAGACGCACCCGCGGTTTGCGCCGGACATAGAGAGCACCGATGCCCTTGGGACCATAGGTCTTGTGCGACGCCAGGCTCATCAGATCGACCGGCCAGGCCTGCAGATCAATCACCATCTTGCCGGTGGCTTGCGCGGCGTCGACATGGAAGATGATGCCGCGCTCGCGGCAGATGCGACCGATCTCGGGAATATCCTGAATCACGCCGATCTCGTTGTTGACCAGCATGACCGACACCAGAATGGTGTCAGGCCGCAGCGCCGCCTTGAACACTTCCAAATCAAGCAGACCGTTGGGCTGCACGTCGAGATAGGTGGCCTCGAAGCCGCGACGCTCCATTTCACGCACCGTGTCGAGCACGGCCTTGTGCTCGGTCTTGACGGTGACGATGTGCTTGCCCTTGCCTTGGTAGAACTCGGCCGCGCCCTTGATGGCGAGGTTGTTTGACTCGGTGGCGCCCGACGTCCAGATGATCTCCTTGGGGTCGGCATTGATCAGATCGGCCACCTGCGCCCGGGCTTTTTCCACCGCCGCCTCGGCTTCCCAGCCCCAGGCGTGACTGCGCGAAGCGGGATTGCCGAAGTGTTCGCGCAGCCAGGGAATCATGGCATCGACCACGCGCGGGTCGACGGGCGTGGTTGCGGCGTAGTCCATGTAAATGGGCAGGTGCGGTGTGGTGGACATGGCGAGTCTGTTCAGGAACGGTGTTGTTATGGGGTATGGCATCCCGGCGCCGAGCACCGGGTGATGCAGCCTTGACGATCTTGCTTTGAAGCGGTTTGCCAGCGGGATGGGCCAACGCGCCACAACCCGCAGCTGCCTCGGCTCAGCCCAGGGTCTGCGCCAGGTTGAAGACCGAGTTGGGCGCCTTGACCTTGATGGGCTTGGCCGTCACCGGCAGTGGCGACACCGGCTTGCGGGTCACGGCGACTTCTTCCACGGTCACCCCCTTGGCCAGGTTCTGCTCCACCAGCCCCTTGAGGTTGACCGAGTCGAGAAACTCGACCATCTTGGCGTTGAGCTGCGCCCATAGGTCGTGGGTCATGCAGGGCCCGCCTTCGTCACCGTTGCAATTTTCCTTGCCGCCACATTGGGTGGCGTCCAGGGGTTCGTCCACGGCGATGATGATGTCGGCAATGCTGATCTCCTCGGACTTGCGCGACAGCGTGTAGCCGCCGCCCGGCCCGCGGACCGAATCAACCAACTCGTGCCGACGCAGTTTGCCGAACAGTTGCTCCAGGTAGGACAGCGAAATGTGCTGGCGCTGGCTGATGCCGGCCAGAGTCACGGGGCCCAGATGTTGACGCATCGCCACGTCGATCATGGCGGTCACAGCAAAACGTCCTTTGGTGGTCAGTCGCATGGCGGCTCTCCTCAGCAAATAAGTGGCGGCCAGTTGCAAGGTCTCGGGAGGATGCCCAGGGGCAAGGCCTGCAGCAGACATTACACAGTGCCGAAGCGGAAATACCCGACGAAAACTTGGGGGGAAGTTTACAAATCCCGATCATTTTCGTCAACAAATCAGATTTTTTTCCACCGTCAAAGTTCCCTGCGACAGAGGGATTTTTTGCCGCCGCCAGCGCGAGCCCATCAGCCACTTGTCTTATGCTTATTTTGAAATGAATCCACGGAATCAATCAACACCATGCGCCTGACCCTCAGACAGATGGAAGTGCTGGTGGAAATCGCGCATAGCCGCAGCGCCACGGCAGCGGGCGATGCTTTGGCCATGTCGCAATCTGCGGTGAGCGCGGCGCTGGCCGAGTTGGAAACCCAGCTGGGTGAACGGGTGTTCGATCGCGTGGGCAAACGGCTGGTGCTCAACGATTCCGGGCGGCTGCTGCTGCCGCGCGCCATGGCCATTCTGGATCAGACCCGCGGCATCGAGGCTTTGTTCAGCGCGGGCGCGGCGGCCTTGCGCATCGGCGCCAGCAGCACCGTGGGCAATGCCATTCTGCCGGGCATCATGGCAGCGTTCTGCCGCGAGTTTCCGGCGGCGCAGTTCTGCCTGCGCGTCGGCAACACGCTGGCGATTGCCGACGCCGTGGCGCAGTTCGAGGTCGACCTCGGGCTGGTGGAAGGCGCCTGCCACCGCGACGATCTCGCCGTGATCCCCTGGCTGCGCGACACCCTCGCGGTGGTTTGCGCGCCGGACAGCCCGCTGGCGCAACGCGTGGCCAGCCTGGATGACCTGCGCGCCGCACGCTGGCTGTTGCGCGAGCCGGGCTCGGGCACGCGCGAAACCGTGGAGGCGCTGCTGCTCGACCATCTGCAGGGGTTCGAGCAGACCATGGTGCTGGGCAGTTCCGAGTCGATTCGCGGCGCTGCCATCGCCGGGCTGGGCATCACCTGCATCCCGCGCCGTCTGGTGCAGGACGCGCTCGACCGCGGCCAACTCGTGGAAGTACGCAGCCCGCTACCCGCCATGCACCGCACGCTCTATATCGTGCAGCACCAGAAAAAAACCTTTTCGCAGGCGCTCGCCCGCTTTTTGCAGTTCTGTCAGGACTGGCAAGACCCCTCCATCCCCCATTGACCTTCGTCCCCTGCCGCCATGGCCCAAACCTCCTCCACCTCGACCCCGCCGCGACTGACCAGCCTGTCCCACGGCGGCGGCTGCGGCTGCAAGATCGCGCCCAATGTGCTGTCCGACATTCTGAAAAAACATGCGCCCTTGCTGCAGCCCCCGCCCGCCTTGCTGGTGGGCAACGAATCGTCGGACGACGCTGCGGTGTACCAGCTCAACCCCGAGCAGGCACTCATCGCCACCACCGACTTTTTCATGCCCATCGTCGATGACCCCTTCGACTTCGGCCGCATCGCCGCCACCAACGCCCTGTCCGACATCTACGCCATGGGGGGCTCGCCCATTCTCGCCCTGGCGCTGGTGGGCATGCCCATCGGCGTGATGTCGGCCGACACCATCGCCGCCATCCTGCGGGGCGGCGAGACCGTCTGCGCCCAGGCGGGCATTCCGATTGCCGGCGGGCACAGCATCGACTCGGTCGAGCCCATCTACGGCCTGGCGGTGATGGGTCTGGCGCACCCCAGCCACATCCGCCGCAACGACAGCGCCCGCGCCGGTGACATCATCGTGCTGGGCAAGCCGTTGGGCGTGGGCATCCAGTCGGCGGCGTTGAAAAAAGGCGCGCTCGACGCCGCTGGCTACGCCCGCATGATTGCCAACACCACGCAACTCAACACCCCGGGCCGACGCCTGGCGCAGATGGCCGGGGTGCACGCCCTGACCGACGTCACCGGCTTCGGTCTGCTGGGCCATCTGCTCGAAGTGTGCCGCGGCGCGAACCTGCGCGCCACGGTGGACTACGCCCGCGTGCCGCTGATCGAGGGAGTGGCAGCCCTGGCGGGCGAGGGCATGGTGACGGGAGCCTCCGGCCGCAACTGGGCCAGCTACGGCAAGGACGTCACCCTTACTGCGGACCTGCCCCCGCTGGCGCAGACCCTGCTCACCGACCCGCAGACCTCCGGCGGCCTGCTGGTGGCGTGCGATGCCGACGCCGTGGACGCCGTGCTGACGGTGTTCCGCGACGAGGGCTTTGCCCAGGCTGCCGCCATCGGCAGCTTCCACGCCGGCCAAGCCGGCATCGACGTGCGCGCCTGAGGCGAATCCCGGCCTTCCCCGCCGCGGCGCGATTACCGCCGCGCGGCGCATGACTGCTTCACCTCCGCCCATCGGGACAATCCCGACCCCCTGGACGGCGGCCTGACTCTGTTACATCTTTATACTTCGGCCGCGGCTTGTTTCGGCTTTGTCACGCATGGTCACCATGCCATGACGTTTCGCAGCACAGTCCGCCAACAACGACTCGTTCACAAAACAATCGGGAGATGTCTTGAACGCCCTACTCGCCCTGTCCCGCGGGATCGACTGGCTCAACGAACGCGTGGGCCGTCTGGCCTTGTGGCTCATCCTCGGCTCCGCCGTCATCAGTGCCCTGAACGCCGTGGTGCGCAAAGCCTTCGATTACAGCTCGAACGCCTTTCTGGAGATCCAGTGGTACCTGTTCGCCGCCGTCTTTCTCCTGGCGGCCGGCTACACCTTTTTGCACAACGAGCATGTGCGCATCGATGTGCTCTCCAGCAAGCTCTCGCCACGCGGACGCAACTGGATCGACATCATCGGCATCGTCTTCTTTCTGTTGCCTTTCGTCGTCGTCACCGTGCGGCTGTCGCTGCCGACGGTGATCAACGCCATCGCCTCGGGTGAAATGTCGAGCAACGCGGGCGGCCTGATTCGCTGGCCGGTCTACATCCTGGTGCCCATCGGCTTCTCCTTGCTCGGCCTGCAGGGCATTTCGGAACTGATCAAGCGCGTGGCCTTTCTGCGCGGCCTGATCGACGACCCGATGACGCGCAAGCGCGAGAAGACGGCTGAGGAAGAACTGGCCGAATTCGTGCTGGCGCAGAAGCAGAAGGGGGCCAGTCAATGACCGCCTTCCTCGTTGCGAATATCGCGCCCATCATGTTCGGCGCGCTGGTGCTGTTCCTGCTGGTGGGCTTTCCGGTGGCGTTCAGCCTGGCGGCGTGCGGCCTGCTGTTCGGCTTCATCGGCGTGGAACTGGGGCTGATGCCGCAGGCGCTGCTCGAAGCCATTCCGCTGCGCATCTTCGGCATCATGCAGAACGACACGCTGCTGGCCATCCCGTTCTTCACCTTCATGGGCCTGCTGCTGGAACGCAGCGGCATGGCCGAAGACTTGCTCGAAACCATCGGCCAGTTGTTCGGCCCGATCCGCGGTGGCCTGGCCATCGCCGTCATTCTGGTGGGCGCGCTGCTGGCGGCGACCACGGGGGTGGTGGCGGCCTCGGTGATCTCCATGGGCCTGATCTCGCTGCCCATCATGCTGCGCTACGGCTACGACCGCCGCCTGGCCTCGGGCGTGATTGCCGCCTCGGGCACGCTGGCGCAGATCATCCCGCCATCGCTGGTGCTCATCGTCATGGCCGACCAGCTCGGCCGCAGCGTGGGCGACATGTACAAGGGCGCCTTCATCCCGGGTTTCGTCCTCACCGGCCTGTACCTCGGGTATGTGATCGGAGTGTCGCTGCTCAAGCCGCAATGGGCGCCGGCGCTGCCGCCCGAGGCGCGGACCATCCGCGAGCCCAATGGCGACAGCGGCCTGCGCTCGCTCGGGGTGCTGTTCGGCGTGGTGCTGATTGCCAGCATCGTGCTGGGCAAGAACTACGACGCGCTGCTGAGCTGGCGCGCGGGCCACGAGGTCACGGCGGCGCTGGACGAGACCATCGTCGTCGCCATGACCTTCGGCGTGATTCTGTCGCTGGTGCTGTCGCTGCTCAACCGCGCGTTCCGGCTCAAGCTGCTGTCGCAGATGGCCGAGCGGGTGACCTTCGCCCTGGTGCCGCCGCTGACGCTGATCTTCCTGGTGCTGGGCACCATCTTCCTTGGCGTCGCCACGCCGACCGAAGGCGGCGCGATGGGCGCTGTCGGCGCCCTCATCATGGCGTTCAGCCGCAAGCGGCTGAATATGACCCTGCTCAAGCAAGCGCTCAACACCACGACCAAGCTGTCCACCTTTGTGCTGTTCATCCTCATCGGCTCCACGGTGTTCAACCTGGTGTTCCAGGGGCTGGACGGCCGGGTCTGGGTGGAACATCTGCTCACCAGCCTGCCAGGCGGGGTGCTGGGCTTCCTCATCGTGGTCAACATCCTGGTGTTCGTGCTGGCCTTCTTCCTCGACTTCTTCGAGCTGGCGTTCATCATCATTCCGCTGCTCGGGCCGGTGGCCGAGAAGCTGGGCATCGACCTGATCTGGTTCGGCGTGCTGCTGGCGGTGAACATGCAGACTTCGTTCATGCATCCGCCCTTCGGCTTTGCGCTGTTCTATCTGCGCAGCGTCGCCGCCAAGGACGACTACACCGACAAGGAGACCGGCAAGCGCATCGCCCGCGTCACCACCGGCCAGATCTACTGGGGCGCGGTGCCCTTCGTGGTCATCCAGATCATCATGGTGGCGCTGGTCATCGCCTTCCCGGGCCTGGTCACCAGCGGTCTGGGGCACCACAAGGCGGTGGACATCGACAAGGTGCAGATCACCGCCCCGGCGGACGACAGCAGCTACGAGTCCATCGCCCCGCCGAGCTTCGGCGGCTCGGAACCTGCTCCGGCCGACGGCGCCAGCGCCCCGGCAGCGACCGAGGAAGACCCCGCCGCGGCGGTGATGCGCTCGCTGCAGCCGGAACAGGCAGCCAGCGCTGCCGCCAAGTAGCGCTGCGCACGCGCACGGCAAAGCAAAAGGCCCGGGACTCCGGGCCTTTTGCGTCTGTGCTGCCGCGCCGCGCGCAGGTCAGGATTCGTCGGCGATCAACTGCTTCAAATCGTGCACCCAGGCCGACGGGGGGTTGGTGTCGGACGCCAGCAGGTGAATACGGCCGTTGCGACCGAAGATGTACACCCCGGCGCTGTGATCGACCACATAGTTGCCCTGAGCGTCAGGCTTGCCGTAGCTGAACGCCACGCGATAGCGGCGGGTGATGGCGTCGATCTGCTTCATGGTGCCGGTCAGGCCGACGGCATTGGGACTGAACGCAGCGGTGTAGGCCTTGAGAATGACATCGCTGTCGCGCTTGGGATCGACGCTGACGAACAGAATCCGCACATCCTTGGCCTCGGGGCCGAGCTGCTGCACCACGTTGGCCATGAGCTGCATGGTGGTGGGGCAGACGTCCGGGCAATGGGTGTAGCCGAAATACAGCAGCACGATCTTGCCCTTGTAGGTGTCAGCCGTGACCTTTTGCCCCAGGTCGTTGGTGAGCTGGAATTCGAGGTTGGGCATGACGCCGGTGATGTTGTTGAGCTGCCAGGTCTGATCGGACTTGTGACCACAGCCCGCCAGGGGCAGGGCCAACGCCGCGAGCAGCAGCAAACGACGGAACGGAGCGCGCAAACGAATAGCGTTCATGGAGTGGAGAGTAGCGACATCGAAGCAGACTGCATTGTGCCGTCTGCGGCAACGACCTGTCGCTCTGTGGCGAGCGGATGAGGTGGAAGTCACATCCGTTTACAGACTGTGGTGCAACCCCGCGGGAAAACCCGACACCAAGCCCCATCCCGCCCCTGGAGAGTGTCATGCACCCACGCGCCATCCTCAAAGCCCTCGTCGCCGGTGGGCTGACCACGGTGGCAACCGCCGCGCTCACCGTCCACGCTGCCGGCGCACCCCATGTGCCGCTGCAAGCCGTCAACGTCTTGCACCTCGCTCCGGTGCCACGCCAAGCCATTGCCCTGACCGCCTTGCACCCCGGACAAAGCGTGCTGGTGGTCAATGACTCGCACCGCGCGCTGCAACTCAAGGGCATTGCGCGCAACGGCTAGGGCCTGCGCTCGACCTCAAACCAGCTTCTGCCACCAACTGCGATGCGCATCGGCCAGAAGCTGGCGCACGTCGTGAGCCATACCCTCCGGCGTGGTCAAGTCGGTGCCGATCAGGCGCCCATTGCCATGCGGACCAAAGATGTAGAGCGCCGCACTATGGTTGACCACATAGTTGCCATGCGCGTCGGGTTTGCCGTACGAATAACTGACATGATAGCGCTCGGCCAGCGCCTTGGTTTGCGCCGCCGTGCCGCTCAGGCCGATGGCGCTGGCGAGAAAGGCATGGACATAGGCATCGAGCACGGCTGGCGTGTCACGCTGCGGGTCCACCGTGACGAAAAGCACCTGCACATCCTTGCCCTGCGGCCCGAGCAACTGGACCGCCCGCGCCAGATGCGCCATGGTGGTGGGGCAGACATCGGGGCAATGGGTGTAGCCGAAATACAGCACCACCACTTTACCCAGGAGGTCGCGCGCCGACTCCAAGCGCCCGCTGCTGGAGCGGATATCGCTGAACGCCAACGGCTGCATGATCTTGGGGCCGATGTAATCCATGGCCCACTTCTGCTCGTGCGGCGCGGGGGAACAGCCGGACAACGCTAGCGCCAAAGCCAACCCAGCAACGCCTGATCGCAACACCATCACCCTCCGAAAGTTTCTGTCTTACCAGAGCGAGCCGTTGTATTCGGATTGGTTCGACAAGCCCACGACGCGACACAACTTTCACACTCTGTATCGCCTGAGGAAAACCCCCTCGGCAGTTGTCCCACACCTCTGTAAATTGATCCCCATCAGATTTCCATTCCCCGATCAGTCTCCATGCAACCGTTCCATTCGATCAAGACCAACTCGCCCGTCAGACCAACTGTCAAGCCGTGGCGCTTTCTGTTGCGGGGCGTGGTTTGTCGCCTCTGCCTCCTCACCAGCATGCTGCTGCCGCCGTGGGCACATGCTGCAGCCGACAAGTCTGGGGCCGTGGCCGAGCAACCCAGCGCGCTGCTGGGACTCAACTTCGGTCTGGCCGTCGGCAATCAGCAGGATCAGTATGTGGCTGCCCAACAGCTCGCCGCCTTGCTCGGCAAGGCCGTACACCAAAAGATGCTCTGGGAGGGCGGTTTCAACCTCGCCAAAGCCCAAGCCGTCGCGCGGGATGGAGCCATTCCGTTCAGCTTTGCCTTCATCAAACCGCCCAACCTGACCGCAGCCCTTCTGGCCAAGGGCTGGCATCTCGTCGCGGAGTGTGAGGACACGATCCATTTCGGTACCGATCTCATCGCCCCCGCATGCCCGGGACAACCGGGCAAGGTCTTGCTCGGCGGCGACTCGCTCAGCATCCTCGGCATGAACGGGCACACCCCGCAGGCCTGCGTGGACCCGGATCAGGTCTGGCACTCGTCCTCTGCGGTGATGCTGGCGCCCAAAGAAGGCAGCCTCGTCGATTTGGTCGCACAAAAAATCTGGCGCGAACATGGCGTGCAGCCCCGCCAGATTGCCCGCGTGCAAACGCAAAACGCGGTGATCGGGCTGATGCGCGAGATGCATGTGGCGGCCGTCGGCGTGGTCACACCCGTGGTCGCCAGGGCCTGGGCGGCGCAAGGCGGCATTGTCTTGGCCCATCGCCCCATGCCATTCTGGGCCCTGGTCGCCGCCCCTGGCGTGTCTGCGCAAGCCATCACCGACGCCCGCGATGCACTGATGAGCCCATCGGCTGCCACAGTGAACAAAGCGCTGCATCTCCCGGGGTGGACCCACGGTGATCCGACGGCCTACGCCGACTTTCTCAAGTGGCTGAAGGGCTGATGCCCTTCAGCCCTCGCGTCATGCCACCCGGTCGAAGGTGATCTCGCCGTCGCGCACGCCCAGCCAGATCACATCCTTGGGGCCGAAATCGCCTTCGAGAATGCGCTTGGCCAGCGGGTTCTCGATGCGCTGCTGGATCGCCCGCTTCAGCGGCCGGGCGCCGAACACCGGGTCGAAACCGGCGCGCGCAATTTCGGCCAGCGCCTCGTTGCTCACATCCAGACGCATGTCGAGTTGCGCCAGACGGCCCTCCAGCCCGCGCAGTTGAATGCGCGCGATGTCGGCGATCTGCTTTTCACCCAGGGCGTGGAACACCACGACCTCGTCGATACGGTTGAGGAATTCGGGGCGGAAATGCGCCTTCACCTCCTCCCACACCGCGTCGCGAATGGCCTGCTGCGGCTGTCCGCTCATGGCCATGATCTGGTGCGACCCGAGGTTGCTGGTCATGACGATGACCGTGTTCTTGAAGTCCACGGTGCGCCCCTGGCCGTCGGTCAATCGACCGTCGTCGAGCACCTGCAGCAGCACATTGAACACATCGGGATGCGCCTTCTCCACTTCGTCGAACAGCACCACGCTGTAGGGCTTGCGCCGGACCGCCTCGGTGAGGTAGCCGCCTTCGTCGTAGCCGACATAGCCCGGTGGCGCGCCGATGAGACGGGCGACCGAATGCTTTTCCATGAACTCGCTCATGTCGATGCGCACGATGTGCTCATCGGTATCGAACAAGAACTCGGCCAGCGCCTTGGTCAACTCGGTCTTGCCCACACCCGTGGGGCCGAGGAACAGGAAGGAACCATACGGCCGACGCGGGTCGGACAGCCCGGCGCGTGAACGGCGGATGGCATCGGACACGGCGCGAATGGCCTCGTCCTGCCCCACCACGCGGCGATGCAGGCGCTCTTCCATGTGCACCAGCTTGTCGCGCTCGCCCTGCACCAGCTTGGAGACCGGAATGCCGGTGGCGCGTGACACCACTTCAGCGATTTCCTCGGCGCCGACCTGGGTGCGCAGCAACCGACGGGCAGGTTGCGCCTCGCTGCCGCCCTCGGTTTCCTTGGCCTGGGCGTCGCGCAGCTTGCGCTCGAGGTCGGGCAGGCGGCCGTACTGCAACTCGGCCACCTTGTTGAAATCGCCCTTGCGCTTGAGTTCCTCGATCTCGAAGCGCAGCTTGTCGATCTCTTCCTTGATCTGCGCCGAGCCCTGCACCGCGGCTTTCTCGGCCTTCCAGATTTCCTCGAGGTCGGCGTATTCGCGGTCGAGCTTGGCCAACTCCTCGTCGATCAGCGCCAGACGCTTGCGCGAAGCCTCGTCCTTTTCCTTCTCCACCGCGGCCTTCTCGATCTTGAGCTGGATGCGACGACGGTCGAGCTTGTCCATGGCCTCGGGCTTGGAGTCGATCTCGATCTTGATCTTGGCCGCGGCCTCATCGATCAGATCGATGGCCTTGTCGGGCAGGAAGCGGTCGGTGATGTAGCGGTGGCTCAGCTCGGCGGCGGCAACGATGGCCGGGTCGGTGATGTCCACGCCATGGTGCACCTCGTACTTCTCTTGCAGGCCGCGCAGAATGGCGATGGTGTCTTCCACGCTGGGCTCGTCCACCATCACTTTCTGGAAGCGCCGCTCCAGCGCCGCGTCTTTCTCGATGTACTTGCGGTATTCGTCCAGCGTGGTGGCGCCGATGCAGTGCAGTTCCCCGCGCGCCAGCGCCGGCTTGAGCATATTGCCCGCGTCCATCGCGCCTTCGGCCTTGCCTGCGCCCACCATGGTGTGGATTTCGTCGATGAAGACGATGGTCTGCCCGGCGTCCTGCGCCAGTTCCTTGAGCACGTTCTTCAGCCGCTCCTCGAACTCGCCGCGGAACTTGGCCCCGGCCAGCAGCAGGGCGATATCGAGCACCAGCAGGCGCTTGCCGCGCAGGCTGTCGGGCACTTCATCGTTGACGATGCGCTGCGCCAGGCCTTCGACAATGGCTGTCTTGCCCACGCCAGGCTCGCCGATGAGCACCGGGTTGTTCTTGGTCCGCCGCTGCAACACCTGGATGGTGCGGCGGATTTCGTCGTCGCGGCCGATCACCGGGTCGAGCTTGCCCTGGCGGGCGCGTTCGGTCAGGTCGAGGGTGTATTTCTTCAGCGATTCGCGCGCGCCCTCGGCCTCGGCGCTGTTGACGTTCTGCCCGCCGCGCACCGCCTCGATGGCGCTCTCCAGCGACTTGCGGGTGAGCCCGTTCTCGCGCGCCAGGCGCCCAGCCTCCCCCTTGTCATCGGCCACGGCCAGCAGAAACAGCTCGCTGGCGATGAACTGGTCGCCGCGCTTGGTGGCCTCTTTTTCCGTGACGTTGAGCAGGCCGTTGAGCTCGCGGCTGATCTGCACGTTGCCATCGGTGCCCTCCACCTCCGGCAAGCGGTCGATGGCATGCGCCGCGGCCTGCGTGAGCCCGCCGACATTCGCTCCGGAACGCGCCAGCAGCGCCTTGGGCCCATCCTGTCCGAGCAGGGCGTGCAGCAGGTGCACCGGCTCGATGTAGGCGTTGCTGTGATTGACCGCGAGCGATTGCGCGTCGGCCAGTGCCTCCTGAAACTGGGTGGTGAGTTTTTCGATCCGCATGGAATCCTCCGTCCTGAACTGCCGCATAGATACGGCGTTGCCAGAGGATTTTCAAGCGCCACGATGGCAAAGGCGTTGATCTCCCACGCCCTTGCTGGGGATTAGCGCCGCAGTTTGGCAAAGGCGGCGGCCATAGCCGTGTTCTGCGGCGCGGCCGGGGCGCCAGTGCGATGACCACCGCCGCGGTTGCCACCCTCCTGTCGTGGCGTGCGCGCCGCCGCGCCCTGCCCGCCCGCGGCACGCGCGGCATCGCGCGTCGGGTCGGCCGGGCGCATGGACAGGGCGATGCGCTTGCGCGCCACGTCCACTTCGACCACGCGCACCTTGACGATATCGCCAGTCTTCACCACCTCGCGGGCGTCATTCACGAAGCGTTGCGCCATCTGCGAGACGTGCACCAGCCCGTCCTGATGCACGCCAAGATCGACAAAGGCGCCGAAGGCGGTGACGTTGGTGACCGTGCCTTCCAGCTGCATGCCGGGCTGGAGCTGGGCGATGTCGTGCACGCCGTCGAGCAGCTTGGCGGTGCGAAATTCCGGGCGCGGGTCGCGGCCGGGTTTTTCCAGTTCGGCCAGCACGTCGCGCACCGTGAAGGCGCCGAAGCGGTCGTCGACGAACAGCTCGGGCCGCAGGCGCTGCAGCAGATCGCGGTTGCCCATCAGCAGGCTGATGGGCTGGCCCGCGGCAGCCAGCACCTTCTCCACCAGGGCGTAGCTCTCGGGGTGCACGCCGGTCCGATCGAGCGGGTTGTCGCCGCCGTTGATGCGCAGGAAGCCCGCGGCCTGCTCGAAGGTCTTGTCCCCCAGACCGCGCACCGCCTTGAGCGCCTCGCGGTTGGCGAAGGCGCCGGCTTGGTCGCGGTGCAGCACGATCTGCTCGGCGATGCGCCCGCTCAACCCGGCCACGCGGGCCAGCAGCGGCGCCGACGCGGTGTTCAAGTCCACGCCGACGGCGTTGACGCAATCTTCCACGATGGCATCGAGCTTGCGCGACAGCGCCGTCTGGTTGACATCGTGCTGATACTGCCCCACGCCGATGCTCTTGGGGTCGATCTTCACCAGCTCGGCCAGCGGGTCTTGTACCCGGCGGGCGATGGACACGGCACCGCGCAGGCTGACGTCCAGATCGGGAAATTCGCGGCTGGCCAGAGCGCTTGCCGAGTACACCGAAGCCCCGGCCTCGCTCACCGTCAGCTTCGCCAGCCCCGGCTTGGCGACCAGGCGCAGCAACTCAGCGGCGAGCAGATCGGTTTCGCGGCTGGCGGTGCCGTTGCCGATGGCGATGAGCTGCACATCGTGGCGGCTGACCAGCGCGGCGAGCGCCGCCAGCGTGCCCTGCACGTCGCGACGCGGCTCGAAAGGATAGACGGTGGCGGTGTCGAGCAACTTGCCGGTGGCATCGACCACGGCGACCTTCACGCCGGTACGGATGCCGGGGTCTAGGCCCATCACCACCTTGGGGCCGGCCGGGGCGGCCAGCAGCAGATCGCGCAGGTTGGCGCCAAACACCTCGATGGCCACCGCCTCGGCCTGCTCGCGCAGGCGCGACAGCAGCTCGCGCTCCAGGCTCAGCGACAGCTTGACCTTCCAGGTCCATTGCAACGCGCGGCGCAGCCAGTCGTCCGCCGCGCGGCCCTGGTGGCTCCAGCCCAGCAGCACCGCAAGGCGACCCTCGGCCAGCGTGCTCAACACTGGAGCCGTGCTGCCCTCGGCGGGCGTGGGCAGGTCGATGCGCGCGTCGAGCACCTCCTGGGCGCGGCCGCGCAGCACCGCCAGCGCGCGGTGCGACGGCACCTTGTCCAGCGGTTCGGCGTAATCGAAATAGTCGCGGAACTTGGCGCCTTCCTGCTCCTTGCCGGCGCGCACCTGGCTGACGAGATAGCCGGTCTGCCACAGCCAGGTGCGCATGGGTCCGAGCACTGCCGGGTCTTCTGCCCAGCGCTCGCTGAGGATGTCGCGCGCGCCATCCAGACAGGCCTGCGGCGTGGTCGTGTCGGCGGCATCGGCGCTGGCCTGCGGGCGAACGAAACCGGCCGCGGCCTGCAGCGGGTCGGTCTGCGGCTGCTGCCACAACTGGTCGGCCAGCGGCTCCAGCCCGGCTTCGCGCGCCTTCTGCGCCCGGGTGACGCGACGCGGCTTGAAAGGCAGGTAGAGGTCTTCCAGCTCCTGCTTCTGCTGCGCGGCGGCAATCGCCGCCTGCAACGCCGGGGTGAGCTTGCCCTGCTCGGCAATGGACTGCAGCACCGCAGCGCGCCGTTCTTCCAGCTCACGCAGGTACAGCAGCCGCTCCTCCAGGGTGCGCAGATGATCGTCGCTCATGCCGCCCGTCACCTCCTTGCGATAGCGGGCGATGAACGGCACGGTGGCGCCGCCGTCGAGCAGTTCGATCGCCGCCTGGATCTGCTGTGCGGGCAGTTGCAACTCGGCACTGAGCGCCTGCAGCACCCGCCGCGCGGCGGTCTGCGGGTTGGCATACGGGTTCGGGGCGGCGGGACTGGCAGCGGTCATGGCGGGCAAAAAGGCTGCAGTTTAGGCGCTGGCCAGCGCGCCAAAACACAGAACCGGGTGGCATGCCTCGGCACCCCACCCGGTTTACAAGCGACTGCGCTTACAGCGCGTTGACCGGCAGCTTGAGGTAGCTCACGCCGTTGCCTTCCGCCTTGGGCATCTCGCCGGCGCGCACATTGATCTGCACTGAAGGCAGGATGAGCGCGGGCATGTTCAGCGTGGCGTCGCGCTTCTTGCGGAAGGCGACGAATTCGTCTTCGGTGGTGTTGGCGTTGAGTTGGATGTTGCCCTCGCGCTCGGCCTGCACCGTGGTCTGCCAGATGGGCTCGCGACCGCCGGGCATGTAGTCGTGGCAGAGGTAGAGCTTGGTTTGCGGCGGGAGGCTGTAGAGCTTGTGCACCGACTGGAACAGCACATGGGCATCCCCGCCCGGAAAGTCGCAGCGGGCCGTGCCGTAGTCGGGCATGAACAGGGTGTCGCCGACAAAGGCGCTGTCGCCCACCAGGTAGGTCACACAGGCGGGCGTGTGGCCGGGGGTGTGCATCACCTTGGCTTGCAGCTTGCCGATGGCAAAGGTTTCGCCGTCCTGGAACAGATGGTCGAAGGGGGAGCCGTCGGTGGGCATGGTGCTGTCGTTGAACACCTTGCTGAACACCTTTTGCACGTCCTGAATGTGCTCGCCGATGGCGATCTTGCCGCCGAACAGCTTTTTCAGATAAGGCGCCGCCGACAGGTGATCGGCGTGGGCGTGGCTTTCGAGCAGCCAGTCGACGGTGAGACCCTGCTCGCGCACGAAGGCGGCAATCTCGTCGGCGAATTCGGTCTTGGTGCGGCCCGAGGCATAGTCGAAATCGAGCACGCTATCCAGAATCGCGCAGTGCTTGGTCTCGGGGTCGATGATGCAGTGGGTCGCCGTGAACGTGGGGGCGTGGAACCAGCTCTGAACGGTGGGGGTCTGCGTACTCATACGGGTATCTCCTAGGCGTGATGCGTTGCAGAAACACTATAGAAAAGCATATATTGTTTTTCCATTAGGAGTTACCTGATTGAGCCAAGTCAATGTCAAGCGCCCAAGATTTTGAAATCCCCAGCGTCGACGTCATGCGCCGCAACTCGGAACAGGCTGGCGCCTTGCTCAAAACCCTGGGCAATCCCGACCGTCTGCTCATTCTGTGCCAGATCAACCGCGGAGAAATCTGCGTCAGCGACCTGGAAGCGGCCTGCGACGTCACCCAGCCCACCTTGTCGCAGCAGCTCACCGTGCTGCGGGCGCAAGGTCTGGTCAAAACCCGGCGCGAGGGCAAGCGCGTGTATTACAGCCTGGCCAGCCCAGCGGCGAGCGCCGTGCTGATGACGCTGTACCAGATTTACTGCCACGGCGGCAGCGACCCGCCGGGCAAATGAGTTCGTGCCGCGGCGCTCGCATGTCGCCGCGGCTCGGCAAGCGGCCTGACCAGATCACTGGCTGGCGTCAATAAAACCAGAGACAACATGCCATGTCACGAAGGAGAGACAGATGTTCAGCATCGATTGGGCGCATTTCACGCCCGGCACGGCCATCCTCGGCGGGGCGCTGATCGGCGCCGCTGCGGGGGCGATGGCCCTGGGCGGCGGCAAGATCGCCGGCATCAGCGGCATTTTCGGGGGTGCCATCAACGAGG
>JAKAFC010000133.1 GCA_021818065.1 Pseudomonadota bacterium
CCGGCAGCTACGAAATCACCCAGGGCATGACGCCGTGGGTCCTGCTCGAGCGCATGGCACGCGGCGACCAGACTCTGCTGGCGCTCACCATTCCCGAGGGCTGGACCTTCGCCCAGATGCTCGCGGCGCTCAACGCAGCACCGGGGTTGCAGCACGACATCGGCACCCTCACCATGCCGCAGCTCATGCAGCGCATCGGCGCTCCGCCGCAGACATCGCCCGAAGGCGCCTTCTTCCCCGACACCTACCTCTACGCCCGCGGCTCCTCCGAAATCGAGGTGCTGCGGCGCGCCTATCAGGCCATGCAAAAGCGGCTGACGGCGGCCTGGAACGCGCGCGCGCCTGATCTGCCGCTGAAAACACCGCAGCAGGCGCTGATCCTGGCGTCGCTGATCGAGAAGGAGACGGGCGATCCGGCCGACCGCGACAAGATCGCCGCCGTGTTCATCAACCGCTTGCGCGCCGGCATGCCGCTGCAGAGCGACCCCACCGTGATCTACGGCATGGGCGCGCGTTACCAGGGCAACATCACCAAGCGCGACCTGCAGACCCTCACCCCCTACAACACCTACCTCATCAACGGTCTGCCGCCCACGCCTATCGCTCTTCCGGGGGAAGCCGCGCTGCAGGCCGCGCTGCACCCGGCAGCCATCAAGGCGCTGTACTTCGTGGCCCGCGGCAACGGCAGCAGCCAGTTCTCCGACACCCTGGCGCAGCACAATGCGGCCGTGGCTCGGTATATCCTGAAAACTCCATGAGCGCACTCAACCCCTATCGTCCCGGTCTGTTCGTCGCCTTCGAGGGCATCGACGGTGCCGGCAAGTCCACCCAACTCCATGCCGCGGCCGCGTTCCTGCAATCGGCCGGACGCAAGGTGACGCTGACCCGCGAGCCCGGCGGCACCGAGATCGGCGAAAAAATCCGCGATCTGCTGTTGCGCGAGCCCATGCGCGCGCCCACCGAGGCGCTGCTGATGTTCGCCGCACGCCAGGAACATGTGCTGCAAGTCATCGAGCCCGCGCTGCTGGATGGCACCGATGTGGTCTGCGACCGTTTCACCGCCGCCACGCTGGCGTATCAGGGCGGGGGCAAGGGCGTTCCCACCGAGCGGCTGCAGGCGCTGGCGCGCTGGGTGCACCCGGGCTTGTGCCCGGATTGCATCATCCTGATCGACGTGCCGCCCGAAGTAGCGGCGCAACGTCTGGCGCAGGCGCGGCAGCGCGATCGTTTCGAGCAGGAGAACCTGGACTTTTTCACCCGGGTGCGGGCGCACTATTTGCAGCAGGCTGCCGCCGCCCCTGAAAAATGGCTGGTGGTGGACGGCACCCAAACGCCGGAGGCGGTTCAAAATCTCATCACACAGCACTTGAAAAAGGTTGTGGATCACTTTGATTCGCAATGAATTCTGCCTGGCTGATCCACGCCCCGCAGGGCTACGGCAAGTGGCAGGCGCTGCAGCAGGCCGCCGCCGCTTTGCTGTGCGAATCGCCCCGCGTCGCCCAGCCGCAGCAGCAAGCCCAGAGCCGTCTGCCGGCGCCGCTGGCGCAGCACATCGCCTGTGGCCAATGCGCCAGTTGCGCGCTGCTGCAGGCCGGGGCGCATCCCGACTTGCTGGTCGTCGCGCCCGAATCGGCGTGGTCGGCGCTGGGCTTGCAGCTCGCCGCCGAGGAGGGCGCTGCGGCAACGCCGAAGAGCGCCAGTGACGACATTCGCATCGAGCAAATCCGCCGTCTCAATGACTGGGCCGTCAGCACCAGCCACCGTGGCCGGGCCAAGGTGGCGTTGATCTACCCGGCGGACGCCCTCAACCCCGCGGCGGCCAACGCCTTGCTCAAAACCCTGGAAGAGCCGCCGCCGACCGTGCAGTTTTTGCTGGGCGCGCACCGCCTCGACGCGCTGCTGCCGACCATCCGCAGCCGCTGCCGCCTCGCCGCCCTGCCCCGTCCGGCGGACGATGATGCGGCGCAACCCAAGGGCGCTGCCGGTGCCGCGGTGCGCGCCTGGTGCCAGGGCGCCATCCATCAGGCCGACCCGGCCGCCGGGCTGGACTGGGCACAAACGCTGCTCGACATTGCATCCCGCTCGAGCCGTCGTCCGGCTTCCAGCGCGCTGCCCCCGCCACCCGACTTCGCCACCGGCGTGGCGGCGCTGCTGAAAATCGGCAGCGACCTGCAGCGCGTGCAGGTGGGCGCAGCGCCGCTGTATCTGCCGCAACAGGCCACGGCGCTTGCCGCCCTGGCAGGGCGCATCGCGGCGCTGCAGCTGGCCGAGGCGATGCGTGCACTCGCCTCCAAGCAACGCCTTGCGGGGTTTCCCCTGAACCAAGCCCTCGCCAGCGACACCCTGCTCCTAGAATTCGCCCAGCTTCTCTCCTCGGGAGATTGATCTCATGGTGACCACACCTCGCCCCGCTGCCAGTTCCACGGCCAAACCCCGTGTGCTGCAACTTGCCATCAAGGAAAAGCCGGCGCTTTATGCTTCGTACATCCCGTTCTTTCCAGAAGGGGGCGTGTTCGTGCCCACTCCCCACGAGTACCGCCTGGGCGAGGGCGTTTACCTGCTGCTGACCATCGTCGACGACCCCCAGCGCTATCCCGTCGAGGGCAAAGTGGCCTGGATCAACCCGGCCAACGCGGCCAACCACCGTCCCCAAGGCATCGGCGTGCGCTTTCCCGCGGACGACAAGGCGCGCCACCTCAAGGTCAAGATCGAAGAGGCTCTGGGCGCGGCGGAAGCCAGCGGCAAACCCACCAACACGCTTTGACAACCCGCTGCATGCTGACCGATTCCCACTGCCATCTGGCCTATCCCGGGCTGCAGGAGCGCCTGGACGAGGTGCTGGCGCAGATGCACGCCAAAGGCGTGACGCGCGCGCTCAACATCTGCACCACCCTGGAAGAGTTCGACGCGGTGCATGCCATCGCCCTGAAATTCCCCGGCGTTTGGGCCTCGGTGGGCGTGCACCCCGACAACGAAGGCGTGCAGGAGCCCACGCTGGACGACCTGGTGCGCCGCGCCGCGCTGCCGCGGGTGATCGGCATCGGTGAGACCGGGCTCGACTACTTTCGTCTGGGCGACCGCACCGTGGCCGACATGGCGTGGCAGCGCGAGCGCTTTCGCGTGCACATCCGCGCCGCGCTGCAGACCGACAAGCCGCTGATCATCCACACCCGCGCCAGCGCCGAGGACACCCTGGCCATCCTGGCCGACGAAGGGCAGGGCCGCGCCCGGGGGGTGATGCACTGCTTCACCGAAGACTGGGACGTGGCCCGGCGCGCGCTCGACCTCGGGTTCTACATCTCCATCGCCGGCATCGTGACCTTCAAGAATGCCCAGGCGCTGCGCGATGTGGCCGTGAAGATTCCGGCCGACCGGCTGCTGATCGAGACCGATAGCCCATACCTCGCGCCCACGCCGCACCGCGGCAAGACCAACGAGCCGGCTTATGTGGCCTACGTCGCGCAGGCCCTGGCCGACCTGCGCGGCGTCCCGTTGGACACCCTCGCGGTCCAAACCAGCGACAATTTTTCTCGCTTGTTTCTTCATTAAAACAAAGCGATAGCGTGGATGATTGATGTGGAAGATGAACAAGACAAGGCGTCGATTTGTGCAAACCACCCTGGCGTTGGCGCTGCTGGGCGGAATTGGCACTGCAGCACGGGCTGGCTCGTACACCGACTTTTTTCGCGCCGTCAACATTGACGACGTCGGCGCGGTGCGCAGTCTGCTGGCCCAGGGCTTCGACCCCAATGCGGTGGACAGCAAGGGCAACTCGGCCCTGTACCTGGCGCTGCGCTACAAGTCGCTGAAGGTGGCGCGGGTGCTGATCGACGACCCGCATATCCACCTCAACCAACTCAATCCGTCCGACGAGAACGCGCTGATGATCGCCTGCCTGCAAGGCGATCTGGACATCGTCAAGCTGATGGTGGACAAGGGCGCCGAGATCAACAAGCCGGGCTGGACGCCGCTGGCCTACGCCGCCACCCGCGGACACACCGACATCGTGCGCTATCTGCTGGAGCATTCAGCTTACATCGACGCCGCCGCACCCAACGGTTCCACGCCCCTGATGATGGCGGCGTACTTTGGCTACGACAGCACCGTCAAGCTGCTGCTCGACGAGGGCGCCGACCCCAAGCTCAAGAATGCCATGGGCTACACCGCGCTGACCCTGGCCACCAACATGCACCACAAGGACATCGCCACGATGATCGCCAAGGCGATCGGCCAGCAGCAACATCCGCCGGGATCTTGGTAAGACGCGGGCATCTCCATGCCCTTCGGACCATCGATGAAAACGAACATATGTGCATTATGTTAAGTATGCGATGCGCTGAATCGGCAGTCCTCGGTCTGCCGTGCAAGCGAGTGAAAACCAAGCGGCTCCAGGCGACATCGCATGCCGCCCCACGATTTCGGCCATGGCAAGCGGTAGCTTCGCTCAAGCAGCCTTGACGCAGTCGACGAAATAGCGCTTCTTGCCGCTGGCGTCGGTCTCCGTCACCAGTCCGTGCACGTCGGTGGCGAAGCCAGGAAAGCGCAGGTTGAAGTCGCGGGCAAATTCCAGATAGCGCACGATGGGCGGATTGAACCGCTCGCCCGGGATCAGCAGCGGAATACCAGGCGGGTACGGCGTGACCAAGGCGGCAGTGATGCGGCCTTCGAGCTGGTCGATCTCCACCCGCTCGATCTCGCGGTGCGCCATTTTGGCGTAGGCCTCGCTGGGCGTCATGGCGGGCTGCAAATCGGAGAGGTACATCTCCGTGGTCAGGCGGGCGACGTCCTGCGCGCGGTAGGCCTCGTGGATCTGCTGGCACAACTCGCGCAGCCCGATGCGCTCGTACTGCGGGTTCTGCGCCACGAATTCGGGCAGGATGCGCCACAGCGGCTGGTTGCGGTCGTAATCGTCCTTGAACTGCTGCAGGGCCGTGACCAGGGTGTTCCAGCGGCCCTTGGTGATGCCGATGGTGAACATGATGAAAAAGCTGTAGAGCCCGGTCTTTTCCACGATGACGCCGTGCTCGGCCAGAAACCGCGTGACGATGGCCGCCGGAATGCCGGTGGCGTCAAAGTCGCCGTTGATGTTCAACCCCGGGGTGACGATGGTGGACTTGATCGGGTCGAGCATGTTGAAACCGTCGGCCACGGCGCCGAATCCGTGCCAGCCATCGGCAGCGTGGAGCAGCCAGTCGTCGCGCTCGCCTGTGCCCTCCTCCGCCAGCGTGTCCGGTCCCCAGACCTTGAACCACCAGTCTTGTCCATAGTCGGCATCGACCTTGCGCATGGCGCGGCGGAAGTTCATGGCTTCGAGAATGCTCTCCTCCACCAGCGCCGTGCCGCCCGGCGGCTCCATCATGGCCGCCGCCACGTCGCACGAGGCGATGATGGCGTACTGCGGCGAGGTGGAGCTGTGCATCAGATACGCCTCATTGAAGCGGTGGAAGTCGAGCTGCTGGTTTTGCGCGTTCTGCACCAGAATCTGCGAGGCTTGGCTCAAACCGGCGAGCAGCTTGTGGGTCGATTGGGTGGAGAACACCATGGCCTCTTGGGTGCGCTCGCGGTCGGGGCCGATGGCGTGCATGCCGCGGTAAAACTCGTGGAAGCAAGCGTGCGGCAGCCAGGCCTCGTCGAAATGCAGGGTGTCGATATGACCGTCGAGCAGCCGCTTGATGGCGTCGACGTTGTAGAGCACGCCGTCATAGGTGGACTGGGTGATGGTGAGCACCCGCGGCTTCACCGTTCCGGCCAGGTGCGCCGTCAGCGGGTTCTGCGCAATCTTGCGGGCGATGTTGTCGGGGTGAAATTCGGCCAACGGAATCGGGCCGATGATGCCGTAGTGGTTGCGCGTGGGCGTGAGAAACACCGGCAGCGCGCCAGTCATGATGATGGCGTGCAGGATGGATTTGTGGCAGTTGCGGTCCACCACCACCACGTCGCCCGGCGCCACCGTGGAGTGCCACACCATCTTGTTCGAGGTGGAGGTGCCGTTGGTGACGAAAAACAAATGGTCGGCGTGGAAGATGCGCGCGGCGTTGCGTTCACTCGCCGCCACCGGGCCGGTGTGGTCGAGCAGCTGGCCGAGTTCTTCCACCGCGTTGCAAACGTCGGCGCGCAGCAGGTTTTCGCCGAAGAACTGGTGGAACATCTGCCCCACCGGGCTTTTCAGAAAGGCGACGCCGCCCGAGTGCCCCGGGCAGTGCCATGAATACGAACCATCGGCGGCGTAGCCGGTGAGCGCACGGAAGAAGGGCGGCGCCAACGACTCCATGTAGGCGCGCGCCTCGCGGATGATGTGCCGCGCCACGAACTCCGGCGTGTCCTCGAACATGTGGATGAAGCCGTGGAGTTCGCGCAGGATGTCGTTGGGGATGTGGCCCGAGGTGCGCGTCTCGCCGTACAGATAGATGGGAATTTCGGCGTTGCGGAAGCGGATTTCCTCGATGAAGGCGCGCAGCGAATGCAGCGCTGCCGCCTCAACGCCCTCCTCCGCCGTGGCGAATTCCTCGTCGTCGATGGAGAGGATGAAGGCGCTGACCCGGCTTTGCTGCTGAGCGAAGCTCGACAGGTCGCCATAGCTGGTCACGCCCAGCACTTCCATGCCTTCCTTCTCGATGGCCTGCGCCAGCGCGCGAATGCCCAGGCCGGAGGAATTTTCCGAACGGAAATCCTCGTCGATGATGACGATGGGAAAGCGAAAGTGCATGACGGCTCCGGCGCGAAAAGAATAAAGTGGCACAGTTTAGGTAATCTGTGTGAAACGCCGAGTGAAGCGCCCTGCTTCGCGTCACCAATGGGAGCACCCGAGATGGACAACCCGACCGCCTGGTGGATTCTGGCCGGTTTTTTCGTCGCCATGGAACTGCTCAGCGGCACGTTTTATTTGCTGATGCTGGCCATCGGCGCCGTGGCCGGCGCTTTGGCGGCGCATCTCGGGCTGCACCCGCAATGGCATTGGGTGGCGTTCACGGTGGTGGGCGGCGGCGCGGTGGTGGCGCTCTACGCCGCGCGGCGCCTGCTGAGCCGGCGCAGCCGTGCCGAGGCACGGCATGACAATCTCGACCTGGGCGCCACCGTCGATGTGACCGGCTGGTCAGCCGACGGTGTGACGCGGGTGCATTACCGCGGTTCGGACTGGTCGGCCCGCCCCCTGCGCCACGGCGCGCTGCACACCGGGCCGCACCGCATCGCCGGGCAGGATGGCAACGTGCTGCTGATCGAGCCCTTGCAAGCCGGCAGCGCCACC
>JAKAFC010000134.1 GCA_021818065.1 Pseudomonadota bacterium
GCGCGCGGCGGCCTGGGCCAAGACGTGCTGCGCATAGCCATGCCAGGAGGTGCTGCCCTGCGCGCTGAGGTGGTACAGACCGCTGCAAGAGGTGCCGCCGGGTGCATGCAGCGCATGGTGCAGGGCGTGGGCGCTGACGTCGGCAATCAGTTCGGCGCTGGTGGGGGCACCGAACTGATCGGCCACCACACGCAGGCTGTCGCGCTCGGCGGCCAGACGCAGCATGGTCTTGGCGAAGTTACCGCCGCGCGCCGCATACACCCAGGAGGTGCGCAGAATGAGGTGACGGCAGCCGCTGGCGGCGATGGCCTGCTCTCCGGCCAGCTTGCTGCGGCCGTAGGCGCTTTGCGGGTTGGGCGCGTCGCGCTCGGTGTAGGCGCCTGGCTTGGTGCCGTCGAAGACGTAATCGGTGGAGTAGTGCAGCAACCAGGCGCCTTGGGCGGCGGCGTACTCGGCCAGCACCTGCGGCGCCTCAGCGTTGATGCGCTGCGCCAGCGCGGGCTCGGCCTCGGCCTTGTCCACGGCGGTGTAGGCGGCGGCGTTGACGATGACTTGCGGCCGCTCGCGCGCAAGCAGCGCGCGCAGGCCAGTTGGATCTAGGTCGCTGAGATCCGCCTGCGCCCGGGTCGTCGGCACCACCTCGCCCAGCGGCAGCAGCGCGCGGCGCAGCTCCCAGCCCACTTGCCCGTCGGCGCCCAGCAGCAAAATGCGCGGCGCGGTCAAGCGGCGGCTCCCGACTGTGCTGCGACCTGTGCGCCGCTTGCAGCCCCGTACTGCTTGCCCACCCACTGGCGATAGGCGCCGCTGGTGACGTGCTGCACCCAGTCGGCGTGGTCGAGATACCACTGCACGGTCTGGCGCAGGCCGGTAGCGAAGGTTTCCTGCGGCGTCCAGCCGAGCTCGCGTTCGATCTTGCGGGCGTCGATGGCGTAGCGCCGGTCGTGGCCCGGTCGGTCGGCGACGAAGGTGATCTGCGCCTTGTAGCTGCTGCCGTCGGACCTGGGCCGGAGTTGGTCGAGCAGATCGCACACGGTGTGGACAACGTCGAGGTTCTTCACCTCGTTGCAGCCGCCGACGTTGTAGGTCTCGCCGAGAACGCCGGCGTCGAGCACGCGGGCGATGGCGCGGCAGTGGTCTTGCACATACAGCCAGTCGCGCACGTTCTGGCCATCGCCATACACCGGCAGCGGCTTGCCGGCCAGGGCATTGTGGATCATCAGCGGAATGAGTTTTTCCGGGAACTGGTACGGGCCGTAGTTGTTGGAACAGTTGGTGGTCAGCACCGGCAGGCCGTAGGTGTGATGCCAGGCGCGCACCAGGTGGTCGCTGGCTGCCTTGCTCGCGCTGTACGGGCTGTTGGGGGCGTAGGGCGTGGTTTCGGTGAAGGGGGGGTCGGTGGGGCTGAGGCTGCCGTAGACCTCGTCGGTGGAGACGTGCAGAAAGCGAAACGACGCTTGGTCTGCTGCGGGGAGTTCGGCCCAATAGGCGCGGGTGGCTTCGAGCAGCTCGAAGGTGCCCTGCACGTTGGTGCGGATGAAATCGCCCGGGCCGTGGATGGAGCGGTCGACATGGCTCTCGGCAGCAAAGTGCAGGATGGCGCGCGGGCGGTGCGCCGCCAGCAGCGCGGCCACGGCGGGGCGGTCGCAGATGTCGACGTGGGCGAAGTGGTAGCGAGTATCGCCCTGCACACTGGCCAGGCTCTCCAGGTTGCCGGCGTAAGTGAGGGCGTCGAGCACCAGCAGCGGCTCGTCGGACTGGCCCAGCCAGTGGTGCACAAAGTTGGCGCCGATGAAACCGGCGGCTCCGGTGAGGAAGATCATGCTTGGGCGATTCTCGGAAAAACGAACGAACCTAGAAGCTTACTCGGTAGGAGGGCGTCGACTCACGACGAAGAGCAGCCTCATGTCGGACTGACACCGTTCGTCGCGCGCGACAGCTTGCAAGCGATGCCTGCCAAAAACTTGAAATGGCGTCGCAGGAGGTTGGGGCCTTGCAAGGCCGGAGACCATTCGTTCGCCACCCAACAGTGCGCAGGCACTGTCACACACCAAACTGACCCGACTCAGGAGGTTCGGGCCTTGCAAGGCCCGAGACCCTTCGTTCGCCACCCAACAGTGCGCAGGCACTGTTGGGTGTACGAACTCAGCACTCGACGATATTCACCGCCAGGCCGCCGCGGGCCGTTTCCTTGTATTTGGTTTGCATGTCGGCGCCGGTGTCGCGCATGGTCTTGATGACCTGATCGAGCGAGACGATGTGTCGGCCGTCGCCGTTGCGCGCCATGCGGGCAGCGTTGAGGGCTTGCACGGCGGCGATGGCGTTGCGCTCGATGCAGGGCACCTGCACCAGCCCGCCCACGGGGTCGCAAGTCAGGCCGAGGTGGTGCTCCATGCCGATCTCGGCGGCATTCTCCACCTGTTCGGGCGTGCCGCCGAACACGGCGCACAGCCCGGCGGCAGCCATCGAGCAAGCCACGCCGACCTCGCCCTGGCAGCCGACTTCGGCGCCGCTGATCGAGGCATTTTCCTTGTACAGCAGGCCGATGGCCCCGGCGGTGAGCAGAAAGTCGATGACACCGGCATCATCGGCCTGCGGCACGAAGCGGGTGTAGTAGTGCAGCACGGCGGGGATGATGCCGGCCGCACCGTTGGTCGGCGCGGTGACCACGCGGCCACCGGCGGCGTTTTCTTCGTTGACGGCCAGAGCGAACAGGTTGACCCAGTCGAGCAGTTGCAAGGGGTCGGACTGGGCGCTGGGCGGCAACGCCACACCCTCGGGTGGCACCGGCTGGGCGCCGCCCAGTCGGCGGTACCAGTCCGCAGCACGGCGACGCACATGCAGCCAGCCGGGCAGCGTGCCCTCGGTGGCGCAGCCCCGTGCCACGCAGGCCTGCATCACCCGCCAGATGGCAAGCAGCCCGGCATCGATGGCGGCGTCGCTGCGCCAGTGCAACTCATTGCGACGCATGACCGCGGCGATACTGCCGTGCGTGCGCGCCAGTTCCAGGAGTTCGGCGCCGCTGTGGAACGGCAGCGGTAGCACGGTGGTGTCCGGCGCAATGGCCTGCTGGCGACTGCCATCGGCGGCGAGTTGTTCGCTGACGACGAAGCCGCCGCCGACCGAGTAATACACCCGCTGCGCCAGTTCGGCGCCCTGGGCATCGACGGCGGTGAAGCGCAGACCGTTGGCGTGCAGCGGCAGCGGCTGCAGGGCGTAGAAGACGATGTCGCGCGTGGGATCGAAGTCGAGCACCGGACCGCCGGGCAGGGCCAGCCGGTGTTGCGCGCGCAGCGTGGCCAAGATCTGCGGCACGGCGTCGACATCGACCGTGTCGGGCGCTTCACCCATCAGGCCCAGCATCACGGCGGTATCGGTGCCATGCCCCTTGCCGGTGGCGCCGAGCGAACCATGCAGGGCGCAGAGCACACGCGCCGTGTGCGGCAGCAGCCCGGCGTGGCGCAGGTGTTCGACGAACAGCGTCGCCGCCCGCATCGGCCCCACCGTGTGCGAACTGCTGGGGCCGATGCCCACCTTGAACAGATCGAACACCGAGACGGCCACGACATCCTCCGGGCGGTCAGAAGGTGTGAATGAATCCGGCGTGGCCAAGCAGCGCGCGCCAAGGGTTCCAATCAAGGCGCCAAGCACAGCCGTGCCCGTCGGCACGGCGCGCATTGGCAACGCCGAGTGGAGGCTTTGGAGCGCGATGAGGGGCCATGGCGGATTTGTTCACACCTTCTCAACCCTGCGCCTCGCAGGTGGCGATGAGGTCGGCGGCGAAGGCGTCGACCGATTCGGGCGTGGTGTCCCAGGCGCACATCAGGCGGCAGCCGCCATCGGCGATGAACTCGTAGAAGCGCCAGCCTTTGCCATGCAGGGTGTCGATGACGGCGCGAGGCAGATGCGCGAACACTGCATTGGCCTCGGGCGGGTGCATCACCTTCACGCCGGGGGCGGCATGGATGGCCGCATACAGGCGTTGCGCCATGGCGTTGGCGTGGCGTGCGTGGCGCAGCCAGGTGTCGTTTTCCAACATGCCCAGCCACGGCGCGGAAATGAAGCGCATCTTCGAGGCGAGTTGTCCGGCCTGCTTCACCCGCCAAGCGAAGTCGGCCGAGAGCTCGCGGTCGAAAAACACCACGGCCTCGCCCACCGGCAAGCCGTTCTTGGTGCCGCCGAAGCACAGCACATCCACCCCCGCGCGCCAGGTGACGTCACTCGGATGGCAGCCCAGCGTGGCCACGGCGTTGGCAAAGCGCGCGCCGTCCATGTGCAACTTGAGGTGGTGGCGCTTGGCCATGGCGGCAATGGCCCGCACCTCCTCGACGCTGTAAACCGTACCCAGTTCCGTGGCCTGGGTGATGGAGACCACCTTGGGCTTGGGGAAGTGGATGTCGCTGCGCTTGGTGACCAGAGCGTCGATGGCGTCGGGCGTGAGCTTGCCGCGCCGCGCCTGGGTGCTCTCGCCTTCGGTGATGAGCAGCTTGGAGCCGCCGGAGAAGAACTCCGGACAACCGCATTCATCGGTTTCGATGTGCGCCACCGGGGTGCAGATGACCGAGTGATAGCTCTGGCACATGGCCGCCAGCGCCAGGGAGTTGGCCGCCGTGCCGTTGAACACGAAGTAGACGTCGCAATCGGTCTGGAACAGCTCGCGCAGCCGGTCGGAGACGCGATGCGTCCAGCCATCGTCGCCGTAGGCCGGTTGATGCCCCGAGGCATTGGCCTGCAGCAGCCAATGCAGCGCCTCGGGGCAGATGCCGGCATAGTTGTCGCTGGCGAAATGTTGTCGGGGTTCGGGGGTGTGCATACGAGGCGCTCTTGTTATTCGGCGTAGTCCGCGATGGGCAGGCAGGCGCACTGCAGGTTGCGATCGCCCCAGGCGTTGTCCACCCGGCCCACTGGCGGCCAGTATTTGTTGGCTTTCAGGGCTGGCACGGGGAAGGCGGCGTCTTCGCGGCTATGGGCATGCGGCCAATCGGCGCCGAGCACGCTGGCCGCGGTGTGCGGTGCAGCTTTCAGCGGATTGTCCTCGCGCGGCCATACCCCCTGCTCCACCCGGGCGATCTCGGCACGGATGGCGATCATGGCGGCAATGAAGCGGTCGAGCTCGGCCAGCGATTCGCTCTCGGTCGGCTCGATCATCAGCGTGCCCGGCACCGGAAAGCTCATGGTCGGCGCGTGAAAGCCGTAGTCCATCAGGCGCTTGGCCACGTCTTCGTTGCTGATGCCGGTGGCGTCTTTCAGCGGGCGCAGGTCGAGGATGCACTCGTGCGCCACGCGGCCGTTCTCGCCGGTGTAGAGCACGGGGTAGTGATCCTTGAGCCGCTCGGCGATGTAGTTGGCCGACAGGATGGCGACGCGGCTGGCCTGGGTCAGGCCGTCGGCGCCCATCATGCGCATGTACATCCACGAAATCGGCAGCACGCTGGCGTTGCCCAGCGGCGCGGCGCTGACCGCGCCCACCGCCCCGGCACGGTCCAGCCCGGCGCTGCGATGCACCGGCAGGAACGGCGCCAGATGCGCGCGCACCCCGATCGGCCCGACGCCCGGACCGCCGCCGCCGTGCGGAATGCAGAAGGTCTTGTGCAGGTTGAGGTGCGACACATCGGCGCCGAACTCCGGCGGGCTGGCCAGACCGACCAGCGCGTTCATGTTGGCGCCGTCCACATACACCTGCCCGCCGTGCTGGTGCACGATGTCGCAGATGGCGCGCACCTCGGTCTCGAACACGCCGTGGGTGCTGGGGTAGGTGATCATGCACGCGGCCAGGTTGGCGCTGTGCTGCTCGGCCTTGGCGCGCAGATCGGCCAGATCGACGTTGCCCTGTGCGTCGCACGCCGTCACCACCACCTTCATGCCCACCATCTGCGCCGACGCCGGGTTGGTGCCGTGCGCCGAGGAGGGAATCAGGCACACGTCGCGATGGCTCTCACCGCGGCTGGCGTGATAGGCGCGGATGACCAGCAGCCCGGCGTACTCGCCCTGCGAGCCGGCGTTGGGCTGCAGGCACATGGCGTCGTAGCCGGTGGCGGCGCACAGCCATTGTTCGAGTTGCTGCGCCAGCTGCGCGTAGCCGCACGCCTGCTCGGCCGGGGCGAAGGGGTGGATGGCGGCGAACTCGGGCCAGGTGATGGGCACCATCTCGCTGGTGGCGTTGAGCTTCATGGTGCACGAGCCCAGCGGAATCATCGCTCGGTCCAGCGCGATGTCCTTGTCGGCCAGCCGCCGCAGGTAGCGCAGCATCTCGGTTTCGCTGTGGTAGCGGTGGAACACCGGATGACTGAGGACATGGCCCGACCGGGCCAGCTGCTGCGGCCAGCGCGGCGCCACGCCCTTTTCCGCAGCGTCGAACAGCGCGGCACTGTGCTCCACCCCAAAGCAGGCCAGCACATCGGCCAGGTCTTGCCGGGTCACTGTTTCATCCAGCGAGACGGCCACATGCTGCGCGCCGATGCGACGGAAGTTGATGCCGCGCGCCAGCGCCGCGGCGTGTACCGCCTCGGTACGCGCCCCGGTATGCACGGTGAGGGTGTCGAAGAACTCGGCGTTGAGCACCGGCAGACCGGCGCGCTCCAACCCCTGCGCCAGCAGCACGGTGTAGGCATGCACGCGCTGGGCAATGCGACGCAGTCCCTCGGGGCCGTGATAGACCGCATACATGCTCGCCAGCACCGCCGGCAGCACTTGCGCGGTGCAGATGTTGCTCGTGGCCTTTTCGCGACGGATGTGCTGCTCGCGGGTTTGCAGCGCCAGGCGGTAGGCTGGCTGTCCATGCGCGTCCTGGCTGACGCCGACCAGCCGCCCGGGCAGCGAGCGCTTGAGGGCGTCGCGCACCGCCAAGTACCCGGCGTGCGGGCCACCAAAACCCAGCGGCAGACCGAAACGCTGCGTCGTGCCGCAGGCAATGTCGGCACCCAGTTCGCCCGGCGACATCAACAGGGTGAGCGCCAGCAGATCGGCCGCCACCACCACCAGCACGCCCCGTGCCTTGAGCGCGGCGATGCGCTCGCGGTCGTCGCGCACGGCGCCGTCCACGCCCGGGTACTGCAGCAGCACGCCGAAAAACTCGCCTTCCAGCGCTTCGTCCACCGGGCCGCTGACCACGTCGATGCCCAGCGGCGCAGCGCGGGTGTGCAGCACTTCGAGGGTTTGCGGCAGCACGTCGTCGGCGACGAAAAAGCGTTGCGACTTGGTCTTGCTCGAGCGCAGCGCCAGCGTCATGGCC
>JAKAFC010000135.1 GCA_021818065.1 Pseudomonadota bacterium
AGATGGGCACCATCTCGCGCTTTCTGGTGCACGTCACGGGCATCGACTGGTTTCACCAGCTCAACGATTCGGTGAGCATGGTGATCGGCGCCATTTTCGTGCTCTGCGTGCTGCTGTTCCGCCGCGGCATCGTCGGGGAGCTGCTGGCGCGTCTGGTTGCAGCCAGGCCCGGCGGTTCAGTCTAGGCCCGCCAGCACGCGCACGTGCTCGGCCACACTGCGGCCCAGCGCGCTGAGGTTGTAGCCACCTTCCAGACAGGAGACGATGCGCTCCTCGCACTGGGCTGCGGCAAAGTCCACCAACTGTCGGGTGATCCAGGCGTAGTCGTCCTCCACCAGGCCCATCTGCCCCATATCGTCCTCGCGGTGGGCGTCGAACCCGGCGCTGATGAACAGCATCTGCGGAGCGAACGCCTGCAGCCGCGGCAGCCACTGCTCGGCGACGATGCGGCGCACGGCGTCGCCCTTGGTGTAGGCGGGCACCGGCACGTTGAGCATATTGGGCTCGGCATCCAGGCCGGTGTACGGGTAGAACGGATGCTGGAAGAAGCTGACCATGAGCGCCCGCGCGTCGCCATGAAAGATGTCCTGCGTGCCGTTGCCGTGATGCACGTCGAAATCGACAATGGCCACGCGCTCCAAGCCGCGCACATCCAGCGCGTGGCGCGCGGCAATCGCCACGTTGCCGAGGAAGCAGAACCCCATGGCCTGATTGCGCGTGGCGTGATGGCCGGGCGGCCGGATGGAGCAGAAGGCATTGCGCAGGTGGCCGTCGATCACGGCGTCGGTGGCGGCGATGGCTGCGCCCGCGGCGCGCAGCGCCGCCTGCCAGGTGTGCGGATTCATCAGGGTGTCGGCGTCGATCCAGACATGTCCCTCCTCAAAGTCGCCACGCTGCCGCAGATCGCTGACATAGAGCGCGGCGTGGGCGCGCTCCAGCGCCTCCAGACTGGCGGCGGGGGCGTCGTCATGGCGTTCCAGCCAGGGGGCGATCTGCGCGGCGATGAGCCGGTCTTCTATGGCGGCAAGGCGCTGCGGACATTCGGGGTGGTCTGCACCCATCTCGTGCAGGCTGCAATCGGCGTGGGTGTAGAAGCCGGTGGTCATGGTGGTTTGTCTCCTGCGGCCGGGGCCCAGGTTTTGCCCCCGCGCCTCAGACGGGCGCCGCCGCCCTCGTAGCATAGTGCGCTCAGTATCTCTCGTGCGCCTGCCGTGAAGCATCCCGTTCTCACTCGCCTGACCGATCAGCTCGAAACCGTCATCGTCGGCAAGCGCGCGCAGCTCGAACTCGCGCTGTGCTGTCTGCTCGCAGGCGGCCACCTGCTCATCGAAGACCTGCCCGGCGTGGGCAAGACCACGCTGGCGCACGCCCTGGCGGCCACGCTGGGGCTGCAATACGCCCGCGCGCAGTTCACCGCCGATCTCATGCCGGCCGATCTGGTCGGCGTGTCGGTGTTCGACCGCAACCGCAGCGCGTTCATCTTCCACCCCGGACCGGTGTTCGCCCAGGTGCTGCTGGCCGACGAGATCAACCGTGCCGGGCCCAAGGTGCAGAGCGCGCTGCTCGAAGCCATGGAGGAACGCCAGGTCAGCGTCGACGGCGAGACCCGCCGCCTACCCGAGCCGTTTTTCGTCATCGCCACGCAAAACCCGTTTGATCAGCTCGGCACCTACGCCCTGCCCGAGTCGCAACTCGACCGCTTTCTGCTGTGCATCTCGCTGGGCTACCCCAGCCGCGCCGCGGAACGCGCCCTGCTCGAAGGCCGCGACCGGCGCGAGCTGATCGCCGCGCTGCAACCGCACCTCGACAGCGCCGCGCTGCAGGCGCTGCAGCAGCAGGCGCAGGCCGTGCATGCCGCCCCCGCGCTGCTCGACTATGTGCAAGACCTGCTGCAGCAGACCCGCAGCGGCCGCTGGTTCATCGAGGGTCTGAGCCCGCGCGCCGGGCTGGGGCTGATGCGCGCCGCACGCGCCTGGGCGCTGCTGCAAGGCCGCGACTACCTCATCCCCGACGACGTGCAACAGGTCTTCCCCGCCGTGGTCGGCCACCGTCTGCGCACCCTGGACAGTCCGGTGGTCAACCGCGCCGCCGCGTTGCAGGCAGCGCAAGCGGTGCTGGAACAGGTTGCCGTCTGACACGGCCGCAACGCCTCAGGCATGGCCGCTCCTGCAGACTCCGTTCGCCCGGCCGGCGCCGCGCCGTCAGCGCAGCGCGCCCGCAGCCTGGCGAGCCGCTTCGACGCCTGGGCCGCAGCGCGCCACCCGGCCGGCGCCAGCACGCGGCTGACGCACCGCAACGTCTACATCCTGCCCACCCGCGTCGGCTGGGTGTACGCCGCGCTGCTGCTGGTGCTGCTGGTGCTGAGCATCAACTACCAGCTCAACCTCGGCTACCTGCTCACCTTTCTGCTGGCGGGCAGCGCCATGATGGCCATGCACGTCACACACAACAACCTGCGCGGCCTGCAACTCAGCGCCCGCACGCCCGATGCGGTGTTGCACCAGGGCCAGAGCGCCCGGCTGGGTCTGGTGCTGCAAGGCGGCGCCCGCGCCCGCTGGGGCCTGGCACTACGGCCCGAGGGAGCGATGGCGCAAGCCCAGGCCACTGCGAATCCGACGGCCAAACCCCGACGCCGCGCCAAGCTTGTACGCACGCCCTACCCCTGGGTTTATGCCGACTGCGGCCGGGAGACCGAGGCCGTGCTCACCCTGAGCTGGGCGCCACCGCAGCGCGGCCTGCTGCCCTGGCCGCTGCTCACCGTGGAGAGCACCTACCCGCTTGGCGTCTGGACCGCCTGGAGCCGCTGGCGACCGCAGGGCGACCTGCTGGTGGCCCCCGCGGCGGAGCACCCGGCGCCACCACTGCCCCCAGCCCGGCCCACGCCCGGAGAGGGCCAAGCCATGCGTCAGGGCGGCAGCGAGATCGACGGTGTGCGCCCCTACCGCCCGGGCGACGCGCCGCGGCAGATCGTGTGGAAGCAGCTTGCCCATAGCGACGAGCTGGTCAGCCGCGACACCGCCCAACCGCTGGCCCGCGCCGAACTGTGGCTGGACTTCGCCGCCTTGCCCGCCACCCTCGACACCGAAGCCCGGCTGTCGCGGCTGTGCGCCTGGGTGCTCGCCGCCGACCGTGCCGGGGTGCCCTACGGCTTGCAGCTCGGCGCGCAGCGGATCGGCCCGGCCAGCGGCGCCGCCCACCGCCTGCAGTGTCTGCGGCTGTTGGCCTTGCACCCCGGGCCGCTGCGCGCGATGTCGGACCGCGCGCGATGAGCACCGCCTGGCGCGACAGCCTGCCCAGACGCTGGACCCGCAGCGCCGCCGCCCTGCCGCGCGACGCCCGCGACGCCCTGTTCTTGCTCGGTGTCGCCTTGTTGCTCATGCTGCCGCTGTTCGCCCACCTGCCGTGGTGGACCAGCGTCCTGGTGGTGAGCCTGCTGGCCTGGCGCGCGGTGCTGGCATGGCGCAGCGCGCCGCTGCCGCGGCGCTGGGTGCTGGCGCTGATCCTGGCCGTTGCCGCCGTGCTCACCCTGGCGCAGTTCCACACCGTGCTCGGGCGCGATGCCGGCGTTGCCCTGATCTGCGTACTGCTGGCGCTGAAAAGTCTGGAGATGCGCTCGCGGCGCGACGCCCATGTGCTGTTCTTTCTCGGCTTTTTCACCATCGCCGCCAACTTTCTGTTTTCGCAAGCGCTGGGCACGGCGCTGGTCATGGTGCTGGCGACCTGGGGCATGCTTGCCGCGCTGGTCAACGCCAACCTGCCCGCGGGTCGGCCGCCACTGCGGCAGATCCTCGCCATGGCGCTGAAGATGATGGCGCTGGGCACCCCGGCCATGGTTGCGCTGTTCATGGTGTTTCCGCGCCTGAGCGCTCCGCTCTGGGCCTTGCCGCAGACCGACCCGCAGGCCATCACCGGGCTGTCGGCCAGCATGTCGCCGGGACAGATCGCCCAGCTCGCGCGCGACGACTCCGTGGCCTTTCGTGTGGTGTTCGACGGCCCGCGCCCGCCCGACCGTCTGCTCTACTGGCGCGGCCCGGTGCTCAGCCGCTTCGACAACGGCGTGTGGCTGCCCGATGCCCACCAGCGCGACCGGGCCAGCCTCACCCCGCCCGCTGATCTGCAACCGACCGGCCCGGCGGTGCGCTACACCGTGACGCTGCAGCCGACGCAGCAAACCTTTGTCTTCGCCCTCGACACCCCGCTGGCCGCGCCCAAGATCGAGGGCTACATGGTGCAGTGGCTGCCCGATCTGCAGCTCGTCACCGGCCGCCCGCTGGACCACCTGGTGCGCTACACCGTGGAGTCGTCGCCGCAGTTCCGCTACGGCCCGACCCGGCCCGATGCCGCGCTACGCGCCGACGAAGCCCTGCCCCCGGGGTTCGACCCGCGCAGCGTTGCCCTCGGCCAGGAGCTGGCCGCGCAGGCCCGCGCCGCGGGCCAAGGCGGCGGCTTCGTCGCCCAGGCGCTGCTGCACATGTTCCGCACCCAGCCGTTTCGCTACACCCTTAATCCCGGCACCTATGGCCTGCGCGACGGGGTCGATCAATTCCTGTTCGAGCGCCGTGCCGGGTTCTGCGAGCACTACGCCCAGGCCTTCGTCGTGGTGATGCGCGCCGCCGGTATCCCCGCGCGCATCGTCACCGGTTACCAGGGCGGGCGCTTCAACCCGGTGGACGACACCTGGGTGGTGCGCCAGAGCGACGCCCATGCCTGGGCCGAATACTGGCTGCCCGAACGCGGCTGGGTGCGTGCCGACCCCACCGCTGCGGTCGATCCGGCGCGCATCGACCGCAGCGGCGCCACCCTCACCGGCCGCGAGCCGCTGCTGGGCATGGCCGCCCTGGGTCCACGCGACGCCGCCCTGCTGCTGCAACTGCGCAACCGCTGGGACGCGCTGAACAACGCCTGGAACCAATGGGTGCTGAACTACGGCAGCAGCAAGCAGCAGGATTTGCTGCGCAAGTTCGGCTTGCAGCAGCCCGACAGCGCGACCCTGGCGGCCCTGGCCATCGGCGCGCTGCTGCTGGCCACCGGCGTGCTGGGCGCGTTGCTCGCCCTGGAGCGCCGCCACGCCGACCCCTGGCGCCAAACCTATGCCCTGCTGCGCCAGCGCCTGCAGCAAGCCGGGATCGATAGCACCGACGCCACCCCGCCCCGCGCCCTGGCGCACGCCGTGCAGCGCGGCCAGGCCCAGCAGCTCCTGGCCGAGCCCGCCGCGCGCAGCGCCCTGGCGCTGCTGCTGCAACTCGAACGCTGGCGCTACGCCGCGCCGCGCGATCCGCGCCAGCACCAGACGCACTGGCAGACCCTGCGCCGCGCGGTGCGCGCCTGGCATGCCTGAGAAGGTGTGAACCAATCCGCCATGGCCCCGCATCGTGGCCCAGGGGCCCCAGCAGGCGTTGCGATCGGTGGTGTTGGTACGCGCCGTGCCGACGGGCACGGCTGTGCTTGGCGCCTTGATTGCAACCCTCGGCGCGCGCTGCTTGGCCGCGCCGGACTCATTCACACCTTCTGAGCGGTCACCCTGTCGGCAATCGGCGACGAAATCGGCTTTTTGCATCAAGAGCTTGGCGCCATGGCTGCACATCTGTCGCTGATAGCAAACAGATTGCGGCGCGAATCGGCGCGCGGTGCCGACCCGATCCCGTCACGCAGCGTCGCAATCGGCGCAACCGATTGATTTTTCTTCGGTTTTTGCAGTCGGCATGGGGCTTGCAAAGAGCCTGTTGCGGGCAATCCGGCCCGTGATGATGAAAAGGAGTCTGTGATGCATGCATCGTCCCCCAGTTTGTCTCGTACCGCCCTGAGCCTGACCGCTGCCCTGATCTTCGCCGCCGGCATCACCAGCGTGTACGCCGCCGAGGCCGCAGCCCCCACGGCCCCGACCCAGGCCCAGTGCGAACAGGACGCCAAAGCCCAGGGCCTGACGGGCGAGAAGGAGCAAGCCTTCGTCGCCCAGTGCATGCACGGCGGCTGAACCGGCGCCACCGCGACGGCGCGCGCCCCGTCCCGCGCGTCGCCCACAAAAAAGCCCGTCGAGCGACGGGCTTTCTTGCATCGGTAGCGCGCGGGGGTCAGGCAAACTCGGCCAGCGATTTGCGCATCTTTTTCATCGCCGCCACCTCGATCTGGCGGATGCGCTCGGCCGACACGCCGTACTCGGCGGCCAGTTCGTGCAGGGTCTTGCCGCCGCTGCCGTCGTCGGCCACCTGCAGCCAGCGCTGCTCGACAATGGCGCGACTGCGCGGATCGAGTTGGTCCAGCGCGCTCTCCAAGCCTTCGACCTGCAGCCGGTCATGGCTGCGAGCTTCGAGCACGGCTATGGGCTCCATGGTGCTGTCGGCCAGGTAGGCGATGGGGGCAAAGTTCTCCTCACCGTCGTCCACCGTGGGGTCGAGCGCGATGTCGGCCCCGCCCATGCGGCTTTCCATCTCGATGACGTCGCTGCGCTTGACCGCCAGCGCCTGCGCCATGTCGTCGATCTGCGCCTCGTTCATGCCGGCATTGGCCGTTTTCATCGAACGCAGGTTGAAAAACAGCTTGCGCTGCGCCTTGGTGGTGGCCACCTTCACCAGCCGCCAGTTGCGCAGGATGTATTCGTGAATCTCGGCCTTGATCCAGTGCAGGGCGTAGCTCACCAGTCGCACGCCGTGCGCCGGATCGAAGCGCTTGACCGCCTTCATCAAGCCGATGTTGCCCTCCTGGATGAGGTCGGCATGCGGCAGGCCGTAGCCGAGGTACTGCCGGGCCGTGGACACCACCAACCGCAGGTGCGACAGCACCAGCTTGCCCGCTGCGTCCTTGTCCCCCTGCTCGCGCCAGCGATGCGCCAGGCGCGATTCTTCCTCCGCGCTGAGCAGCGGCAGACGGTTGACGGCACTGATGTAGGCGTCGAGGTTGCCCAGACTGGGCAGCGCCAGCGGGAACGCGCCATCGACCTGCGCCGGGCGCAGGGCAAGTGCGGCGGACTGGGTTTGGGTCATGGATGAATTCCTCCTGTTCGGGATCGATATTAGCACTCACAGGTAGAGAGTGCTAACGCCAGAAAGTTCCCGCTGCCACCCTGCGGTGGATGGTGATCGAGACGTGTCGGGACGTGGACCAAGCCGAACTAGGGCCTGTTAACACAAACTGCGAAGACCATCGACCACCAGCACGAAGCTGAGGAAGCCGAGGAACATCGCGTCGAGTTTTTCGAACCGAGAGAAGATGCGCCGG
>JAKAFC010000136.1 GCA_021818065.1 Pseudomonadota bacterium
CGACGCGTCGGCGTTGTAGGCCGGTTCGCTGCCTGGGCGCATCAGCAGCGGCTTGTTGCCCTGCACCATGCGCGCCAGTGCCGCGGCGATCTCGATGGCCGGGATGTCGAACTCCTGCTCGTAGCGTTCGACCAGGCGCTGATAATCCTCCAGCCCCTCCTGTTCGCGCGCCTCGGTGATGCGCTCCATGAAGCGGTTGATGCGGCTGTCGTTCACCGCCTCGGTACTGGGCAGCTGCATCTGCGTGATGGGCTGGCGCGTGGCGCGCTCGATGGCGCGCAGCAGGTGCCGCTCGCGCGGGGTGACGAACAGAATGGCCTCGCCGCTGCGCCCAGCGCGACCGGTACGGCCGATGCGGTGCACATAGCTCTCGGTGTCGGTCGGAATGTCGTAATTCACCACATGGCTGATGCGCTCCACATCCAAACCGCGCGCAGCCACATCGGTGGCGACCAGGATGTCGAGTTGGCCATCCTTGAGCCGCTGCACCATGCGCTCGCGCAATGCCTGCGGCACGTCGCCGTTGAGCGCTGCCGCGGTGAAGCCGCGCGCCGCCAACTTCTCGGCCAGCTCCTCGGTGGCCTGCTTGGTGCGGGCGAAGATGATCATGCCGTCGAACGGTTCGACCTCGAGAATGCGGGTGAGAGCGTCGAGCTTGTGCAGGCCGCTGACCATCCAGTAGCGCTGCTGAATGTGCGTGGCCGTGGTCGTGGCCGCCTTGATGGTGATCTCCTGCGGATCGCGCAGATAAGTTTGCGCAATGCGACGGATGACCTGCGGCATGGTCGCCGAAAACAGCGCCACCTGCCGTTGCGGCGGAGTCTTTTGCAGAATGGACTCGACATCGTCGATGAAGCCCATGCGCAGCATCTCGTCGGCCTCATCGAGCACCATGTGCGCGAGCTGATCGAGTTTGAGCGTGCCGCGCTCCAGGTGATCGATGATGCGCCCCGGCGTGCCCACCACCACATGCGCGCCGCGCTTGAGCGAGGCGAGCTGCGGAATGTAGCTCTGGCCGCCGTAGATCGGCAGCACGTTGAACCCCGGCAGATGCGCGGCATAGCGCGCAAAGGCCTCGGCCACCTGGATGGCCAGTTCGCGCGTCGGCGCCAGCACCAGCGCCTGGGTGTGGCGGGCATTGCAGTCGATCTGCGCCAGGATGGGCAGGGCGAAGGCCGCCGTCTTGCCGGTGCCGGTCTGCGCCTGCCCCAGCACGTCGCGCCCGGCCAGCAACGGCGGAATGGTGGCCGCCTGGATCGGTGACGGCGTTTCGTAGCCCACGTCGCGCAGCGCCTGCAACAACGGTTCAGGCAAGCCGAGTTCGGCGAAGGGGGAGATTTGTTCGGAAGTCATGGTGTCGGCCTTGAAAACGGCTAAACCCGCATTGTGCGCGCTGCGGCTGCCGGGATGTGTTCGCGCTCGGCTACGGGTTTTGATCGGGCGTCGTCCAGAGCGGTGACGACGCGTCGTGACATTTTTGGCAAATTCACAAATTGCATGACCCCGCGGGAACTTTGTTCTGATTTCTGTAACAGGGCTCGATTAAACTTCGCGAACTTCTTGTTTTTCAATCGAAACGACAAGTCGTGATCGCACCCCAAATTTTTGGTACATGGCGTGTCGATCTTCCAGCACGCCCCTTGTCGCCCGCGCGCGGCCAGCGGGCACCTTTGACAAATCAAACACTTGGAGTCATCAATGCTGCAACTTCGTGCGAAACGCCTTGCCCTCATGGCAGCCGTTCTGTCGCTGTCCGCATGTTCGAGCATGAACATGGGTTCCCAGGCTGCCAAGACCGAGGCAACCGGCTCTGCGGGTGGCGCAAATAGCCAGAACGCCAACGACAAGTTGGCACGCTGCAACGCTCCGCTGGGCACGATTGCCGTCGAGGAAAACACCAGTTCGCCGTGGTATGGCATTTTGACCAACCAGTACCAGCTTGGGCCGACCACGCCCGTGCTCAAGCTGATGATCCAGCAATCGAACTGTTTTGTCGTGGTGGACCGTGGTCGCGCCATGAACAACATGATGCAAGAACGCGCCCTGGCTCAGTCGGGTGAGTTGCGGCAAAACTCGAATTTCGGCAAGGGACAGATGGTGTCGGCAGATTACACCCTGACCCCCAGCATCACCTTCTCCAACAACAACGCGGGCGGGGTCGGCGGGTTGGTCGGCGGGCTGCTCGGCCCTGTTGGCGCCATCGTCGGCGGCAGCCTCAACTCCAAAGAGGCCAGCACGCTGCTGACCCTGGTGGACAACCGCTCCGGCGTGCAGCTTGCCGCCGCCGAGGGTAGCGCCAAAAACTGGGACTTCGGGGCCATCGGCGGCTTGTTCGGCGGCGCGGCGGGAGGTCTCGGCGGCGGTTACGCCAACACTGCGCAGGGTAAGGTGATCGTTGCCGCGTTCATGGACTCGTACAACGGCATCGTCAAAGCCGTGCAGAACTACAAGGCGCAAGAGGTCAAAGGCGGCCTGGGAACCGGCGGTCAGCTCGGCGTGCAAGGCGGCTCGACTCCCGCCTCGCAGCCAGCAGCCCAGCCTGCCGCGACGGCCCAGCCGACGGCAGCCGCGCAGCCCGCTGCTCACGCCACCATGACGCTGAAAGACGCGCAAGAGAAGCTCAATGCGCTAGGCTTTCCGGTAGGAACTCCGGACGGTGTGATGGGCCCGAAAACCCGCGCCGAACTGATCCGATTCCAGAAATCGCGCGGCTTGCCGGGCACAGGGTATCTGGACCAGGCGACGATCGCCGCGTTCAATCAGTAACACCGACGCGGCGGCTGATCTCCAGACAGCTCGCCAGCGTTGACTCAAACGAGAAGGCCGACTCGACGTCGGCCTTTTTTCTTTTCGAACACGACGGCACGAAATAAGAAGACGCGACTCGCCCTCGGTGCAGCGCCGTCAAACGCCACGGGACGCCAGGCGCAAGAACCTGTGTGCGAAGGCATACTCCAAAGGGCTGTTGCATCACAGTGCCCGATATCCGGCTGCACAATGCAACCAGCTTGCTTTTGCCTAATCGTCGTTTGAAAACTGAGGCAGACGACCTTCAGCCACCTTCAGACGGTTGCCAATGCCCCGGCGTTTGTCAACCTCATCGCTTCGAGGATGCCCTGCGATGTCACCAGACCACCCCCTCTCCAGCTCGAGCTCCAAGGGCGCTGCGCAACGGGTCGACCCCGAACAAAGCGCGGCGCGGCCGCAGCCCGTGCGCATTGTGCGCAACACGCCGCGGGGCGGTCTGGTCAGCGCCGAAGCACGTGCAGCGGTGCTGGCGGCCTGCGGGGATCTGGCGGCGCGCCCTGACCTTCTGGTGGAGCATCTGCACCGCCTGCACGATGCCGAGCGCGGCCTGCGGCCGTCGCGCCTTGCGGCGCTGGCCGAGTGGCTGCGGCTCTCTCCCAGCCAGGTGTATGAGGTTGCCAGCTTCTATCACCACTTCCGCTTGCTGCGCGAGAGCGAGGCCGCGCCCGCCGCCGTGGTGCGGGTCTGCACCAACCTGAGCTGCGCTTTGGCCGGGGCCGATGCCTTGCGGCACGATCTGCGGCAGCGCTGCGACGCGGACATTGCGGTGGAGGCCGCCTCGTGCATGGGCTTGTGTACGCAGGCGCCGGGCGTGCTGGTGGGCCGCCACGCGCTGGGCCACGCCACGGTCGATGCCGTGCTTGGCGCCCTGCCGCAGGCTGATACCGCACCGCCCGCCCCGGCCGAGGCCGAAGACCTCGCCGCCTACCAAGCGGGTGGCGGCTACGCCCTGCTGGCCGACTGCCGCGCCGGGCGCCTCACCCCCGAGGCGGTGATACAGCGGATTGAAGACGCCGAGTTGCGCGGCCTCGGCGGTGCCGGGTTTCCCAGCGCGCGCAAATGGCGTACCGTGGCGCAACAGCCTGGGCCGCGCCTGATGGTGGTGAATGCCGACGAGGGCGAGGTCGGCACCTGCAAGGACGGCCACCTGCTGCGCACCACGCCGCACCGCATGCTCGAAGGCCTGCTCGTCGCCGCCTGGGCCGTGGCTGCGGGCCGGGTGTGGATTTATCTGCGCGACGAATACGCTGCCGAAGGCGCGCTGCTGCACCGCGAGTTGCAAGCGCTGCACGCTGCCGGATTGCTGCGCTACGGCGGGGTGGACATTGGCGGCGCCGACGATGACGAGCCGGGCGACGACGCCGCGGTGCGCGCCCGCCCGCCGCGGGTGGCGCTGCGCCGTGGTGCCGGGGCTTACATCTGCGGCGAGGAGTCGGCGCTGATCGAGTCGCTCGAAGGCAAACGCGGCATGCCCCGGCTCAAGCCGCCCATCGTGGTCATCGCCGGGCTGTTCGGCAAACCCACGCTGGAGCATAACGTCGAGACGCTGTGGTGGGTCCGTAGTCTGGTGAGCCCCCACGCTCAGGCGAAGCCTTCGCTGCCCCCCGAGAGGGCGCTCCCCACCTTGGGGCGGCCCGGCGGTGGGGAGGCTCGCTCTGGAGCCGACTGGTTCACCCAGGGGCGTCGCGGCCGCAAGGGGCTACGACGCTTCACCGTGTCGGGCCGCGTCGCCCGGCCAGGCGTGTATCTGGCCCCAGCCGGCATCACGTCGCGCGAGCTGATCGACGACTACGCCGGCGGCATGGCCCCAGGGTGGACGCTGTACGGCGTGCTGCCCGGCGGCGCTTCGGGCGGCATTCTGAATGCCCAGCAGGACGACCTGCCGCTGGACTTCGGCACGCTCGATGCGCAGGGCTGTTTCATCGGCTCGATGGCCGTCATCGTGCTGGGCCGCAGCGCCACGCACACCGACACCGCACGCGCCGCCGCCGCCAACCTGATGCGCTTTTTCGCCGAGGAAAGCTGCGGCCAGTGCACCCCCTGCCGCGAAGGCACGCACCAGATGCTGGCAGCGATGGCGTCTTCGCGCTGGAGCGCAACGTCGATCGGCGACTTGAGCCAGCTCATGCGCGACGCCTCCATCTGCGGCCTCGGCCAGGCCGCCCCCAACCCCGTCGACAGCGTGCTGCGCCACTTCCCGCACGAAGTGACGACGGCCAAGGAGTGACGCCATGGACAGCACCCTGCCCACCATCGCCTTCCAGCTCGACGGTAAAGCCCTCACCGCGCATCCCGGCGAGACCATCTGGGCCGCGGCCAAGCGCCACGGTGTGGAGATTCCGCATCTTTGTCACCAAGACCCGCTGCGGCCGGTTGGCAACTGCCGCGCCTGCATGGTGGAGGTGGAAGGCGAGCGTGTGCTCGCCGCCTCGTGCTGCCGCACGGTCACGCCCAACATGAAAGTGCACGCCGCCAACGACCGCGCCCGCGCCGCGCAGCGCGGCGTGCTCGAACTGCTGGCTGCGCGCAAGCCGCAGCGGCTGGATCGCATCGACGACGAACTCGACCATTGGGTGCAGCGCCTCGGGGCCGATCGCCGTCGCTATGCCACGGCCTTCGGCGGCGCCCAGGCCGAGGCCGCGCACTGGCCGCAGCCGCCCGCCATCGATGCCTCGCACCCGGCGATCACCTTCAACGCCGACGCCTGCATCCAGTGCACCCGCTGCCTGCGCGCCTGCCGTGAAGAGCAAGGCAACGACGTCATCGGCCTGGCCGGGCGCGGTGCCGCGGCGCGCATCGTGTTCGACCAGGGCGCGCCGATGGGCGAGAGCACCTGCGTGGCCTGCGGCGAATGCGTGCAGGCCTGCCCTACCGGCGCGCTCGCCCCGGCCAACGGCGCGTGGGCCAAGGTCAGCGCACGCACGGTCGATTCGGTCTGCCCCTACTGCGGTGTGGGTTGCGCGCTGACCTACCACGTGCAGCAGGACGCGCAGGGGCGGGAACACATCGCCCGCGTCGAGGGCCGCGACGGTGTCGCCAACCAGGGGCGGTTGTGCGTCAAGGGCCGCTTCGGTTTCGATTACGTCGCCAATCCGGCGCGGCTGACCAAGCCGCTGATCCGCCGCGACGACGCACCGAAGAACCCCGAGCAGGTGCGCCTTGCCGACTGGCGCAGCGTGTTCCGCGAAGCGACCTGGGACGAGGCGCTGGAGCGCGCCGCCGGGGGGCTGCTGCGCCTGCGCGAGCAGCACGGCGGCGCGGCGCTGGCCGGCTTCGGCAGCGCCAAGGGCACCAACGAGGAGGCCTATCTGTTTCAGAAGCTGGTGCGCGCGGGCCTGCGCACCCACAACGTCGACCACTGCACCCGGCTGTGCCACGCCTCCAGCGTGGCCGCGCTACTCGAAGGCATCGGCTCGGGGGCGGTGAGCAACCCTGTCATGGACGCGCTGCAGGCCGAGGTCATCATGATCATCGGCGCCAACCCCACGGTGAACCACCCCGTCGCCGCGACGTGGATGAAAAATGCCATCCAAGGACGACGCCGGGCCGCCCCAAGTCGTCCTGACCCCCATGGGGGGCGGGGTGAACAGGGTTCGCCCCAGGGGGCCGACACCCAGCGTGGCACGCGTCTCATCCTCGCCGACCCGCGCCGCACCGAGCTGGCGCGCAAGGCCTGGCTGACGCTGCAGTTCACCCCTGCCACCGACCTGGCGCTGCTCAACGCCATGCTGCACGTGGTGTTCGCCGAGAACCTGCTCGACACCGCTAGCGTGGCCGCGCGCTGCCACCCGCAGGAGGTCGAGGGCATTCGCCAGCATGTCGCCGCGCTCTCGCCCGAAGCGATGGCGCCGGTCTGCGGCGTGCCGGCTGACGACATTCGCGCCGCCGCGCGTGCCTTTGCCACCAGCAAGGCGTCGATGATCTTCTGGGGCATGGGCATCGCGCAGCATGTGCACGGCACCGACAACGTGCGCGCCCTCATCGCCCTGTGCCAGCTCACCGGCCAGATCGGCCGCCCCGGCACCGGGCTGCATCCGCTGCGCGGACAAAACAACGTGCAGGGCGCCAGCGACGCCGGGCTCATCCCGATGATGTTTCCCGACTATGTGCGCACCACGCTCGAGGCCGTCGACCGCGTCGAGCGCTACTGGGCGCTACCGCCCGGCCAGCTCAGCCGCACCCCCGGGTTGACCGTGGTGGAGATCATCCACGCCGCGCGTACCGGGCAGATTCGCGGCATGTACATCCAGGGCGAGAACCCGGCGATGAGCGACCCGGATGCACACCACGCCCGTCAGGCCCTGGCCGGGCTGGAACATCTGG